>NZ_JCAXEB010000040.1:0-1597 GCF_059758655.1 Flavobacterium sp. GQ95
TTTTTGATCTCCTTTTTATTTTTTAACTTATTAAGTAATACTTTTTTTAGATAAAACGAACTACTTTAAGTTATTGAGTTCCTTTTGCAATTGATTATGAGTCCAACCAGTAGTCTTTTATTGTTAGTTGGAAGCAACTGACCTTTTGCAGAATAGAAATCCAGTTAAAATAGCAATCATTAGTGTGAAGTGTTTATACTTGACAAGTTTTGAATTTTCTCGAACTTTAAAGACAATCCCATCCATCCTAATTACTAAATAAACAGGTTAAAAGTTTTGAAACAGGATGGTGTCTAATATCTGGACTTCATCTTAAAACTGAAGAAATAGAAAAAAATAATACATTCAACACTTGAGAAGTCAAAAACCTGAAGAATCATTTACTCAGTTTTACATGTAAAACAATGAAAACGCAGTATCAATCATCTATTAAAATTACTCACGTGTATAGTTGTGTAGTGTATTGCTGTAGGTATTGTTTTTTTGTTATGTACTTTTGAAATAAGTTTTTTAAGAATAGTAGGATAGACTTTTGTAAACTTAGAGAAAAAGATGCTCAGCAATGAGCATCTTTCTTGTTTTAAAGGAATCTAATTGTATAAACGACTAATCAGATTAACTATCCGGAAATTCCTAAAGATTAAAAATGATCCTATTTTGGATAATTAATGGTCCATTCGAGATTATTTTTATATTCAAAATTTCACACTTTTCATATTTGTTGCGTTATGGTAACATATGTAAAACAATGAAAACGTAATATCATCATTTACTAAAATTACGCGCGTGTATAGATGTGTAGTGTGCTTCTGTGGATTTTAATTATTACTTATTTACTTTTATAATGTTTTTTTAAAGTTGCAAGGAGAATCATCTTCAAAAACTCCGGGTAAAGATGCTCAGCAATGAGCATCTTTCTTTATTTAAAAGAGATCGAATTGTATTGAAACGGATATAAAATACTATTTCATGAAAACATTAGAATTTATTTATCAGCAAGCTGCTATACACTTTTTACTAGGGAACGAAAAAGGGATAATGGTAAATGCCACAGAGATGGCAAAAATTTTTAATAAGCATCCCAATAGTTTTTTAAGAATGGAACAGACTGATAATTTTATAAAAGAATTATGTATTGATGAAAATTTTCATCAACTATTTGGATTCGGAACTGAGTTATCTTTATTAGATGATAATGACTCCCAAGACGAGAATTCGCGTTTTGAGAATCAAATCTTAGGTATCGAACAAAGGAGAAATTATATTTACGAAACAAAAAATAAAGAAGATAATCCCCAAACGTGGATGCATGAGATATTAGCGCGAGAATTTGCAGCATGGCTTGATCCCAATTTTGAAATGTGGATTTTCAATCACCTACGGAAAATTACTTTCGAAAAGTATCTAAAAGGCTGGGATACTCATTTGCGATAGGAAAAATCAAGAGTTGAAGATTATCTTTAAAACAATATTAAGACTTACCATTACGTCAATACTGATAAGCCATATCAAGTAATTCTATAGCCCTTCCACTATGATATTGGCAAGAATTAAGCAGTAATGCAGAGAGATTGCCCAGGAAATTGTGGGAGTGTGA
>NZ_JCAXEB010000041.1:0-1462 GCF_059758655.1 Flavobacterium sp. GQ95
GTCCAGGGCGTCATATTGAAAAAATTCATATTTCATCCCATCAGCAAAACCGTTTGCACGGGTGGTCAGATTGCCTGTTAAAGGAGCAAATTTTGTGACCAGTCTCATTACTGTAACTGGTATGTATTGCCCGCCAAAATAGTCCGATCCGAACTTTAGATGCCTGGATTCGCCAACAAAGCCATATTGGTCATAGGTATTGGTTATGGAAATGCCATTGCCCAGCCAGGCATTGGTAAGCTGTCCACGAACATTTACCGCATCGGTCTGCCACAATACTTTTTGGGCATCATCATCAATTATCTGCCATGGACTACCATTTTTATAGGTATGCTGTATGATTCTGGAACTCTCTTTTTTGTTTGCCAGTAATAGTGCCGTGCTTGTTTGTTTATCCACCCTTCCAATGGCATCAAAAGTGAATTGTTTGGTAAAAACAGCATAGGGTGTTGTTTCTGTAGTTTTCTCCAGACGCCTGAATCTGTCATATGTAAATGTATTTGTAGTGACAGCCCCGGATTCAAGGGTATTGGTAAAAATGCTTGAGGTTAATAATTTTGTGGTACCATCATACTCATAAACGGTATTGCTATTGGTTAAAGAAGAAGGATTACCTATTATTGTTTTTTCAATCAGTTTGCCTACATTATTAAGTTTATATGTAGTGGTGCCATTTGGAGTTATTTCTGACATTGTTTCTCCAAAGCCGTTATAGCTATAGCAGTACACACCCGCTGAAGGGTCTGTTAATCTGGTTTTCCTGCCCCAGGCGTCTTGCTCAATGGTAGTTACAACCCCATCATAATTGGATGATCTCAGATTGCCATTGGCAAAATAGCTATAGGTGATAGTACCTCCCGGCGAGTCGGTTACAGAAACAATATTGCCTATGGCATTCTTTGTAGAAGACTTGCTTTTTGCCCCCTCACTTACAGTGGTAGTGAGCCCGGAATAATTCACGCTCACTGTCTTTCCGGTAAAGGAAGTGCTTTGGGTCATCCTGCCATAAACATCATACTTGGTTTCATTCCACTGGGTTGGCCCCCAATCATAATAAGGTTCACTTATTTTATAGTTCCTGCCCATACTGTCATACAGGTAAGAAACTTTAGAAAAGTCTCCGGTTATATATTTTACTCCTGATAGCGTTTTTCTGCCCAAATCATCATAGACTTCCAGGGAGACCGCATTTAGGTCACTTCCGGAAATATATACATAAGTTTCTTCCCCACTTTTTGAGTAGGTATAGTAGCTTATCTTTCCCAGATAATCAGTAGTTCTTACCTTTTTCATCCAGGCGTTATAATCATAAGAGGTTCTTAAGCCATAAGGATTGGTTTCGCTCATCAACAATCCATTATAAGGATCGTAGGTAAATATTGTGGACAAACCTTCAATATCAGTGCTTTTGACCAGGAATCGCCCCGAGGAATCATACTGGTAAGAGGTAAATCTTGGCGTT
>NZ_JCAXEB010000042.1:0-1462 GCF_059758655.1 Flavobacterium sp. GQ95
ATCCAGGGCGTCATATTGAAAAAATTCATATTTCATACCATCAGAGAAACCGTTTGCACGAGTGGTCAGATTGCCTGTTAAAGGAGCAAATTTTGTGACCAGTCTCATTACTGTAACTGGTATGTATTGCCCGCCAAAATAGTCCGATCCGAACTTTAGATGCCTGGATTCGCTAACAAAGCCATATTGGTCATAGGTATTGGTTATGGAAATGCCATTGCCCAGCCAGGCATTTGTTAGCTGCCCGCGAACATTTACCGCATCGGTCTGCCACAATACTTTTTGGGTGGCATCATCAATTATCTGCCATGGACTACCATTTTTATAGGTATGCTGTATGATCCTGGAACTCTCTTTTTTGTTTGCCAGTAATAGTGCCGTACTTGTTTCCTTATCCACCCTTCCAATGGCATCAAAAGTGAATTGTTTGGTAAAAATAGCATAGGGTGTTGTTTCTGTAGTTTTCTCCAGACGCCTGAATCTGTCATATGTAAATGTATTTGTAGTGACAGCTCCGGATTCAAGGGTATTGGTAAAGGTACTCGAGGTTAATAATTTTGTGGTACCATCATACTCATAAACGGTATTGCTATTGGTTAAAGAAGAAGGATTGCCTATTATTGTTTTTTCAATCAGTTTGCCTACATTATTAAGTTTATATGTAGTGGTACCATTTGGGCTTGTTTCTGACATTGTTTCTCCAAAGCCGTTATAGCTATAGCAGTACACACCCGCTGAAGGGTCTGTTAATCTGGTCTTCCTGCCCCAGAGATCCTGCTCAATGGTAGTTACAACCCCATCATAATTGGATGATCTCAGATTGCCATTGGCAAAATAGGTATAGCGTATAGTACCTCCCGGCGAGTCGGTTACAGAAACAATATTTCCGATGGCATTCTTTGTTGTAATTTTGCTTTTTGCCCCCTCACTTACAGTAGTAGTGAGCCCGGAATAATTCACGCTCACTGTCTTTCCTGTAAAAGAAGTGCTTTGGGTCATCCTGCCATAAACATCATACTTTGTTTCATTCCATTGGTCGGGACCCCACAAATACCACGGTTCGCTTATTTTATAGTTCCTGCCCAGGCTATCATACAAATAAGAAACTTTAGAGAAGTTTCCCGTAATATCTTTTGTCATGGATATCGTCATTCTGCCCAGATCATCGTAGGTTTCCCGGTTGGTCTCAATGAAATCATCTCCTGCAGTGACCACTACAGTTTCGTCCCCACTTTTTATATAGAGGTAATAGGTGATCTTTCCCAGATAATCAGTAGTCCTTGTTTTTTTCATCCAGGCGTTATAATCATAGGAGGTTCTTAAGCCATAAGGATTGGTTTCGCTATCTAATAATCCATTGTAAGGATTATAGGCAAATGTTGTGGACAAGCCTTCAATATCGGTACTTTTGACCAGGAATCGCCCCGAGGGATCATACTGGTAAGAGGTAAATCTTGGCGTA
>NZ_JCAXEB010000043.1:0-1448 GCF_059758655.1 Flavobacterium sp. GQ95
ATTTAGAGTGCACCCAAAAGTTTAGACAAATTAATAATTAAGTTTTATAATAATGAGCTCGATATTGTATCGGGCTCATTCCTTTTAGATTAAGTTTAATTCTGTCATTATTATAATAATTTATATACTCAACAATCTCTTGTTTCAATTGATTAATGGAAGTGTATTTTTTAAGATAAAACAACTCTGATTTTAATATTCCAAAGAAGTTTTCAATTATCGCATTATCAAGACAATTACCTTTTCTGGACATGCTTTGCATAATTCCTTTTTTCTTTAATAAATGCTGATATTGTGTCATTTGATACTGCCATCCTTGGTCAGAATGCAAAGTCAGATTAGTATTATCGGGTATTTTTTTAAATGCTTTTTCAAGCATATTTAAAACTTGATTAAACACTGGTCTTTGCGATAATTCGTAGCTAATTATCTCTCCATTAAACAGATCGATTATCGGCGATAAGTACAATTTATTGCCAGAAACATTAAATTCAGTCACATCGGTTGCCCATTTCTGGTTAGGTATATCAGCCTTAAAATTGCGCTGTAGTAGATTAGGAGCTATCTTTCCCTGCTCTCCTTTATACGATCTGTACTTCTTGATTCTGATTAAACTTTTTAATCCTAAAAATTTCATCAATCGAAGCACTGTTTTGTGATTAATTAAAATCCCCTCTTTTTTGATTAATAGAGTAATACGTCTATATCCTAATCTACCCTTATGATAATTGTAAATCTGTTTAATTAAATCTTTTATCTCTTGATATTTATCGATTGCCTGACCTTTCTTTTCATAGTAATAATACGTACTTCTAACCATGTTCATACAATTTAGTAAAAGATCTAAATCATACTTATGCCTTAATTCCATTATGGTTTGAGCTTTTTGTTTTGATTGGCTTGCTCGGCTTGAACTAAGGCGTTGAACTTTTTTAGAATTTCGTTCTCAGCGCGCAGGTACTCTAACTCCTTTAAGAGTTCCTCTTCCCTGGTTAAAGGTTTGTCTGTTTTTCGTTGCTTTCTCTTAAAATTCATAACTGTTGGTCTACCACGTGATTTAAGTTCTAAACCTGCCAAATCATCTTTTGCATATTTTCTTTGCCAGCTTATTATGGTTGACTGCGCTGGAATTTTGAAAATCAAGCAGGCTTCATCCAAAGATAAAGACTTATTTTCAATGGTTTGTATCACTTTTAATTTAAAGTCTGCAGTATAAACTTTATTTTTTTGCCTTGGTAAAAGACCTTCAATTCCAAATTCATTATAGCGGCTAATCCAGCAGGTAAGGTTGCTTTCAGCTATCTTGTTTGCTCTAGCTGTGCCTTTAACCGAGTTATGTCTTTTCATAACTTCTTCTACACAACGAAGTTTAAATTCACAATTGTACTTGACTTTTCTTTCCATAAAAATGCCCCCAAATAGTGTCTAACTTTTTGGGGGCAGTTCAA
>NZ_JCAXEB010000044.1:0-1438 GCF_059758655.1 Flavobacterium sp. GQ95
TGGACTGCACCCAAAAGTTTGGACGAATTTATAATTAAATTTGATAATAATGAGCTCGATATTGTATCGGGCTCATTCCTTTTAAATTAAGTTTTATTCTATCATTGTTGTAATATTCTATATATTCGATTATTTCCTGTTTTAATTGATAGATAGAACTGTATTTTTTAAGATAAAAAAGTTCTGATTTTAATATTCCAAAGAAGTTTTCAATAATTGCGTTGTCAAGGCAATTTCCTCTTCGAGACATACTTTGTTTAATTCCTTTTTGTTTTAGTAAATACTGATATTGTTTCATTTGGTACTGCCAACCTTGGTCTGAGTGCAGTATTAAATTGGTTTTATCGGGTATTTTTTCAAAAGACTTTTTAAGCATAGATAGAGTTTGATCAAAATTCGCCCTTTCTGATAAATCGTAACTTATAATTTCTCCATTGAATAAATCAATTATGGGAGACAGGTACAACTTTTTGCCTGACACATTAAATTCCGTAACATCAGTTGCCCATTTTTCATTAGGCACTACAGATTTAAAATTACGTTTTAATAAATTGGGAGCTATTTTACCTTGTTCTCCTTTATATGATTTATATTTTTTTACTCTAATTAAACTTTTTAAACCTAAAAGCTTCATTAGTCTGAGAACCGTTTTATGATTGATTAAAATGCCTCTATTCTTTATTTCTAAAGTAATACGCCTGTAACCAAATCTACCTTTATGTCGATGATAAATCTGTGCAATCAGTGATTTAATTTCTCTATATTTATCGGCTAATTGCTGTTTTTTTTCATAGTAATAATAACTACTTCTTGCCATATTCATATGCTTTAACATATTTGCTAAATCATAATCATGCCTTAATTCTATTATGGCTTGCGCTTTATATTCCTGATTTCTTTGGCTTGAACTAAGGCATTGAACTTTTTTAACAGAGCATTTTCACATCGTAATGATTCAATCTCCAGTAAAAGTTCTTCCTCTCTTGTCAGAGGTTTATTGGTTTTCTTTTTGGCTCTTTTGAAGTTCATAGATTTAGGTCTTCCTTTTGGTTTCTCTTTTAAGCCCAAGAAGCCTTGGTCTTTGCAGCTCTTTTGCCATTGAATAATAACACCCATATTTGGAATATTAAATTCAACACAAGCTTCCCTCAAAGATAAAGACTTACTTTCAATTGTTTGCAAGACCAGTTGCTTAAAATCAAAGCTGTATTTTTGATTCTTCTTGGATAAAAGACCTTCTTTGCCATGTTTTTTATAAAAACAAATCCATCTTCTAAGACTAGTCTTTTCAAAATTGTTCTCTTGTGCAACTGAATAAACTGACCGATTATTCTCTAAAACTTCTTCTACACAGCGAAGTTTAAAATCATAACTGTATTTTAATTTTCTTCCCATAAAAATGCCCCCAAATAGTGTCTAACTTTTTGGGGGCAGTATA
>NZ_JCAXEB010000045.1:0-1329 GCF_059758655.1 Flavobacterium sp. GQ95
GTTGGTTCTGTAATAGTAACACCAATACTTACTGAACATCCTTTACTGTCTTTTACATAAAAAGTATGAAGACCAGGAGTTAATCCCGTGAAAGTATCTGTTGTTGTAAATCCTGTTGTTGCATTATCAGAATATGTGTATCCTCCTGAACCTCCGGCTCCTTTTAGTTTCACTGAACCGTTTGCTGCTCCATTACAAGTTATGTTAACCTGAGTGGTAACAGTAACTGTTGGATTTGTAATTGCCGCAACTGCTGCTGAAACAATTACTTTACAGCCTGGAGTATTTGAATCTGAAATTTCAAAATTATAAGTTCCTGAAGCTGTCGCAGGATAAACAAACTGAGTTCCTGTAACGGCCACACTTGAACCATAACCTGATCCTGAATCTACTTTATAAGTATAGCCAGATTTTCCCCCTGCAATATCAACTGTGATTTGTGCAGATGGAGATGTTGTACAATCTAATTCCTTAGTCACATTTGCAACTGCAGTCAATTGTGGATAAACCGTAATTGGTGTAGCTGAAGCCGTACACATATTAGCATCTCTTACCCAAACTGTATAAGGTGTTGTCGAAGCCGGAACATTGAAAACATTGTTTGATGTAAATGATCCTGTAGGACCACTGATTCCGTAAGTCAATGCGCCAAAACCTCCTAAACCTGTAGCAGTAATAGTAAATCCACTTCCTGAAGCTGTACATTGGTTACTTAAAACCGCAGTAACTGTTGGGATTGGATCTGCTGCAATTGATCTTACAACTGAATCTGTACATCCATTGGCGTCCATGATATAAACAACCCAATTCATGTCAGCTCCACTGTTAGTATCAACTGTTAGTTTATCGCTTGTTCCGTAATCTGAAATTGCTGGGGCAACTGTTGGACTTCCTTGTTTAACAACAGCATATTTATAGCTTGTTGTTCCACCTGTTCCAACTGCTGTGATCACTGCATTGTCATTATTACAGTTAATGTTTGTAGCTGTAGCTGTAACATCTAAAACCAATGCTGGCTCAGCAATAGTAATACTTGCTGTATTGGTACAACCTGTTGCTGTATCTGTAACCGATACCGTATAAGTTCCAGCGACAACATTAGCCAATGTTAAGGTATTGCCTGATTTTGTAAGCGTACCTGTTCCTAATGTACCTGCTGTTAATGTAAATGTATAATTTCCAACTGTAGCGTTTCCTGAAACTGTAAATGTTCCGTTTCCTGTTGAAGTACCTTTACATTTTGCATCGTTGTTTTTATTTCCTGCAACAGCAATCGGTGTAACCGATTTAACAGTAACAGATTTCGTGTCATAACATCCGCTAGCATCA
>NZ_JCAXEB010000046.1:0-1321 GCF_059758655.1 Flavobacterium sp. GQ95
GCAGGTACATTAACACCATTAGTCAACGTGAAAGTACAACCGTTTTTATCTTTTACATAAACAGTCATCGTAACTCCTGCAAATGTTTCAAATGTATTGTCTGATGAATAATTTGTTCCATCAAAACTATATTCATATGGAGTTGTTCCGCCTGCACCAACAACCGTTACAACTGCTTGTGATGGTGCATTTCCTGCAGTACATACTAAAGCTGTAGTAATTGATGAAGTAGCTGATAATGCTGAAGGCTCTGTAATTGTAATTGTTATAGGAACAGTAGATACACATTGCTTAGCATCTTTAACGATAACATTATAAACTCCCTGAGTTAAATTACTGAAAGTATTTCCTGTTACGAAAGCAGCACCGTTTACACTATAAGTATAAGGAGCAATTCCGTCAGCAGGAGTCAATACGAAACTTCCGTTATTTCCTCCAAAACAACTTACATCAACCTGAGTGAATGTTGCTGTCGGAGTTGTTTTAGGACTTACCGTGATAACATTTGATACAGCCTCACAATTTTGTGAATCTGTTACTCTGAAACTGTATGTTCCGTCAACAGTAGGTTTGTATGAAGGACCTGGGATAACAGTGTAAGTAGTTCCGTCATAAACTTCATACTTAGTGTACGTTCCTGTTCCTCCACCTGGAACCAAAGTGATATCAGCCACTAAAGCACAAGTTAAATCCTGAATCAAATTAGCCTGTAAAGTCAATTGTGGTTTTACTTCGTAAGAAACTGATGCAATACATCCGTTTCCGTCCTTAATTCTAAACACATAAGTTCCCGGAGCACTGATTGTAAAGTCACGTGAAGCCTGGAAAGCACCACCGTTTACACTGTAAGTCGCAGCTGGTAAAACATCTGGGTCAGCTGTTGCTGTAACTGTAACTGTAACCGGAGTTCCTGTAAAACAAATTAAAGCAGGAGCCGTAATAGTTGGATCAACATCTCTTTCAATTGGAATTGCAAGCGGTGTACCGATAACACAGTTGTTAGCATCTCTCACATAAACTTTCCAGCTTGTAGTGGTTGCAGGGTTTAATTCGGCTTCGTTTGAAGCTGTAAAAGTTCCAGGTCCTGCAGCACTTGCCTGTACAAATGAGTACTCATAAGGAGCAGTTCCACCTGAAGCTGTTACACTTACTTTAGCACCAAAATCACAATTTGCATTTACATTACTAGCTAATGCCAATGCTAACGCAGTAGGTTCTGTAACTGCAATAGAAGCAGTATTGGTACAGCCTGTGGCTGTATCTGTAACCTCTAATGTATAGTTTCCTGCCACTAAACCTGAAGCCGTAACAACATTTCCTG
>NZ_JCAXEB010000047.1:0-1234 GCF_059758655.1 Flavobacterium sp. GQ95
CACTTACCAGTGGAGCCCGGCTACAGGATTAACGAGCGCAACAGTGTCGAATCCAACAGCCAATCCAACGGTGACGACTACCTATACATTAACAACAACAAGTACTGCTACAGGCTGTACGGCTACCGATATGGTGACCGTTACCGTGGATCAGTCGGTACCATTGGCGGATGCCGGTGTGGATTTTACCAAAACCTGTACCGCTAATAACACAGGCAAAACAATCGGTGTAGCTGCTGTGGCAGGTACCACTTACCAGTGGAGCCCTGCTGCGGGATTATCAAGTGCTACGGTTTCAAACCCTCTGGCCAACCCAACAGCGACGACTACCTATACGTTAACAACAACAAGTACTGCTACGGGCTGTACGGCTACCGATATGGTAACGGTTACCGTGGATCAGTCAGTACCTACGGCAGATGCCGGAGCGGACTTTACCAAAACCTGTACTGCTAATAACACAGGCAAAACAATCGGTGTAGCTGCTGTGGCAGGTACCACTTACCAGTGGAGCCCTGCTGCGGGATTATCAAGTGCTACGGTTTCAAACCCTCTGGCCAATCCAACGGTGACGACTACCTATACATTAACAACAACGAGTACCGCTACAGGTTGTACGGCTACCGATATAGTGATCGTTACCGTGGATCAGTCAGTACCTACGGCAGATGCCGGAGCGGACTTTACCAAAACCTGTGCAAGTAATACGACAGGAAAAATGATCGGGATGACAGCCGTTGCGGGTACTACCTACCAGTGGAGTCCGGCTACAGGATTAACGAGCGCAACAGTGTCGAATCCAATGGCCAACCCATCGGTGACTACCACCTATACGCTAACGTCGAGCAATAGTACTACGGGCTGTACGGCTACCGATATGGTAACTGTTACTGTGGACCAATTAGTATTGGCAGATGCCGGTGCGGACTTTACCAAAAATTGCAGTGTAAATACAACAGGAAAAATGATCGGTGCAGCAACTGTGGCGGGGATCACTTACCAGTGGAGCCCGGCTACAGGATTAACGAGCGCAACAGTGTCGAATCCAACGGCCAACCCATCGGTGACTACCACCTATACGCTAACGGCGAGCAATACCGCTACTGGCTGTACGGCTACCGATATGGTAACGGTTACCGTGGACCAGTCAGTACCTACGGCAGATGCCGGCGCGGACTTTACCAAAAATTGCAGTGTAAATACAACAGGAAAAACGATCGGTGCAGCAACTGTG
>NZ_JCAXEB010000048.1:0-1133 GCF_059758655.1 Flavobacterium sp. GQ95
CAGAGACCGGATTCTCCCAAGAAGTATTTAAAACATACTCATAACCCAAAGAACCTAAAACCGCATCCCACATAACCCTTACAGACGACGCTATAGGATCTAGTACCCTTACACCCGACACTATGGCACAGGGAAGCGTTACCGTAATCATACCGGCAACTGTTTTGGTATGATTTCCCGCATCGTTTGTCACCGTAAGGGCAACACTATACAGGCCCGGTTCTGTGAAGGTAAAACTTGGGTTTTGCTCTGTTGAAGTAAATTTCTCAACACCTGAACGGCTTATTTTCCACAACCATGAAGTTGGCGCATTACTCGAAGTATCGGTAAAAGTTACACTCTCTGCTGTTTTCACCGCTGTTGAAGAAGCCGTGAAATTTGAGACCGGAAAACCTACAGTAATCATATCGGCAACTGTTTTGGTATGGTTCCCTGCATCGTTTCTCACCATAAGGGCAACACTGTATATACCCGGTTCTGTGAAGGTAAAACCTGGATTTTGTTCTGTTGAACTAAATTTCTCAACCCCCTCCCTGCTGATTGTCCACAACCAGGAAGTCGGTGCATTACCCGAAGTATCGCTAAAAGTTACAGTACCTCCTGTTTTCACCGCTGTGGAAGAAGCCGTAAAATCAGCCATCGGTAATGTTGTTACCCTAATCATATCGGCAACTGTTTTGGTATCACTACCAAAAGCATTGCCCACCGTAAGGACAACACTATAAAGCCCCGGTTTTGTAAAGGCAAAACTAGGGTTTTGCTCTGTTGAAGTGAATTTTAAAGCCCCGTCCTTGTTAATTTTCCACAACCAGGAAACAGGAGCCCCCTTTGATGCATCGGTAAAAATCACGCTATCGCCTGTTTTAACAGAAGTGGACCCTGCCGTAAAATCAGCTACAATAATACCTACAGCAATCATATCGGAAACTGTTTTGGTATGGCTGCCAAAGGCATTGCTCACCGTAAGGACGACACTATACAGCCCCTGTTCTGCGAATGTAAAACTTGGGTTTTGCTGTGTTGAAGTGAATTTCTCAACTCCTCCCTTGTTGATTTTCCACAACCAGGAAACAGGATCATTTTTTGAAGTATCGGTAAAGAGAATACTCTCACCGGTTTTAACAGAAACAGAC
>NZ_JCAXEB010000049.1:0-1128 GCF_059758655.1 Flavobacterium sp. GQ95
CCGGGCTCCACTGGTAAGTGATCCCCGCCACGGTTGCTGCACCGATCGTTTTTCCTGTGTTATTAGCAGTACAGGTTTTGGTAAAGTCCGCGCCGGCATCTGCCGTAGGTACTGACTGATCCACAGTAACGATCACCGTATCGGTAGCCGTACAGCCCGTAGTACTATTGGTCGCTGTTAGCGTATAGGTCGTCGTTACCGATGGGTTGGCCGTCGGATTCGACACTGTTGCGCTCGTTAATCCTGTAGCCGGACTCCACTGGTAAGTGATTCCCGCCACAGTTGCTGCACCGATCATTTTTCCTGTTGTATTTACACTGCAATTTTTGGTAAAGTCCGCTCCGGCATCTGCCGTAGGTACTGACTGATCCACAGTAACGATCACCGTATCGGTAGCCGTACAACCCGTAGTACTATTGCTCGCCGTTAGCGTATAGGTGGTAGTCACCGATGGGTTGGCCGTTGGATTCGACACTGTTGCGCTCGTTAATCCTGTAGCCGGACTCCACTGGTAAGTGATCCCCGCCACCGCTGCTGCACCGATCGTTTTTCCTGTTGTATTTACACTGCAATTTTTGGTAAAGTCCGCTCCGGCATCAGCCGTAGGTACTGACTGATCCACAGTAACGATCACTGTATCGGTAGCCGTACAGCCCGTAGTACTATTGCTCGCCGTTAGCGTATAGGTAGTCGTCACCGATGGGTTGGCCATTGGATTCGACACTGTTGCGCTCGTTAATCCTGTAGCCGGACTCCACTGATAAGTAGTACCAGCCACCGCTGCTACACCGATCGTTTTTCCTGTTGTATTTACACTGCAATTTTTGGTAAAGTCTGCACCGGCATCCGCCACTGGAACCGACTGATCCACAGTAACGATCACTGTATCGGTAGCCGTACAACCCGTAGCGGTATTGCTCGCTGTTAGCGTATAGGTGGTAGTCACCGATGGGTTGGCCATTGGATTCGACACTGTTGCGCTCGTTAATCCTGTAGCCGGGCTCCACTGATAAGTGATCCCCGCCACCGCTGTCATCCCGATCGTTTTTCCTGTGTTATTAGCAGTACAGGTTTTGATAAAATCCGCGCCGGCATCAGCAGTCGGTAAAGTCAGGTCAACTGTTACCA
>NZ_JCAXEB010000005.1:0-381498 GCF_059758655.1 Flavobacterium sp. GQ95
ACGTTAGGTTTTTTTTAGATGAAGAAATTATTAAACAAACAATATTGCACAAAATAGGTTAGTTAAACAGGAATTGATTGTATATATTTATCGATTGTAATTCCATTAAAAGAAAAAGAATATGTTAATTGGAGCAAACAAAATAGAATCTCATAATGATGAGTTATTAAAAAAACACCAAAATAAATTTGCCTTTACAGCATCTGAAATTGGTGAAACAGAATCAATTATTCAAAAATTAATCGATTTTCAAATCGCAATTCCATCTTGGGCTTTAGGAACAGGAGGAACAAGATTTGGGCGTTTTGCAGGAGGTGGTGAACCACGTTCTTTAGAAGAAAAAATCGAAGATGTAGGTTTGCTTCATGCTTTAAACAATGCTTCTGGCGCGATTTCGCTGCATATTCCATGGGATATTCCAACAGATTATAATGCAATCAAAACCCTTGCTGCACAACACGGATTAAAGTTTGATGCCATGAACTCGAATACGTTTCAGGATCAGACAAGTGCAGAGCATACCTACCGATATGGTTCGTTACAAAACGTAAATAAAGCAGTTCGTAAACAAGCCATTGCTCATAATATCGAAGTTATCAAACACGGAATAGAATTAGGTTCTGATTCATTAACAGTTTGGTTGGCCGACGGATCTAATTTTCCGGGACAATTAAACTTTCGTAAAGCTTACCAAAATACATTAGAAAGTTTAGAAGAAATCTATGATGCATTGCCATCAAACTGGAAATTATTCTTAGAATACAAATGCGCTGAACCAAACTTTTATTCAACAACAGTTGCAGATTGGGGACAATCATATTCATACGTGCAAAAATTAGGTGACAAAGCAAAAACGCTTGTAGATTTAGGACATCATTTGCCTAATGCAAACATTGAGCAAATTGTTTCGATTTTGCTTATGGATAATAAATTGGGAGGTTTTCACTTTAATGATTCAAAATACGGAGACGACGATTTAACAGCAGGAGCATTAAAACCATATCAATTGTTTTTGATTTTCAATGAATTGGTTGAAGGGATGGATGCAAGAGGAATGAATCATGCTAAAGATTTAGGATGGATGATCGATGCTTCTCACAATATCAAAGATCCATTGGAAGATTTATTACAATCTGTAGAAGCAATCATGATTGCGTATGCACAGGCACTTTCTGTTGACAGAAAAGCATTAGAAATTGCTCAGGAAGAAAATGATGTTGTAAAAGCACAGGAAATCCTGCAAAATGCTTTCCGTACAGATGTTCGCGCATTAGTTGCTGAGGCTCGCTTGCGTTCTGGAGCGGCATTAAACCCAGTTGCATTATACCGTAGTCTTGCTGTTAGAAGTAATTTGATTGGTGAAAGAGGACTAAAAACAATGGCAACAGGATTATAATTATAAGTTATGAATTATGAGTTATGAGACTATTTATCCATTAAACTCTCATATCAAATCATAATTTTTTAACTCATAATTCATAATTCACAACTCAAAATTAAAGTAATGAATGTAGTTGCAATTTTTGATATTGGTAAAACAAACAAAAAGGTTTTTTTATTTGATGAAAATTATAGAATTGTTTGGGAAAAATCAGTGAATTTCGATGAAACGGTCGATGAAGATGGTTTTCCATGCGAGGATATTGAGTTACTCAAAAACTGGATATTTGAATGTTTAGCAGAAATAAGAAATCTGACAAACTATGTTTTAAAAGCAATAAATTTCAGCACTTACGGAGCCAGTTTTGTCTATATCGATGAAGAGGGCAAAAATTTGACGCCTTTGTATAATTACCTAAAAGATTATCCGGAGGAATTAAAGAAGGAATTTTATAATAAATATAAAGGAGAAGAGGTTTTTGCAGTAAAAACAGCTTCTCCTGTTTTAGGAAGTCTTAATTCCGGAATGCAGATTTACAGGCTGAAAGAAGAGAGACCGGAACTTTTTGATAAGGTTAAATATTGTCTGCATTTACCGCAATACCTTAGTTTTCTTTTAACCGGTGAAGCTTATTCTGATATTACAAGCATCGGATGCCATACGAATCTTTGGAATTTTAAAAAGATGAAGTATCACAAATGGCTTACGAAAGAAGAGATCATCGACAAGATTCCGCCACTTCATTTTGGAAAAGATATCATCAAAAAAGAAGATGGTTTGGCTGTTGGAGTAGGCTTGCACGATAGTTCATCTGCCATAATTCCATATACGATCAACTTTACAGAACCTTTTGTTTTATTATCAACAGGAACCTGGAGTATTTCGCTAAATCCTTTCAACAATAGACCTTTAACTTTTGAAGAGTTAAAAAAAGATTGTTTGTGTTACATGCAATACACGGAGAAGCCTGTAAAAGCAGCCCGTTTATTCTCAGGTAACGAACATGAGATACAAGCAAAAAGACTGGCCGAGCATTTTAATGTGCCGTTTGATACGTTTAAAGATATTTATTTTGATAAAAAAATCGTGTCAAACTTAAGAGCTTTAAATTTCCAGATTGTTTATCCAAAGAAATACGATTTTGATATTCTTAAAGAATGTCCATTTCAAAAAAGAGATCTTAATACTTTCAAAAGTTACGATATCGCCTATCATCAGTTGATGCTGGATCTCGTTGAACAACAGGTTTTTTCGACTAATTTAGTGATTCACAATAGTCCGGTAAAGAAAATATTTGTTGATGGAGGTTTCAGCAAAAATTCAATTTTCATGAATTTACTGGCAGAAGCTTTCCCTGATGTAGAAGTGTATGCCGCATCTATGGCGCAGGCAAGTGCTTTGGGAGCTGCTTTGGCAATTCATCAAAACTGGAACCCAAAACCAATCCAGAACGATTTAATTGATTTGAAGTTTTACAAGCATTAAGAATAGTCACAGCTTAAGAAGTCTAGTTTGTCATCTGAGGAACGAAGGATCACATTAGAAGCTCCGCAACAGTGAGCGCCAATCTTTGTCGAGTTACTAGTGTGATCCTTCGTTCCTCAGGATGACAAAAATGAGAATAAATCTGCGTGAAATAACATAATAGCCACAGATTAAAGGATTAAAATAAATCTGCAGAATCTGCGTGAAAAACCATTTAATTCATATAAATATTTACTTTTATATGTTTTAAGAATAATTACCAAGAATATGAAAGTTGGACTTTTTATACCGTGTTACGTCGACCAGTTTTATCCAAAAGTGGGTATTGCAACCTATGAACTTTTGCAAAAATTAGGCTGCGATGTTCATTTTCCGATGGGACAAACCTGTTGCGGACAACCCATGGCAAATAGCGGCTATCAACATTTAACCAAAGGCTGTGATGCCAATTTTATAGCCAATTTTACTGGTTTTGATTATATCGTTTGCCCGTCAGGAAGTTGTGTTTTGCATGTAAAAGATCATTTACACGACGAAAAGAACGAGGAATTAGCGACTGAAATTCGTAAAAAAGTTTTCGAATTGACCGAGTTTATTACAGATATACTAAAAGTAGATCATATAGACGGGAACTTTCCCTACAGAGTTGGAATGCATGTCAGCTGCCATGGACAACGTGGTTTAAAGCTTTCGCAGATGACTGAATTAAACGCACCATTTTTCTCGAAACCAGAACAATTACTACATAATATAAAGGGACTTGATTTGGTTTCTTTAACCAGAAAAGATGAGTGTTGTGGATTTGGAGGTACTTTTTGTGTTACCGAAGAAGCCGTTTCAGTAAAAATGGGACAAGACCGTATAAAAGATCATGAAAATCATAATGTAGATTATATTACGGGAGGTGATATGTCTTGTTTGATGCATTTGGAAGGAATTCTAAAAAGACAAAAAAGCAATGTAAAAACCATTCATATTGCTGAAATATTGAATACGTTGACGTAAGAATACACATAGATTAAAAACTAATCATGAAAAAAATAACGCTTTGTTTTGCACTATTACTTTCGCTTGTTTTTTTATCCTTTAAAAAAGACAAGTCTGGTGTAACTTTACAGGAAGTTGTAGTGAAGGCTCCTTTTGAAATGCCGGCCATAAAAATTCCTGATTTTAGCAAATGCGAAGAATTTTCGATTGTTGATTTCGGAGCTGTAAAGGGCGATAAAGAAAAAACTTCAGAGGCAATTAATAAAGCGATTGCAAAAGCCAATAAAGCGGGTGGAGGAACCGTTGTGATTCCCGAAGGCGAATGGCTAACCAAGAAAATCCATTTTAAAAGTAATGTAAACCTGCATCTGAATAAGGGAGCAGTTTTGCTTTTTTCAGAAGATCCAAATGATTATTTACCTGCTGTAAGTTCAACCTGGGAAGGATATGAATGCTATAATTATTCTCCCTTAATTTATGCTTATAAATGTAAAAATATTGCCATCACTGGCGAAGGCGAATTAAAAGCCAAAATGGATGTTTGGCAAGTATGGTTTGCGCGTCCAAAAGCGCATATGGAAAGCCTGAAAAGATTGTACTATCTGGCTTCTTACAATAAACCATTAAAAGAACGCCAAATGGTAAACGACAGTGCTCATTTTCGCCCGCAGTTTATTCAGTTCAATCGATGCGAAAATATATTGATGGATGGCGTTTCCATTACCAACAGTCCGTTCTGGACGATTCATCCTTTTTTATCCAAAGATGTTGTTTTGAGAAATTTGAAAGTATATGCTCATGGTCATAATAATGATGGAGTAGATCCTGAAATGAGCCAGAATGTATTAATCGAAAATTGTATTTTTGATCAGGGAGACGATGCTATTGCGATTAAATCGGGAAGCAATCAGGATGCCTGGAGATTGCATACACCTTCAAAAAATATTGTAATGCGCAATTGTACTGTTAAAAACGGACATCAGTTAGTAGCTATCGGAAGTGAATTATCAGGCGGAATAGAAAATGTTTTTATTGATAATTGCACTGTTGTGGATGGCGCAAAACTAAATCATCTTTTGTTCATCAAAACAAATGAAAGAAGAGGCGGATTCGTAAATAACATTCATATGACCAATATCACATCAGGTAAAATTGATGCCGGAATTCTGGGAATTGAAACCGATGTTTTATACCAATGGCGTGATTTAGTTCCGACGATTGAGCGCAAACTGACACCGATTAAAAATGTATATCTGGAGAATATAAAAGCAACAGATGTGAAGTTTATTTCAAGGATTTTAGGTCAGAAAGAATTGCCAATAGAAAATATATTTCTGAAGAATGTTCATGCAAATGCCGTTCAGGGAAATCAGAATATTCATGAAAATGTAGTGAATTTCGAGAATAAAAATTAATTATAAAACGAGCAGTTTTATAGTAAAGTAACATAAGATGTCTTCAGAAAAAATAATAGAACACAGCGAAGCCGCAACACGTTTTAATAAAGATGTAGAACGCGTAAACTGGCATGATGAAACGCTTTGGTTTGTTCGTGAAAAGCGTGATAAATCGGCGAATCAAATTCAGGATTGGGAATTGCTTCGTGAAACAGCTTCTCAAATCAAAAATAATGTGCTGGCCAATATGCACGATTATTTGAGCGATTTTGAGGCTAATGCCCAGAAAAACGGAATCATTGTGCATTGGGCTGCCGATGCAAAAGAACATAATGAAATTGTGCATTCGATTTTGCAAAAGCACGATGTAAAGCAAATGGTGAAATCAAAATCAATGCTTACAGAAGAATGTCACCTGAATGATTATTTAGCAGATAAAGGCATCGAAGTTATCGATTCTGATTTAGGAGAATACATTGTTCAGCTCCGTAAAGAACCGCCAAGCCATATTGTATTGCCTGCCATTCACCTTAAAAAAGAAGATGTAAGTGAAACTTTTCACGAGCATTTAGGTACCGAAAAAGGAAATTTTGATCCACAATATTTAACAGAATCGGCAAGACGTCAGCTTCGTGATACATTCTTAACCCGAAAAGCGGCTTTAACCGGAGTTAATTTTGCAGTTGCTGAAACTGGTGAATTTGTAGTTTGCACCAATGAAGGAAATGCTGATATGGGCGCGCATTTAGCTGATGTCCATATTGCGTGTATGGGGTTTGAAAAACTGATTCCACAACGTAAACATTTAGGCGTTTTCCTAAGATTATTGGCAAGAAGTGCTACAGGACAACCAATTACTACTT
The DNA here is from genome assembly GCF_059758655.1 of Flavobacterium sp. GQ95. Taxonomy (NCBI): domain Bacteria; kingdom Pseudomonadati; phylum Bacteroidota; class Flavobacteriia; order Flavobacteriales; family Flavobacteriaceae; genus Flavobacterium; species Flavobacterium sp. GQ95. Next base: position 6,114 of record NZ_JCAXEB010000005.1, read on the forward strand.
TTTCAAGTCATTTTAAAAAGCCAAGAGATGGGAAAGAAATTCATGTTGTCATTGTCGATAACGGGCGAAGCACACAATTAGGAAGAGCCGATTTTAGAAACTCTTTAAAATGCATTCGTTGTGGCGCTTGTATGAATACTTGTCCGGTATACAGACGTAGTGGCGGGCATAGTTATCATAATGCGGTTGCAGGACCAATTGGGTCGATTTTAGCGCCTAATTTAGACATGAGTAAAAATGCCGATTTACCTTTTGCAAGCACCCTTTGTGGTTCGTGCACGAATGTTTGTCCGGTAAAAATTGATATTCATGATCAGTTGTACAAATGGCGTCAGGTTTTGGTAAAAGAAGGTCATACACCAACTTCAAAAACTATTGCAATGAAAACCATGGCAACGGTTTTAGCAAATCCAACAGTATTTAATTTAGCCGGAAAATCAGGACGATTTGTGATGAAAAACATTCCGGCATTAGTCAATAATAAAATGAACAAATGGTACGACCAGCGTGAAATGCCAGCTGTTCCGGAAGAATCTTTTAGAGAATGGTACAAGAAAAATTCAAGGGAATCTAAAGCGAAAAAAGATGAGTAGTAAAGCTGAAATTTTAAATAAAATAAAACAAAGTCAGCCGAATCTAACTGCTGAATTACCTAATCTTAAGGTTTTGGGTTCAGAACAGTTTGATGTGCTGGAAATGTATAAAACAGTATTAAAAAATATTGGAGGGAATCCGATAGAAGTGGCTGATTATAGTGAAGCAATAGCTTACATTAAAAATAATTATCCACTTGAAAAACGCATTATAACCACACTTCCGGAACTGTCAGAAATTGCCCTTTTAGATTGGACAAATGACGATCCGCATTCGCTTCAAAATGTGGAATTAACAATTATAAAAGCACATTTTGGAGTAGCTGAAAATAGTGCGCTTTGGGTAACTGATGATATCTTAGGACAACGTGTTGCACCTTTTATTACACAATATTTAGCAATCATAGTGAATAAAAAGAACCTTATTCCAACAATGCAACAAGCTTACGACAGAATTGGAAATCAGGAATATGGTTTCGGAACTTTTATCGCCGGGCCTTCTAAGACAGCTGATATTGAACAGTCTTTGGTTTTGGGTGCACATGGCGCGAGAGGGTTGGTTGTTTTTTTGATGGATTAAATACAATAAAGAATAAAAAAATGCGCAAATTTTACTTTTAGAATTTGCGCATTTTTTGTCTTTTGAATATAAATTTCTTTTTAGATCGTGCCTATAATAATTTTATAAATTAACTGTTTGTAGCCGCGCTTCCAGTGCTTCCTGCACCTCCTGAATTGTCATTTCCGCCATCTTCAAATTGGTCGGGATCATTGCGGTCAGGATTGGTTCCTGCTTCATCTCTTTCATCATCCCAATCGCCAGTGTTAGCATTTTCACGGTCATCATTATTGTTAATATTATTTTGCTGACTGTGATAAGGACATTTTTGAAGATCTTCGCTATTGTAGTTGTTTGAATTTTCCATGATTTAAAGTTTTAGTTTAATTAATAAGCTTAAAATTAAGGCTATACCTAATAATCTTTTTTATAGATAAATAGGAATTCATTGTCAAATTTACATTCGGATATAAATAGGGAATAGTTTAGTTTTAAAGTCAGAGGCTTTAGGAAGTTTTCTTTTTTAAATTATATTTGTTTAAAATGGCGCAAAGTCAGAGACATTTGCCTTTACTTTGAATTAGATAAAAAGCTTTAAATTTATCCAAAAAGCATTTTTCGTATATTTGAAATATGGATGTAAACACAAAAGATATAGCTATAAGAAAAGCCACTACTGCCGATTTACCCAAACTCGCAGAATTTCTGCAGTTTCTTGTTGCGGCAGAACGACCATTTGACCCCACACTTAAAGAGGGCAAAATATTCTATTATAACATAGAAGATTTTATATCTGATGAGAAAACAGAACTTCTGGTTATCGACTATAAGCATCAAATTATTGGTTGTGGATATGCCCAGATCCGATCAGCAAAACCGTATCAAAACCATGAATTATTCGGATATCTTGGTTTCATGTATGTAAGCCCGGAATTTAGAGGAAATGGGTTTAATAATCTATTGCTCAATGATCTTAAAAAATGGGTGCTGTCTCAAGGAATAACCGAGGTTAGACTGGAAGTTTACTCTGAAAACGAAGCAGCAGTTAGAGCTTATGAAAAGGCTGGTTTTAAGCAAATATTAACTACCATGCGTTGCGATATAAGCTAAGTAAAATATTTAGGCAGCTCAATGAGGAATAGCTTGTAGAGCTATTTTTCATTCAGAAAATGTATATCGTGGCTGCTTAATGTTTAATTATTTACTTAACAGATTTAATAATTTTTTCCCTGTGAGCAAGTCCCCAGTTTACTAAAGTTTCCGTTACCGGAAGAACAGATTTTCCATATTCTGTAATGGCATACGCCACAGTAGCAGGTTTGGTATCTTGTTCTGTTCTGCTTACGAGTAAATTGGTTTCTAATTGCTTAAGTTCCTGGCTTAACATTTTGGCTGAAATACCACCAATTTCGCGTTGCATTTTCTTAAAGTGAATAACCTGATGTGTTCTATTGGTTAAGAAACGCAAAATCATCAGTTTCCATTTGCCCCCTAAAACGTCCAGACTATCACGCATTGCCATAAGCTCTTCAGAGCAGTTAGCTTCGCGAATAATGCCGTTATCATTAATTTTTGCCATACTAGTTTCTATCTGGTAACCGGTTACCTGGAATTAACCCATAACAAAAATAACACATAGCCTCAATACTTTTGTATAATAAAACAATAAAAATGAAAGCAATTGTATTACAGGGAAATCGGGAATTTAGGTTAGAAAATCTGGAAATTCCACAACCTGAAGCATATCAGATTCAGGTAAAAATAATCGCTTCGGGTTTTAATCCCATTGATTATCAAATGACTGAAGACCGGCCAGAAAGAAAGCATTTACGTTCTTCAATTCTGGGGCGTGAGTTCTCCGGAATTGTATCAGAAATTGGCCCAAAAGTTACCAATTTCAAAGTAGGAGATGCTGTTTTCTGCGGATCCGGAAGTATGGGGTCTAACGGAACTTACGCGGAATATATTTGTATCCCCGAGGAAATTGCAATACATAAACCTTCTACTATTTCTTTTGAAGAAGCCGCAGCGATTCCCTCATCAGGTCTAACGGCATTACAGTCCTTTAATCGTATGAATGCCAATTTGTATGATTCGATATTAATTCTGGGTGCCGCAGGCGGAGTAGGCAGTGTGCTAGTGAAAATATTCACAGCAAATGGCTATAAGAATATCATAGTCACCGCGGGAAATGAAAATAGTATTGCTTCCTTACTTGATATTGGCGTAAAAGCGGAAAGGATCATCAATTATAGAAAAGAAGAAATCTATAAAACAGCACTTTCTTTAAATGAAAATAAAAACTTTGATTTTGTTGTGGACCTGGTAGGAAACAGCACGGCAGAAATTGGAGCCAGGCTTTTAAAAACAAATGGGGTTTATGTAGATGTGACTAATCTTTCTACGCTGGAATCGTCTGGAATTCTTTTTAGTAAAGGGGCCACAATCTTAAATATATCCAATTATGTGTATGGACTTGAAAAGCGATATGATTATTACAAAAAAGGATTAAATCACTTAAGACTACTGTTGCAGAATAAAATAATCGTTCCACCTGCCATTAAAATAGTTGGAAATTTAGAAGTTTCTACCGTTACAAAGGCACATACACTATTGCGTGAAAATAAAACGCAGGGAAAAAAGTTAATAATGCAAATTGCTACAATATGAAAACAATTGAAAGACTCATCCTAAGGCATTAAGAATACTTTTCAAATTACAAAACCAAAACCATCCTTATTTGAGAATGATTTTTTAGATAAAAAAGTTTCATTTTCTAAAGCAGAAATTCTTCGTTTGTATTTTTTGATTTTTGGAAATCTTTTGCCGCTATTTTTTATAGGTATAGATGTGTTAAAAAGAAAGGCGAAGGATAAAATCTTATAAGTAAAGAAGTATATTAATTTTTATATGCTAATTTTTATGAAATATTTATAAAATTAACTTATAATTGTACCTTTTACACCAAGCAAAAACATTATTTTGAAATATTTTGTTTTACATCTTCTTTTTTTAATAGGTTTTTCTTCTGTAGGTTTTACACAAGATAATCCTATAAAATTTCTTGATATTTCTGATGGTTTGTCTAATAATTCGGTAACGACCATTTTTCAGGACAGCGACGGTTATCTTTGGTTTGGAACTTATGACGGATTGAACCGTTATGATGGCTATAATTTCAAAGTTTTTCGCAACAGAATCAACGATAAAAAATCATTACACTTTAATACGATTTATAGCATCGAAGGCGATTCTAAAAAAAATATTTGGGTTGGAGGCGCTAATGGAGTTTGCGTTTATAATAAAACCAATGCCACATTTAATCCTGTCCAGTTTTCTTTAGGAAATTCAAAACCAAAAGTATTAAAAGACATTATTCATCAAATGAGATCTGTTTCTGATAATTTGGTCTTGGCCGCATCACAGAATTTGGGATTAATTACTTTTGAAAATGGCTCTTTTGTTGGAAAACATATTCCGTTAAACGTGTTAGAAAACAAAATTGCAGTCAATAATTATGATGCGATTGCACTTCAGGACGATAAAAAAAAGGCAAGTTGCTGGGTTTACGTCAGAAACGTAGGAGTCTGTAGTTACAGTTATACTACTAAACGCTTAAAAGTTGTTTTTCCACTTGCTAAGGAAGTGAAATCAATGAAACTATCGTCAGATGAAAATCTTTGGTTGGGAACTGACGAAGGGCTTTTTCTTTTTAATACCAAATCAGGTTTGCTTTCTGATAATTATTTTTCGATCAAATGTAGTGTTACCGATATTCTTTTGGATAAAAAAAGAGAAATCTGGATTACTACAGACGGTTGCGGAATTTTTAAAGTCGATGCAATAAATAAAAAAGCAATCGCTTATAATACCATAAATGACAATCAATTAGCCAAAAGTAATTCGGTTTGGAGTTTATACGAAGATAAATCCGGAAACAAATGGTTTGGCTCATTGCGTGGCGGAATTAGTATGCTGAGCAGTACGCCCAAATATTTCAAAAGTATACGATACAATGCAAAAAATTCTGCTGAGAATTTTATTTTATCTTTTTGTGAAGATGAAAAAAACAATTTATGGGTAGGAACAGATGGAGCAGGTTTAAAATATTGGAACCGAAAGAATAATACCTACGTAAATTATGGCATTGCACTTTCAAGTACTTTTATTACAGGAATAGTACGCGATAATAATAACGATATCTGGGTTTCTACCTGGGCAGGTGGCGTAAATCGTATTAACAAAAAAAACAATACAGTAACACGATTCTCCTGTTACAATCCGTATACAAAACAAGTTGAAAAAAACATTTGGTTTGTGTACAAAGACTCAAAAGCTAATATTTGGGCAAGTGCAACAAACGAGGGGTCTGTATATATATATGATCGCGATAAAAATAGTTTTGTACTTTTTGATAACACAATCAATAACCTGCAATGTTTGATAGAAACCAGTGATGGAAAACTTTGGGGAGCCAATTACAGTACTTTGTTTTCTATAGAAAAAAATACCCGAAAAGTTAATAAAAAAGCCTTTGGGAATCCTATTCGATGCATTCATGAAGACAAAGACAAAAATTTGTGGCTGGGTACGCAGGAAGGCGGGCTAGTATTGTTTGACCGTAAAACCAGTACTTTTAAAAGATTCACAACAGACGATGGTCTGCCTTCAAATACCGTTTTACGATTATTAGAAGATAAGGAAGGAAATCTCTGGATGAGTACCTACAACGGAATTTGCAGATTTGACAAAAAAATGAAAACCTTCCGTAATTTTTCTGTCAATGACGGGCTTCAAAGCAATCAGTTTAGTTTTAATGCCGGCATCAAATTATCGACAGGAGAATTTTTATTTGGTGGAATTAACGGTTTCAATATTTTTTTCCCGGAAGCGATTAAAGGTTTTAATCAGGAAAATAATTTATTACTGACTGATTTTTATGTCAATAATCAGCCAATCGAAGAAAATAAAAATGACGTAGTATCGGAATGGAAATTGGGTAAAATTAAGGAAGTTAGTCTGCCTTATGATCAAACAACTTTATCATTAGAGTTTGTAGCCTTAGATTATAACAATGCCGACAAGATAAATTATGCGTATTATTTAGAAGGCTGGGACGAACAATGGAATTATGTGGGTCAGGCCCGAAAAGCAAATTATGCAAGACTAACTGAAGGGAAATATACTTTTAAAGTAAAAACGACCAATTTTAAAGGCGGATGGAATAAGGAGATAAGCCTTGTAACAATCGAAATTTTACCGCCATGGTATAGAACCTGGTGGGCATATACTTTGTATTTATTAGCTTTGGCAGGGATTCTTTTTGCCTATTTGGAATATCATAAAAATAAAGAAAAACTAAAATACAAAGTAAAAATTGCTGAACTGGAAAGCAAAAAAGAAAAGGAAGTTGCCGAAAAACAGTCGTCGATGTTTACGTATATCTCGCACGAGTTTAGAACGCCGCTTTCGCTGATTATAAATCCACTGAAAAAAGCAGTTCAGAAAGAAAGTATTCAAAACGGTTCTTCGGGAAGTGATTTGGCTATTGCACATCGAAATGCCCGCAGGCTTTTGAGTCTGGTTGATCAGTTGCTTCTTTTCCGTAAAGCCGAAAATGATGCTGATTCTCTCAGATTATCGAATATAAATGTAAATAATCTTTGCAATGAAGTATATCAATGCTTCGTAAATCAGGCAAAAGAGAAAAATATTACCTATAAATTTGATATTCCCCAGCATGATATTGAAATTATTGGAGATTATGAAAAAATAGAAATCTCCTTGTTTAATTTAATGTCAAATGCCTTTAAATACACACCACTTGGAGGAGAAATTAACCTGAAACTTTCTGAAAATGATAACGAAGTCATTTTAGAAATTTCAGATAATGGCGATGGAATTGAAAAGAAGGATATTGATGTTATTTTTGAAAAATTCAAACAGATCAATTCAAAAGTTTCCGTTGGAACAGGTTTTGGAATTGGGCTTTATATCGTGAAATATTTTGTAGACAAACATAAAGGAACAGTACGCTGCAGCAGTGAAGTAGGAAAAGGAAGCACTTTTACATTGACATTCCTGAAAGGAAACCGTCATTTTGAAGATATTGAAATTACTAATGTTGTTGCAAAAAGAAGTCAGTTATTTGATGAACTTATCATTGATGATTCAGAAGAAAATAACCAGTCTTTAAATAATACGGTTTCAGAAAGTGATTTTCAGAAAATCATGCTTACTGATAAACGTACGGTTTTAATAATAGATGATAATGCAGAAATCAGGGCCTATCTGATCAAATTATTCTCGGAAAATTATATCGTTTATAATGCTGAAAATGGAGAAGAGGGATTGAAGCTGACCAGGAAACATATGCCTGATCTGGTCATCAGCGATATCACGATGGAACATATGGATGGTCTCGAATTATGCCGAAAAATAAAAGAAAACGAAAGTTTATCTCATATTCCGGTTATTTTATTAACGGCCTCTAAAAATCCGGAAACACATTTACAGGGAATTACAGATGGTGCTGATGATTATATTACAAAGCCTTTTGATGATGATATACTCGTAGCGCGTGTGGAGTCATTATTGCGGAACAGAAGCAATTTGCGTACTTATTTCTTAGACAGCATAACACTTAGGGAAAACTCACAAAAAGTTCCGGTTGAATACCAGGAAATCCTGAAAAAATGTATTGATATTGTCGAAGCCAATATTCATAAAAAAGATTTTACGATTAAGAATTTTGCCCTCGAAATGGGAATGAGCCATAGAACACTTTATACCAAAATCAAGATCATTTCAGGTCAGACTTTAAATGCTTTTATTCGTTCGTTAAGAATTAGAAGAGCGGCAATGTTGATGCTAACAGAAGATATGAATATTGCGCAAGCAAGTGCCGAAGTTGGTTTTGAAGATCCAAAGTATTTCAGACAACAGTTCGTGAAACTCTTTGGAATGACGCCTTCAGAATACATCAAAAAGTACAAGAGTTCTTTTAATTCTGATTTGAATATTATTAAATAAAAAGAGGCTTTTATTTTGCGAATACCCTAATCTGTTTTCAAAACTTATTAGGTCTTTCAACTAATTTTTAAACCGGGCTCTTGTACCTTAACCGATATTCTCTTGGCGATATTTCCATAACCAATCTAAAGGATTTTGAAAAGTGAAATGGATCGTAATAGCCTAAATGATAAGCGATTTCTTTTATCTTCATGGTACTAAATTGCAGAAGAGAACACGATTTCTGGATTTTCAACTGGTTGTAATATTCCATTGGCGTAAATGATGTTTTTTCTAAAAATAAAGTCCCAAAATATGAGCTCGAATACCCTGCATATTGTGCAATTTCATGCAACGTTATTTTGGTTGTCAGATTATTTTTCATATAAATGATGCTCATCGGTATTACATCTAAAACTTCAGTGTCGGCCGTTTTTATTTTTAAAAACTGATCAGTGTATTTTATGCTGGCTAAAAAGTGTTGTAAACAAATGCTTGCGTACTCGAGATTGTCAGGATAAAATCCCATTTCTAAATTTTGATAGATCTCTTCAAAAAGATTTAATCGGTCAGATACTCTGGTGTCGCTTAAATTTATAATTTTTCCCGAAATAGCCGTGTGTAAAGAGTTGTTGGTACCTTTAAAATGGAGCCAGTAAATACTCCAGGGTTTTGATAATTCAGCTTCATAACTATGTGCTTTATGTGCGGGAATAATAAAGGCCTGATCTTTAGTAAGTAAATATTGCTCATTCTCAAAGGTGATAAACCCTTTTCCGTTTTCGCAGTAAATTAAAATATGTTCCAGAGCGCCTTTTGATCTTTTTCTGAAATGATGTTTTGCATTGGGATAATAACCAATATGTGTAATAAATAAGTTTTTTGCAATTTCATTTTCCGATTGAAAATTACGCACACTGTAGGGTACAACTATAGCTCTTTCGCCTTTAAATCCATCTGCTATTTGATCCATATAGATTATTTTGAAATGATATATTTAGAAATACCAAGTTATCGTAATTTTAAAAAAGTCTCAAATGTAAAATTATACTAAACCGTGGTAATTTACATATTCTGTATTCTTATTTTTAAGAATTAGGTCAGATTGCCTGATAATGGAGAGTTTAGTCAGATATTTTGTATGATCTTTATGTGGTTAATATGTGTTTTTAACTGAAATATTATATTTACGATAAAAAAAGTGTTTTTTTATTTTTAGTATGACAGGTTATTTTAATTAATCCTGTTTTTATACATGTTTTATTGAGATATTACATTTTGAAAGGAAATGTAAGTAGCGATATTTGTAAACGATAAATAAATTTAAATATAAAATATATGAGTAAGTATAATTCTTCTTATTTGCTTTTCATCGCACTAGTTTCAGCCATGGGCGGTTTGTTATTTGGGTATGACTGGGTTGTTATTGGAGGTGCAAAGCCTTTTTATGAAGTCTTTTTTAACATTGCAAATTCGCCGTCGATGCAGGGCTGGGTAATGGGAAGTGCTATTTTAGGATGTTTGCTAGGTGTAATGATCTCCGGAGGTTTATCTGATCAATACGGAAGAAAACCTTTAATGATTGTAGCTTCTGTCTTTTTTACACTTGCAGCAGTAGGTACTGGTATGGCTAATACTATCGAGTGGTTTATTATATGGAGAGTTGTTGGTGGAGTTGGTATTGGAATTGCATCGAATCTTTCGCCTATGTATATCGCAGAAATTGCACCAAGTGAATCAAGAGGCAGATTTGTTTCTATTAATCAGTTAACTGTTGTTATTGGTGTGCTTGCAGCTCAAATTGCAAATTGGTTGATAGCAGATCCCATCATAGAAGGGCAGGATATTTTGAATTCATGGAACGGGCAGTGGGGATGGCGCTATATGTTTTGGGCTGGGGCAATTCCTTCAGTTGCATTTTTTGCTTTAATCTTAATAATTCCCGAAAGTCCAAGATGGTTGGCCAGTCAATACAAATATGCCAAAGCAGAATCGATCTTTTCTAAAATTGGCGGAAGTATTTTTGCAGCGCAACAAATAGAAGAATTAAAATCAAGAGTTAGTCTTGTAAAAGAGAATGTAAATTATAAAATGCTTTTTGAAGGTAAAATGCCTAAAATTCTTTTACTTGGAATTGTCATTGCTGCTTTCCAGCAATGGTGTGGTATTAACGTAATTTTTAATTATGCACAGGAAATATTTTCTGCTGCAGGTTATGGCGTGTCAGATATCTTATTCAATATTGTTATTACAGGTCTAACGAACGTAATTTTCACTTTTGTGGGAATGTACTTTGTGGACCGATTAGGACGAAGAACACTGATGCTTTTTGGTTCAATCGGATTAACTTTTATTTACGCCTTATTAGGAACTTGTTATTATTTTGGAGTAACCGGTATCGCGGTTTTAGCATTGGTAATTGCAGCAATTTCATGTTACGCAATGACACTTGCACCTGTCACCTGGGTAGTTTTATCTGAAATATTTCCAACAAAAATACGAGCAATGGCTATGGCAGTTTCTACTTTTTCACTCTGGACAGCCTGCTTTATTCTAACCTATACATTTCCATTATTGAATAGTGGTTTGGGAGCTTATGGAACATTTTGGCTTTATGGTATAGTTTGTCTGTTGGGTTATCTTTTCTTGCGCATTTATCTGCCGGAAACGAAAGGAAAATCTTTAGAAGAAATAGAAAATGAATTGACAAAATAACATATAATAAGATGGAAAATATAATTTCAGATGTAAATCAACCTAATTTAATTACAGAAGATTTGCATTCAGGACAATCAATAAATGAAAACTTTCAGGACGAAGAAATAACAGCATATTTAATTCAATCTACTGTTAATGAAGATGGTGTTGTACGTGTTTGGGAAGAAGATATCTTACTGCCGACCTATCAAATAGGCGAAGAAGAAAAAAATCCGATATTTCTTGAAAAACGAGTGTACCAGGGAAGTTCAGGTGCTGTATATCCGTATCCTGTGGTAGAAAAATTATCAGATGAAAAGATCGCTAAATCGTATCATGCGGTATTCATCGAAAATAAATACATTAAAATCATGATTCTTCCCGAATTGGGAGGACGCGTTCACATGGCTTATGACAAAGTAAAACAACGTCATTTTGTGTATTATAATCAGGTAATTAAACCTGCTCTTGTTGGGCTTACAGGACCATGGATTTCAGGCGGAATTGAGTTTAACTGGCCGCAACATCATCGTCCGAGTACTTTTTTGCCAACAGATTTTAGTATTGAAGAAAATCAGGATGGCAGTAAAACGGTATGGTGTAATGAAGTAGAGCGAATGTTTAGAACCAAAGGAATGCAGGGATTTACACTTCATCCTGACAAAGCTTATATCGAAATTAAAGTAAAAATATACAATCGTACTGCTTTTCCTCAAACGTTTCTTTGGTGGGCAAATCCTGCAGTGGTTGTAAATGATGGTTACAAATCGGTTTTCCCTCCGGATGTGAATGCAGTATTTGATCACGGAAAAAGAGATGTCTCAAAATTTCCGATCGCAACCGGCGAATACTATAAACAGGATTATTCTGCGGGTGTCGACATTTCGAAATATAAAAATATTCCGGTTCCAACATCTTATATGGCGGTGCAGTCCAAATATAATTTTGTTGGAGGTTATGAAGATGATGTGCAGGCCGGATTACTTCACGTTGCCAATCATCATGTATCCCCGGGTAAAAAGCAATGGACCTGGGGAAATGGTGATTTTGGTTTGGCCTGGGACAGAAATCTAACAGATAAAGATGGTCCGTATATTGAATTAATGACGGGAGTTTTTACAGACAATCAGCCTGATTTTTCCTGGTTGCAAGCTTACGAAGAGAAGTCCTGGGTGCAATATTTTATGCCGTATGCCGAAGTGGGTTACGTGAAAAATGCCACCAGGGATGCCATCATAAATATTGAAGTAGAAGGAACAGAAGCAGATCTGATTTTATATACCACGAGTCTTTATCAGAATTTGAAAATAGAATTAAAAGACAAAGAAAATACAGTTTTATTTCAGGATGAAATTACAATTTCGCCTATAAATCCGTATAAAAAAAGAGTTTCGATCGGAAATGTTTTATCAGAGCATTTAGTTTTTACAGTTTATAGTGCTGACGGAAAGATTTTGGTTCAGTATCAGGAAGAAAAAGCGGAAATAAAACCCGTTCCTGATCCTGCAAAAGCAGCGCTTGATCCAAAAGATATTGCATCAATGGAGCAATTGTATTTAACCGGATTACATTTAGAACAATACAGACACGCCACTTACAACCCTTTGGACTATTATTTTGAGGCTTTAAGCCGGGATTCAAAAGATGTTAGATGTAATAATGCTGTTGGTTTATTACTGCTAAGAAGAGGACAGTTTGAAAAAGCTGAAGCTTATTTTAGAACTGCAGTTGAAGTTTTAACGGAACGCAATCCAAATCCAATTGATGGTGAACCGCTTTACAATTTGGGTTATTGTCTAAAACTTCAGGGAAAATGGGATGACGCTTACAATTTCCTTTTCAAATCAACATGGAATGCAGCCTGGCAAGATGCCGCTTTTTATGCACTGGCACAAATTGACAGCATAAAAGGAGATTGGACAGAAGCTTTGGAAAGAGCAGAATCATCATTGATAAGAAATTGGCATAATCATAAAGCACGTCAGTTAAAAGCCTCTATTTTAAGAAAATTAAATAGAAATGAAGAAGCTTTAACGTGGATTGAAGAATCTATAAAAATTGATCGTTTTAATATGGGATGTCGTTTCGAGAAGTATTTGATAACAAAAAATCCTGCTGTATTGAAAGAGATGAATACGATAATGCATCAATGGCCGCATGGATATATAGAATATGCGCTTGACTTTTCCAGTGCAGGTTTGTATCAGGAAGCGAGTCAGTTATTGCAGGAATCAATAAAAGATATTGAAGAGGTTTATCCAATGGTTTATTATACTTTAGGTTATTTTTCTTCATTAGAAGGAAATACAACTGCCGCAATCGAATGGTGTAAAAAAGCGGCTTTGCAATCGTCTGATAAATGTTTTCCAAATCGAATTGAAGAAGTAAATATTCTGCAAGATGCTATACGGTTAAATCCTCAGGATGCAAAAGCACCTTATTATTTGGGGAATTTCTGGTATGCATTCCGTCAATATGACGATGCTGTTAAATACTGGGAATTATCATATAGTATTGATGATACATTTCCAACTTTACTTAGAAACCTTGCATTGGCGTATTTCAATAAAACAAACAATAAAGTTGCCGCTCAGGAAATGTTAGAAAAAGCATTTGCTTTAGATAATACTGATTCGAGAATTTTTATGGAACTGGATCAGCTTTACAAGAAAATTGGCAAATCGCCACAAGAACGATTAAACGTTTTAAATCAATATCCGCATTTAGTCGAAGAGCGTGATGATTTGTGTATTGAACGTATCACGCTTTACAATCAGGTAGAAAATTATGCTGTTGCAAGAGATTTGATTTCGCAGCGAAAATTCCATCCCTGGGAAGGTGGAGAAGGTAAAGTTACCGGACAATATATATTGTGCAGAGTAGAATTGGCTAAAATTGCCATAGCAGAAAATCGTTTTACAGAAGCCATACTATTGCTTCAGGAGACAGAATTTTATCCACACAATTTAGGCGAAGGAAAACTGAAAAATGCCGAAGAAAACGAAGTGTTTTATTATAAAGGTTTGGCTTATAAAGGACTTGGAGATGTCGAAAATGCGAATGCCAATTTTGTTAAAGCAACAATTGGATCTCCGGAACCGGTTCAGGCCTTTTTCTATAACGATCAACAACCGGATAAGATTTTTTATCAGGGATTAGCGTGGCGTGAATTAGGAGACGAAGATAAGGCCCGAAGCCGTTTCAATAAATTGCTGGCGCATGGCGAAAAATATTTGTTTGAAAAATCTAAAATAGATTATTTTGCGGTTTCGCTGCCGGATCTGGCCATTTGGGACGATGATCTGAATATTAGAAATCAAGTGCATTGTTATTATGTAATGGCTTTAGGACATAGTGGATTAGGAAATAAAACCGAATCTGAGCAATATTATGAGAAAGTGAAACAATTGGATATAAATAAACAAACGTTTCGTAAGTAACTCATTTTTCAAGCTCGTTGGTGTAGAATGTTTGTTAAGTATGTCCAACGAGTTTTTACTATACTATCACAACTAATTAATAGCAATATTTTAATTATAAAATTTAATAAAATGCAAATCAAAAATATAATAGCCACTGTTTTGCTTTTACTTTTTCTGTCATCCTGGAATTCTGAAAATAAAACAGTATTAAATATAGCAGGCGAATGGACAGTTCAATTAGACAGTACTGATATTGGACTGAAAAACGGCTGGCAGAATAGGAGTTTTAAACAACTTATAAAACTGCCGGGAACCACAGATGATGCAGGACTTGGAGTTCCAAACAAACTAAGACCAGGTTTAGAAAAACTTCAAATGAGTCATTTGACCAGAAAAAATAGTTATTTGGGTGCAGCGTGGTACACTCGTGAAATCGCAATTCCGAAGGAGTGGAAAGGGAAGGAATTGATTTTAAAACTGGAACGTGTCATCTGGAAAACCAATGTTTGGATTGATGGTAAAGAACTGGAAACGGGTCAAAATAGCCTGATTGCACCTCATTATTATGATCTTTCAAAATATATGATTGCAGGAAAAAGACATCGTATAACCATTCGCGTTGATAATCGCAAACAATTTGACATTAGCGTAGATAATATGGCGCATGCTTATACAAATGAAACACAAATCATTTGGAACGGAATTATTGGCAAAATGGAAATCGAAGCGTTTGCTGCCGTTAGAGTTTCAAATTTGCAGGTAAAACCGGATGTCAGCACAAGAAAAGCACAATTAAGTTTGACTCTTACTAACAATACAAAAAGAACAGAAAAGGGAGTTTTAAGCATCAGGGCGATAAATAAAAAAAGCAATAGTACTGTAGAAACATTTCAAAAAGAGATCCAAATAAACGCTGGGCAGTCCATAGTTGAAGTTGATTACGATATGGGCAAAGACGTAAAACTTTGGAGTGAATTTTCGCCAGAGTTATATGAATTAATAGCCGAATTAAAAACAAAGAAAAACGAATCAGAGATTGCGGTAGATTTTGGAATGCGTAGTTTTTCAAAAAAAGGATCGGTTTTAACAATCAACGATCAACCGGTTTTTTTAAGAGGAACATTAGAATGTGATATTTTTCCGCTTACCGGCCATGCGCCGATGGATAAAGAGGGCTGGAGAAAAGTATTTGGAACGGCTAAAAACTGGGGACTAAATCATTTACGTTTTCACTCCTGGTGTCCTCCTGAAGCCGCTTTTGAGGTAGCAGACGAAATGGGATTTTATCTACAAGTCGAACTTCCGGTTTGGAGCCTGAAAATTGGAGAAGATCAAAAAGTAACCGATTTTTTATATGCCGAAGCGCAACATATGATTGATGAATACGGTAATCATCCTTCATTTTGTATGTGGTCAATGGGGAATGAATTACAAGGCGATATGACCGTTTTGACAAAATTGATGAACAGTTTAAAAGTTAAAGATTCGAGACACCTTTACACCACTACTTCGTTTACTTTTGAAAAAGAACATGGCGTTTGGCCGGAACCTGAAGATGATTTTTTCATTACGCAGTGGACAAAAAAAGGCTGGGTACGTGGGCAAGGCGTTTTTAATAGTGAATCGCCAACATTTAATAAAGATTATGCCACTTCCGTAGAAGGAATGACGGTGCCTTTAATTACACACGAAATAGGACAATATGCAGTTTATCCTAAAATTGATGAAATTTCGAAATATACCGGAGTTTTAGAACCAATCAATTTTAAATCGGTTAAAGAAGATTTAGAACGCAAAGGTTTAATTCATAAAGCGGCAGATTATACGAAAGCTTCAGGAAAATTAGCCGCAATTCTTTATAAGGAAGAAATAGAAAGAGCCTTAAAAACAGCCGGAATTAGTGGATTTCAATTGTTAGATTTACATGATTTTCCGGGTCAGGGAACTGCTTTGGTTGGTTTGTTGGATGCGTTTTGGGACAGTAAAGGTTTGATCTCAGCCGGAGAGTTTAGGCAGTTTTCAGCTCCGGTTGTACCGCTTTTGCGTTTTGCCAAAGCAACTTATACTAATGATGAATCTTTTGTAGCTTCTTTGGATGTAAGTAATTATGGCGAAAGCAGTTTAAAAGACCAGGAAATAGAATGGAGTATTTATGATGGAGATTTCGTAATTGCTTCGGGAAGTACAAAAGCAACAATTACAGTTGGATACAATCATAAAGTTTTAGAAATAAACGAAAGCCTTCAAAAAATTAGCAAAGCAACCAAATTAACAATTAAAGTAAATCTAAAAGCAACCAACTATAAAAATCAATGGAATGTATGGATTTATCCTAAAAAACAAACTATTGATTACGGAAAAGTAGTATATACCAGAAATCTTGATGAAGCTTACAAATTGCTTAAAGCAGGTAAAAAAGTATTATTAAATCCGGATTGGAAAAAACTAAAAGGTATTGAAGGAAAATTTGTTCCGGTATTTTGGAGTCCGGTACATTTTCCAAAACAGGCAGGTACCATGGGAGTTCTTTGCAATCCTGCGCACCAGGCTTTAGCCAGCTTTCCAACAGATATGAATACCGATTGGCAATGGTGGGATTTGAATGTAAATTCTACAACCTTAATTGTTGATACTATTGTTGGGGGAAATCCTATTGTAGAAATGATAGACAATTTTGCTAACAACCGCAAGTTAGCATCGCTTTATGAAGGAAGTGTCAAATCCGGAAAATTGATAGTGGCCTCTTTTGATCTAAATACTGATTTAGAGAAACGTCCAGCTGCAAAACAAATGTTGATTTCGATATTAAAGTATATGAATAGTGCAGCATTTAATCCGGAAGAAATTAAAAATCCGGAAGTTTTGAAAACAATACTAGCAGATCAACAGGAAAAAGGAAAAGAAGCAGCGACAAGTATTTATTAGTTCAGGTTTTTAAAAAAAACCTAAAATCTACTTGCAGTAACTTAATTTTTGTGAATAGGTTTGTTTTCTTTTTTAAATAATTGGAAATCATTTATGATTCAAAGTTTTAATTATGCGAGTATTAAAAATAATTACATCAGGAATATACTTTATGGGTTTGTTGGGTATTATTTCCTGTTCATCAAAATTGAAAGGAATCCCGGAAAGTTCTTCGGGTTTAACCTCAATTAAAATTGATATCAATCAGGAATTACAAACCATGGATGGTTTTGGAGCATCAGATGCATGGCGATGCCAGATGGTGGGGAAAAATTGGCCCATAGATAAAAGAAATGCCATTGCCGATTTACTTTTTAGTCAGGAAATGGATAAAGAAGGGAATCCAAAAGGAATTGGTTTGTCTATTTGGAGGTTTTATTTAGGAGCAGGAAGTACGGAACAAGGATCAAATAGCAATATTACAGATGAATGGCGCAGAAGCGAGTGTTTTCAAAATCCCGACGGAACTTATGACTGGACAAAACAAGAAGGACAGCGATGGTTTTTAAAAGCGGCTAAAAATCGGGGAGTAGAGAAGTTTCTAGCCTTTACCATTAGTCCGCCGGTTCAAATGACATTAAACGGAAAAGCCTTTTCGCCGGAGAAAGTAAATATGAACATCAAAAAAGGAATGCTTCCTAATTATGCCGATTTTTTAGTAGAAACTATTGATAATTTGCAAAAGAACGAAGGAATTACTTTTGACTATTTAAGTCCAATAAATGAGCCTCAATGGGATTGGATGGCAGGAAATAATGGCCAGGCAAGTCAGGAAGGAACACCTGCTACGAATCAGGAAATATTTGATTTTGCGAAATTATTATCTGAAAAAATAAAAGCAAAATCTTTAAAAACAGAGATTGTTCTGGGCGAAGCAGCTATAATCAATTATTTGTATGAGAATGTAAAAGAGGAAAACAGGGATGATCAGATAAATTTCTTTTTTGGTTCTCCGGCAACCAATATTTCAGAATTGCCAAATGTAAAGAAGGTTATAACTGGACACAGCTATTTTTCGGTTTGGCCTGTAAAGGAGCAAATCCATTATCGGGAGAAATTAAACGCTGGTGTAAAAAAAGTGCAAAATTTAAAGTATTGGCAAACGGAGTATAGCATTCTGGAACAACCTGGAGATTCAATTATTCCGGGAGGATCCGGACATCAAAGAGATTTGGGTATGAAAACGGCTCTTTTTGCAGCACGCCTTATTCATAATGATATTGCAGTTGCCAATGCTTCATCATGGCAATGGTGGACAGCCATTACGAGAGCTGATTTTAAAGATGGCCTGATTTATCTTGACAATGGCTCCAATAGCGGCAGTATGATTGATGGGTATTGCAAAAATGATGGGTTTTATCGCGATTCAAAATTACTATGGGCATTTGGAAACTTTTCTCGCTTTGTACGACCCGGCATGATTCGTTTGAAAATATCGGATCTTAAAACAGATTTGGATATAATGTTCACAGCTTATAAAGATCCAGTTAAAAAGAAAATTGTAATTGTCGCAGTCAATTGCAGCGAATATGAGAAAAGCTATAATCTTGATTTAAGCATCTCATTAAAGAATAATGAATGGACGCCCTATATAACATCTGAATTTTTTAACTTAAAAAAAGAACCAAATTTGAAAAACAGTGTAGTAAAGATTCCTGCAAAATCCGTTGTCACTTTTGTAGGCACATATAAATAACTGGAATAAAAAAGAGGTAAAAAAAAGCTGTTTACAAAACAAATTTTAGCGTTAGAGTTAAAGTTTGATATAACGGAATTGGAACTCAAACGTTGGAGTAAAAAAAAATAAGTTTAAGATGGTAATTGTATATTGTGTAAAAAATTCCTGTTATTTTTTCACACTTGGTAATTTTTACTCTAAAATAATAGTTAATTGCCATTTTGACCTCCTTATTTTTCCATTTTACCCCTCCTCAGAAGTTTGTAATACTTATTTCTTTGCACTTATAGTAATAGTTTTAAGTTGTTACTGTGTAATAAATTAAGTGTTTATTTTTTTGGTAAGTTTTAAATCTGTTTAAGGAACTGGCCTTCTTTAAGAGTAAGATAGTAAGAGTTGGTTTTACGCATAACTTATCGACCCGCAGTTAAAAAATTGCGGGTTTAAAAATAAAAAAATAAAAACTTTTGTATTGAGCATCATCAATACGTTTAGAGAGAAAAAAATAAAAAAAGAATATTAACCAAACTTTACTAGAATGACAAAAACCACACGATTACCTTTTGATTGTCTTATTTCTTTATCAAGGGAAAGACAATTTAGATTCTCTTCAAAAATGAGTTTATCTCATCTTCAACAACAATTTTTTTTAGCATAACAACAAACTAACTAACCTAACCTTAAAATTAAAGAAATGAAAAAAAATGTATTTTTATTTTTTCTCGCCCTTTTTGCCGTCCTTGTTACCGGATGTCAAAATAACGAATCTGGTTATCCTTCTTCTGATGATCCTACAGTTGTAGTGACAACAAAGGAAATTTACGGGGCACCAAACAGAAAATTCGAAATTAAAGCTGCACTTACTGACGATTTAGGACTGAAAAGTGTGAGAATTCAAATTCCTGAATTATCCTTAGATAAAATGATCACGTTTGCAAGTGACCCATTACTTGAATCCTACGATTTAAGCTATTTTTTTGAAGTGCCTTCGGACAGGGGAACTTCAGAATCTTTCAAAATTAAATTAACAATCACAGATGTTTCAGGGAATGCCATAGACGAAGATATCAATTTACGTCTGGATGGAGAATTTGCTGCACCGGCAATAACAATGGTTGCGCCAAAAGAGGGAGCTGTTATTTTATTATCTACCAGCAAAGAAATGCCTGTGAATTTTGTTGTTAATGACGATTCAGGTATTGACTATATTCAGATACAATGTGCTGCTTTAGGTATTAATGAAACGGTTCAGTTAACGGGTTCACCTCAATCTTATACTTTCAATAAAACGTATACTTTGCCTGTAACTGCAGCAAATTATGTATTGACAATTACAGCTAAAGATAAATTTGCGATTCCAAACACTGGAACTTTAAATATCAATATTGTAGCAACAAACGAATATCCGGCAATATACTTATGCGATCAGCCAAGAGGTACAAGTCTTACGACTGATGCTGTTGGGGTTCCGATGTATTTCCACGAGAAAAACGGACAGGATTTCGAATTTAAATATTATGCTGACAAAGACAATAAAGAAGTATATTTCTTAGGTCAGGAATCTGATTTTGGTCCACATTGTTTTGGTTTAAATGCAAGTGGAGGATTAGTAGATGATGTAGCTTCAACTCCAATTATTTTACCAACAAAAGGATATTACAAAATAAAAGTAAATCCAAATACATTGGTTTACACTGCAACAAAATATACACCTTCAAGCAAAGTTTGGGCTAATATAGCTAACGGACTATGGCATGATGATGAGGCCCAAAGAAGACCTTTTGTGAGCGTTTGCGGAGGCGGTATTCAAGGGGCTGACTGGGATACATGGACGGCCTGGACACAAACCGGCCTGCATTTGGCAAATAATCCAAACAATCCATATCAATTACTTGGAGAATATACGCTGACAGGACAAATGGAAGCAACTTTTACAGGTCAATGGTGGAGTCCGTCATGGAGATTAATCAAAAATGGTATTGCTACAATGTCACCTGGTGAAAATGGAAATGCAAAATATCCAGCTGCTCCGGGAGTATACAAAGTTGTACTGGATACGGAATTGGAAAGAGTCTTTATCACAAAAAAATAGTTTGTTAGAACTTAAGTTTTAGCATTAATAAAAAAATATATTAATATGAAATATAAATTTATATGGTTATTTTTCACCATGTTGTGCACTGTTGCAACATTTGGGCAAATAACAGTAAAAGGAACTGTTAAGGATAAAGGCAATGTGCCAATTCCCGGAGTTAATCTGACAGTAAAAGGGACATCAACAACAACATCAACAGATTTTGATGGAAAATATTCTATCACGGTACCCAATAGTAATGCTCAAATCGAATTCTCATTTGTTGGTTTTTCTAACAAAACAATTCAGGTTGGCGATAAAACAACTTTTGACGTTGTTCTGGATGAATCAAGCCAGGCACTAGATGAGATTGTAGTTGTAGGTTACGCCGCGGTAAAAAAGAGCACTGTAACAAGTTCTATTTCTTCCATAAAAGGAAAAGAACTACAAACCATGACAGTAGGTAACGTTACCGAATCATTACAAGGGAAAGTTTCCGGCGTTCAGGTGACAGGACAAGGGGGACCTGGTGCTCAGCCAAGAGTTTTGATTCGTGGTATTTCTACGCTAAATTTAAGTACCGATCCGCTTTATGTCGTGGATGGTATTCCGATGGGAACCAGTATTAACTTTTTGAGCACAAATGAAATTGAATCTATGGAGGTTTTAAAAGATGCTTCTGCAAGTGCCATTTATGGTTCTCGTGCTTCTAATGGAGTTATTTTGATTACCACTAAAAAGGGAAAAGTTGGAAAAACAAGATTCAACTTTGATACAAGTTCGGGTATGCAAATCATGAACAATCCTTATAATATGGCAGACGGTGAAACCTATGCCAGAATTATGAATACGGCTAATAATAATTCAGGTTACGCTGATTATTTGCCTAATCCTTCGCAATACAGAGGAAAAACGACAGACTGGTGGAATGCCGGAATTAAAAAAGGTGCACCTGTTACAAATGCTTCTTTAGGAGTGAGCGGAGGCTCTGAAAAACACACGTTTGCCATTAGTTTGAACTACTATGACGCGGAGTCTATCTATGAAGTAGGAGGATGGGAAAGAATTACAATGAGAATTGCAAATGATTTTAAATTCACAGATAAATTCTCTGCAGGAATCACTTTAAACCCTCGTTATGAAACATGGGGAGGTCCAAATAACTGGGCTGATTTTGATAGAATTGATCCAATTACTCCAATTTATAAACCAGCTAATCAATTAACCGGATTAGAAAATGAATATAGTATTTATGCACGTTCTCCTTCTTATGTCTGGAACCCAATTGCAGCTGTAAAAAGATATGATGATTTTACAGACCAGTATAATTTAAATACGAACGGTTATTTACAATATGAGCCAATTAAAGGTTTGATAATTCGTACACAAGGATCTATTGAGGTTGGAGATAAAACACAAAGTATTTTTAAACCTGATTTTGAGATTGATGCAGCGCATGAAAAAGCAGAAATCAATAGTGTGGAAAGAAGAAACAATACAAATGTGGACTGGACATGGCAAAATACTATTACCTATACTAAAACATTTGCTGAAAAACACAACGCGTCTTTCATGATTGGTAATACAATGGAAGAGTACAATCGTAACGAGGTATGGGGTTACGGAGAAGGTATTCCTAACAACTCTGATTTAATGCGAGAATTAAAAGCAGCAACCAAAAACCGTAAAAGTGATGGTAACAGCTGGTCAAACTCTTTGATGTCTTACATATCTCGTCTTTCATATAATTACGATGGTAAATACTATTTCACCGGTACTTTTAGACGTGATGGTTCTTCAAAATTCATGGAAAACAATAAATGGGCAAACTTTCCATCTGCATCTGTTTCCTGGAGAATTTTAAATGAAGGTTTTATGGAATCTACTAAAGATGTTCTTAGTGATTTAAGATTTAGAGCAGGTTGGGGTAAAGTAGGGAACCAAAACTTACCAGACGCTGTTTATCAATCAAATATCAAGCAAGGTTTTTATCCTATTGGAGATAATATTGCAGATACATCGTATCCGGATACCATGGCTAATAAAGATATTAAATGGGAAACTGTTGAAGATTTAAGTTTTGGAATTGATTTTGGATTATGGAAAAACAAACTTTCAGGATCTTTAGAATATTATAAAAAGAAAACGGAAGATATGTTATTCTTAAAACAGTTTCCTACTTATAGCGGATTCCCTGCATATTCTACAATGTGGACAAATGTTGGTTCAATGGAATCAAGCGGTATTGATTTACTGGTTTCTTACAAAGATAAAAAAGGAGACTTTACTTATGGAGTAGATGTAACTTTTACAACGGTTAATGTCGACATGCTTAATTTATCAGCTGATGGTGAAAAATTATACGGATCAAGTAACAGAACATTAACTGTTCAGGGAGATGAGCCTGGGTATTTCTACGGGTATGTTGCTGATGGTTTATTCCAAAACCAAACGGAGTTAAATTCACATACTGATGAACACGGAACTAAATTACAGCCGTATGCAAAAGCCGGAGATATTCGTTTTAAAGATGTGAACGGAGACGGAAAATTAGATGATAAAGACAGAACAAAAATTGGTTCTCCGTGGGCTGATTACAATGTTGGTCTGAATTTGAATTTTGGTTACAAAAATTTCGATTTAATTGCAAATTTCTATTCAAGTATTGGAAACGATATCGTAAATACAAACATTTCAGATCTGTATAATGGAGTTAGCTTATCAAATAAAGTAGGCAACTTAGAGCAAATGGCATGGCATGGTGAAGGAACTTCAAATACTGTTCCTCGTTTATCTAAAGATGATAACAACGAAAATTACACAAAATTCTCTTCTTTATATGTCGAAGACGGTTCGTTTGTTCGTATGAAAAACCTTCAGTTAGGATATTCATTTTACAACAAATTCGGATTAGATAAATTGAGATTATCATTATCAGGCCAAAACTTGTGGACATGGACAAACTATTCAGGAGTTGATCCTGAAGTTGCAGGAGGAGATCCGGATAAAGGTGACAGAGTTAAAGGAGCTGGTTTTGGAGGATGGAACTATCCGGTTCAGCCAACAATTTTGATGGGTCTTAATGTAGCATTTTAATATAAACGAACATGAAAAAAATCATATTATCAATACTAGCTTTTTCTCTTATTGCAGTTTCCTGCGATGATTTTATCGAAAAAGAACAAAGAGGAACTCAAACTTTAGAGAACTACTTTCAAACGGCACAAGAATGCGAGAATTATGTAAATGAACTAACGCATAGAATATTATTGTCAAATGACTGGTATACTTTGCTGGCTCCAAGGTTAGCGAATGAATCGGCTACTGATGATGCCTGGATGGGTAATACAGGACAGGACAGCGGGGCTTTCAAACCTGCTGCACAATACCTTATTACGCCAGAAAACATGGGATCAATGAATAGTATTTATACGGCTCATTATTATACGATTCAATCTGCAAATATAGGTTTAGAGAAAATGGCCTTAGCGCCAATTTCTGATTCTCAGAAAAATCAATATATGGGAGAATCATTATTTATTCGCGCGTATTGCTACTATGAGTTGGTAAATCTTTATGGAGATGTTCCATTATATACAAATTCGCTTGGAACCGCTGATTTGAAATTACAGCGTAGTCCGGCTGCTGAAGTGTATGCACAAATTGAAGCTGACCTTAAAGAATCGGCAGCAAAATTAGAAAGCATTCCGGTCAACAGAAGCGGTAGAGTGAATAAATGGGCAGCTTATGCCTTATTAGCTCGTGTATCTTTATTTCAGGAAAAATGGGCTGATGCCAAATTATACTCTAACAAAGTCATTACCGAAGGACCTTTCACTCTTGAAGCAGATTTTCTGAATATCTGGAATGTAAACAATCATAATGGAGTAGAGTCAATTCTTGAGGCGCAGTCTTCATCTGTACAAGATAAAAGTTTAGGTTCTATGCTTCCTACTTTCTCGGGAGCAAGGGGTGAAGACAAGAAAAATTTTCCAAGTAATGACGCAGCAGATGTTATTGATGGTTGGGGTTGGTGTATGCCAACCAGCGATTTAGAGAACGCCTATCTTTCTGAAAATGATGTTATCCGTCGTAGAAGTACCATTACCAAGTGGGGAGAAGCAGCTTACGGAGATGAGGTTTTAAATCCAACACATAAATTCAGCTTAAATGACAATAAATCGGGGCGTATTTGTCGTAAATACTATATTCCAATTGCAACACGTCGTGCTTTAGATCAAAAAGACGGTAAATTGCCATTAAATGTACCATTGATTCGTTTGGCTGAAATGTATTTAACAAGAGCAGAAGCAAGTTATCATACAACAGGAGATGCTTTAGGGGATATTAACATTATCAGAGCACGTGTAAAATTAGATCCAAAAACAGGTTTATCTGGTCCGACGCTGCTAAAACAAATTTACAAAGAGCGCCGTTTAGAATTGGCTTTTGAAGGTTTGCGTTTATTTGACATTCGCCGTGAAAAAGACCCAACTACAGGCAAACGAGTAATTGAAGGTTTAATGGGAGCAAATGGAACATTTGTTCAATATAATTTGAATTCTACAGATCCGTATGAAACAACCAATTTAAGAGAAGCGCAGGATAAGGGAATCAATTTTAACCCTGCTAAAAACTTATTATGGCCAATTCCACAATTAGAAATTGATTTAAGCGGTGGATTAATCAAACAAAACCCTGGTTACTAATGAGATTTATAAATAACAAAAAAGTAAGTTTGCTATGTGCAGGCTTACTTTTCGCTAACTCTTTGTTAGTTAGTTGCGACTCTGAAAAATCGGATGATTCAGGTTCTGAAAATGCTATTGCAGAACTAAGTGTAAATCTGGATATGAATCTCCAAACAATGGAAAGTTTTGGAGCGTCTGATGCATGGCAATGTAATTTCATTGGAAAAAACTGGCCTTCTGATAAAAGAAATAAAATGGCCGATTTGCTTTTCAGCAGAGAATTGGATGCTGACGGAAATCCAAAAGGAATTGGACTATCATTATGGCGTTTTAATCTTGGAGCCGGAAGTATAGAACAAGGAGATGCCAGCGATATTTCAGATGAATGGAGACGTACAGAATGTTTTACAACAAACGGAGTTAGCTACAACATGAGCAAACAAGCCGGTCAGGTTTGGTTTATGAAAGCAGCAAAAGAACGTGGTGTTGAGAAATTATTGGCTTTTACCAACAGTGCACCAGTTTATTTGACTCAAAATGGAAAAGCACACGCCAGCATCAAAGAATTTTATAATTTGAAAGATGGAAAAATGCCAGAATTGGCTGATTTCTGGGTGAATTCATTAGATAAATTAAAAACAGAACACGGTTTAACAATAGATTATGTGAGCCCATTTAATGAACCACAATACGAGTGGGACGGTTCAGGACAGGAAGGTTCTCCGGCTACCAATGCTAATATTTACAGTTTTGTAAATGTATTATCTCCAAAATTACAGTCAAAAGGGCTTACTGCTCAAATCGTTGTTGGAGAAGCTGGAGCTTATGATGCTTTATATAAAACAGTTTCAGGAAAAGAAAGCAGATCTAATCAGATTGATTATTTCTTTGGAGCAAATTCTACTAAAAAAATAACAGGATTATCTAATGTAAAGAAAACTATTTCCGGACACAGTTATTGGCAGGCATGGCCTTTGAGCGAATTGGTTTCGTCAAGACAACAAGCGGCTTCAAGAATTCAGGGAGTTGGCGCAGTTAGTTTATGGTCTTCAGAATATTGTGTTTTAGAAAACCCGGGAACATCAGAATTACAAGGCGGTGGCGGTGCAGGAAGAGATTTAGGAATTCAGCTGGCACTTTGGACAGCCCGTATTATCAGTACAGATATTGCAGTTGGAGGCGTTACGTCATGGCAATGGTGGACTGCAATAAGCCGTGGCGATTACAAAGACGGATTAATTCATGTGGATGATAATGCGAGTAAAGGTGCAGGAGATGCGAATTATTGCAAAAACGACGGATACATTAGAGATTCCAAAACACTTTGGGCTTTAGGAAACTTCTCCTTCTTCGTAAAACCGGGAATGGTTAGAGTTCAGATTCCGAGTGTGGATAATGCCACTTCCGTGAATGATGTAATGGTAACGGCATACAAAGATGCAGCAACAAAGAAATTGGTTGTTGTTGCGGTTAACATTAGTAAATCGGCGAAAGCCTACAAATTAAACCTTGCAGGAGGAGCTTTAACCGACAATAAATTTACCCCGTACACGACTTCTGAAACTTTAAGTCTGAAAAAAGGTATCGCTGTTGATGCTTCTAATTTTGAAATTCCGGCGAAGTCAATTGTGACTTATGTGGGAACTTATAAATAAGAAGGTGCAGAGGTGCAGAGGTTCAAAGTTGCAAAGGTTAAAAAAGAATTTAAGCGCAATTTATGTCATTCCGAGGAACGAGGAATCTCCGCAAGCAGCTCGACAAAGATTGTCGACAAAGATTGCGGAGTTACTTGCGGGGATTCCTCCTCCGTCGGAATGACAAGATCGTGTCAATCACATAGCATAAGAAAATGAGAAAAATATATATCTCGCTTTTATTGGTAATGAGTTCGCTGTCTTATGGACAGCGAACTGTAACTATTAGCACAGATAATGTTGTACAAACCATGGATGGTTTTGGAGGTTCTGATGCCTGGAGATGCCAGTTTGTGGGTAAATGGCCGGAACAGAAAAAGAATGCCATTGCCGATTTACTTTTTAGCAAAGAAATCGACGCACAGGGAAACCCAAAAGGAATTGGACTTTCGATCTGGAGATTTAATTTGGGCGCGGGAAGTACAGAACAAGGCGAAAAGAGTAAAGTTTCGGACGAATGGAGAAGAAGCGAATCTTTTTTGCAAGCAGATGGAACTTATGATTTCTCTAAACAAGAAGGCCAAAGATGGTTTTTGCAGGCTGCTAAAAAACGAGGTGTTGAAAAATTCCTGATTTTTACCAATAGCCCGCCAGTTTATATGACCAATAACGGATTATCTTTTGCTTCTCAAAAGAATAAACTGAATCTAAAAGATGGTGCAATTCCAAAATTTGCCGATTTCTTAGTTCAAAGTATTCAGGGATTAGAGAAAAAAGAAGGAATAAAATTCGATTATATAAGTCCAATAAACGAACCGCAGTGGGAGTGGATGCCAAAACGTGGCGATACCAATAGTCAGGAAGGAACACCGGCAACCAATCAGGAAATTTATGATTTGACCAAATCACTTTCAGAAAAACTCAAAGCTCAAAAAATGAGCACCGAAATTGTAATTGCTGAAGCCGCACAAATCAATTATTTATATGAAAATGTAAATGGAGAAAACCGTGACAATCAGATTGACTATTTCTTCGGAAAAACAAAAACAAACATTGCTAAACTTCCAAATGTTAAAAATGTAATTTTAGGTCACAGTTATTTTACAACCTGGCCAATAGAAAAACAAGTTTTAAGCCGTAAATTGATCGCCGCCAATGTGAAACAAAATACGGGATTAAAGTATTGGCAGTCTGAATATTGTATTTTAGAAAATCCGGGTGAAGCTGAAATTCCGGGTGGTTCAGGCGGAGGCAGAGATTTAGGAATGCAGACCGCGTTATTCGTAGCACGTCTAATTCATAATGATATTGCTGTAGCCAATGCCGCTTCATGGCAATGGTGGACTTCTATAACCCGTGTTGACTATAAAGACGGACTGATTTATCTGGATGATGGAAAAAGCAATGGCGGAACAGCACCAGATTATGTCAGAAACGATGGAGAATTTCACGATTCAAAACTGCTTTGGGCTTTAGGAAATTACTCTTTGTTTGTGCGTCCGGGAATGTTGAGAATTGATGTTCCAAATCAAAATGAACTCGATGCAGCAAACGACGTAATGGTAACAGCCTACAAAGATACGGCAAACAAAAAACTGATTGTTGTCGCCGTAAATTGCGGAAAATCAGCTCAGAAATACAAGTTTGATTTATCTAAAGGTACAATCAAAAACAATGAAGTTATGCCCTATGTAACTTCTGAAAATTCAAATTTAAAAAGAACCAATATTCAGAAAATTGATAATCTGGAAATCCCGGCAAAATCAGTTGTAACGTTTGTGGGGGAATTAGAATATTAAGGAAGTTTCAAGTTTCAGGTTTCAAGTTATGTGCGAGACCCGAAACTTGAAACCAAAACCTGAAAAAAAAGAAAATTAATTAAAAAGCTTAGAACCTCAGAATCTTAGCAACTTAGCAACTTAGAAAAAAATGTTTACAAAAAAGAGCTTATTACCTGTTTTACTCTTTTCGTGCGTCTCGGCGTTCAGCCAGATTTCGTTTGGAGATTCGAAAAAAATTAATGACAACTGGAAATTCAATCTTCATGATATTTCAGATGCAAAAAACACAACTTTTGACGACAGTAAATGGCAGTCAGTAAACGTACCTCACGACTGGAGCGTAAAAGGACAGCTAAGTCCAACACTGGCAAGCTGTACAGGTTATTTGCCGGGTGGAATTGCCTGGTACAGAAAATCAATCAATATTCCGCAGAGCAAAGCAGGAGAAAAAGTGTATTTGTATTTTGAAGGCGTTTACAACAGAAGCGAAGTTTTCATCAACGGACATTCTTTAGGAAAACGTCCGAACGGATATATTTCTTTTGCTTATGATGCCACTCAGTTTGTAAAATACGGAGGAGAAAACACAATTTCAGTTCGTGTAGATCACAGTCAAAGTGCCGATTCAAGATGGTATACCGGTTCAGGAATTTACAGAAACGTCTGGGTAGTGTATGCAAATCCGGTTCATATTGCGCAATGGGGCGTTTACGCGTATCCGGAAGTAAAAAAAGGAACAGGAACTTTGAATGTTGAGGTTGATGTAGAGAATGGATCTTCAGCAAAATCAACTTTAACCGTTGTCAATGAATTAATTTCAAAAGACGGAAAATCAGTAGCCAAAGCATCAGCTAAAATTGATGTTGAAGCAAACAAAAGCGGAAAAGTTTCAGCTAAAATGAATGTAAAAAATCCACAATTGTGGGATTTAGAGCATCCAAATTTATATCAGCTTAAAACAACGGTTTTAAAAGACGGAAAACAGATCGATCAAACAGTTACAAAAACTGGTTTTAGAACGTTCACTTTTGATCCAAATAATGGTTTTGCATTAAACGGAACCTGGATGAAAATGAAAGGCGTTTGTTTACATCACGATGCCGGAGTTTTAGGTTCTGCAGTACCCCGCGAAGTTTGGGAAACCAGATTAAAAACATTAAAAGAAATTGGTGTAAATGCTATCCGTACAAGTCATAATCCGCAAGCGCCGGTTTTTTATGAATTGTGTGATGAATTGGGAATTTTAGTATTGAACGAAGCGTATGACGAATGGGAATTCCCAAAACGTAAATGGTTAGAAGGCTGGAATTATGGAACACCGGGATTTGAAGGTTCGTTTGACATTTTTGCGGATTATGGAGAAAAAGATTTAGAAGATTTTGTACGTCGTGACAGAAACCATCTTTCGGTTTTTGCCTGGAGTATCGGTAACGAAGTAGATTATCCAAACGATCCTTATTCTCACCCGGTTTTAGACAAAGGAAAAGATGGTTTTGGGCAAGCTGCTTACGGAGGTTTCAAGAAAGATGCACCAGATGCCATGCGTCTTGGAGTAATTGCAAAACGCTTAGTTGCAGCCGTAAAAAAATACGACAAATCCCGTCCGACAACTGCTGGTTTAGCCGGTGTTGCGATGTCTAACGAAACTGAATATCCGGGAGCTTTAGATATTACAGGTTACAATTATACAGAAAGCAAATATAAATCGGATCACGAAAAATACCCAAACAGGGTAATTTACGGAAGTGAAAACGTTCACGATATGGAGCCCTGGCTTGCTGTAAAAAACAACAAACATATTTTTGGACAATTTCTTTGGACAGGGATTGATTATTTAGGAGAATCAGGAAGATGGCCTTCAAGAGGATTTTATTCTGGTTTAGTTGATTTCGCCGGAGTTATCAAACCGAGAGGTTATTTTCGCCAATCTTTATGGTCTGATAAACCAATGGCTTACATCGGAACTTATCCTTTAAAAAATGAAAAAGATATTTCTAAAGATGCATGGGCAATCTGGAATTACAGTCAAGGTGAAAAAATTCGCGTTGTGTGCTATACAAATGCTGCAAAAGCTCGTTTAGAATTAAACGGAAAAGTAGTTGGTGAAACAAAAGCATATGATGAAAAAACAGGAATTATTTATTGGGATATTCCGTTTGCTGCTGGAAAACTAGAAGCGGTTGGTTTAAACAAAGAGGACAAAGAAGTAAGCAGATACACGATTAATTCAACACAACAACCAACTGAATTAGCCATTGCTGATACTAATATCACAATTGCAAAAGACAAAGGTGTGGCTAAAATTATGGTGCAGCTAAAAGATCAAAACGGTCTTCCGGTAATGCTTTCAGATAATGAAGTTACTTGTACAATCAGCGGTCCTGGAACTTTATTAGGACTTGAGGCCGGAAACAACAGCGACATGACAGATTATACAGATAATGTACAGCGAGTATTTCATGGCCATATTGCGGCTTATATTCAGGCAACGGGAGAATCATCTCAGCCTATAAAAGTTACGTTTACAAGTCAATGGTTAAAACCGGTTGACGTTACTGTAAATGTAAATTAAATTAGTAGTTAGTTTTTAAATTGCCAATTAACCTGTCAGCATTTTGGTTAGCAGACAGGTTAATTGTATTAAATGACTAAAAGTTTATTATATTTGAAGTGTGCTATTAACACTTATTAAGATTAAAATGAAAATAAAAAATATAGTTCCGTTAATTTTAGGGTTGGTTTTCGTATCGGTTTCTTCTAATTCCCAGACAAAAGTTTTTAAAAAAGGTGAATTCAAACAATGGGCACAGACTCCCCCAATGGGTTGGAACAGCTGGGATTGTTATGGTCCAACTGTAGAGGAGCACGAAGTTAAAGCTAATACCGATTATATGGCGAAAAACCTGAAAAAATTTGGTTGGGAATATATCGTTGTCGATATCAGATGGTTTGTAGAAAATGACAAAGCAGGAGGTTATAACCAAACCGATCCACGATATGTAATCGATCAATATGGAAGATATTTGCCAGCCGTAAATCGTTTTCCGTCAGCAAAAGACGGACAAGGATTTAAGCCTTTAGCAGATTATATTCATAAAAAAGGATTAAAATTCGGAATCCATATTATGCGCGGAATCCCGAAAAAAGCAGTAGAAGACAAAATGCCAATTAAAGGTGCGAACGGAATCACAGCAGATCAAATTTATACTACAGCGTTGCAATGCGAATGGTTAAAGGATAATTACACTGTTCTTGCTGATAAGCCGGGAGCACAGGAATATTATGATTCTATATTTGAGCTTTATGCAAGTTGGGGAGTTGATTTCATCAAAATTGATGATTTATCCAGGCCCTATCACGAAGGCGAAATCAACCTGATTAGAAATGCGATTGACAAATGTGGACGCAAAATTGTATTGAGTACTTCTCCGGGAGAAACTCCTATAACCGCAGCTCCACACGTAAAAGAACATGCCAATATGTGGCGTATGGTTGATGACGTTTGGGATACCTGGCCCCATATTACACATTTAATGAAAGTAAGCGAACAATGGTATCCACATATTGCACCAGGAACCTGGCCAGACTGCGATATGATTCCGTTAGGACGTATTTCAGTTAGGGGAGAACGTGGCGAAGACAGAATGACACGCTTAACAAAAGACGAGCAATATACCTTAATTACTTTCTTTAATATTTTTAAATCACCCTTGTTTTTTGGTGGAGATTTGCCAAGCAACGATGCTTTTACTTTATCCTTATTAACTAATAAAGATGTGGCTAAAATGCACAACGAAAGTACCGATGTAAAACAGCTTTTCCAGAAAGACGGAAAAATTGCAGTGACTTCAAAGAATCCTAAAGACGGAAGTGTTTATTTGGCTTTGTTTAATATTTCGGATACGGCTTCCCAAACTGTTTCGGTAAATCTTTCTGATTTGGGAATTTCAGGAAATGTTGATACTTTAAATATGTGGACAGGCGAGAAATCGAAACTTTCTTCAAAAGAAATTTCAACAGTTTTAAAAGCACATGCTTCAGTTTTATATCAATTAAAAGCTAAAAAATAATGATGCGATTTTTAAAAAATAGTCTTTTAGCATTAGTACTACTTTTTGCAATCATTTTTATATTCTCAGCATTTGGGCTAAAATCATCCAAAGAAAAACCAGATAAAATATATTTATTTGCTTATTCAACATTAAAAAATAATGGGAGAAACGGACTTCACTTTGCCTGGAGCACAGACCAGAAAAATTGGTTTGCCATAGGTCCTGAGTACAGCTTTTTAAAATCAGATTTTGGAAGCTGGGGACCAACAGGAAAAAGCATGTCTGAACCGTTTTTGGTTCGCGACAATTCGGGGATTTTTCATTGCTTTTGGAGTGTAAAAGATAATGTTTTTGCGCATTCAGAAAGCAAGGATTTAGTGAATTGGGGCAGACAAAATTACATTCAGGGAATGAAAAATTTTGTTGGCAAAGGCGAAGATAAATCGGTTATTTTGAATGTACAGATCAGTCAAAAAGACGGTCAATATTTAGTTCATTTCAGCGAAAGCGGAAAAAATTATTACAGTGCGACTAAAGATTTTAAAAATTACAATCCTTCGGTACTTGATGCCAGTGGCGCGTCTTTAAAATTGCGAAGCGAAATTACGATTCAAGGCGAAGTTGTACAGGGAACCCTGACTCAGGTTGACTGGAGTTTGGTTGATAATATGATTCGCAATATGGAATCGGCAAAATTTAGAGATAAACAAGATAATACTTCTCCAAAAAGTGATAGCTTGCTTTTTACTGGATTAAAACCCATAAAAGCTCAAATTGCGATTAATAGCCAGCAATCAAAAAAAATCAGCAATATGCTAACTGGAGTATTTTTTGAAGATATCAATTACGCTGCTGATGGCGGTTTGTACGGAGAATTGATTCAAAACCGTGATTTCGAATATGCCTTGCACGACAAAAAAGAAAGAGATGAAAAATGGAACGCGACAATGGCTTGGAGTGGCGATTTTAAAATTGAAAAACAAAATCCAATTCATTCAAATAATCCTAATTATGCTGTAATTTCAAAAGGAAATATCAGCAACTCTGGTTTCGATGGAATTGCTTTGAAAGCTAATGAAAAATATGATTTTAGTGTTTTTGCAAAAGGTTCAAAAGCAATTGTTCGTTTGAAATCGGCAAGCGGAGAAACTTTGGCGGAAGCCATATTTAGCCCATCAAATTCTTGGAAGAAAATAAATATAGTTTTAAAATCTTCAAAAAAGGTTAAAGATGCGCATTTAGAAATTAGTACCAATGGCGAAACAGCTATTGACATGGTTTCTCTTTTTCCTCAAAAAACATTCAAAAATCACAAAAACGGACTGCGTTTAGATCTAGCCGAAGCAATTGCTGATATGCATCCAAAATTTGTTCGTTTCCCTGGTGGATGTGTTGCGCATGGCGACGGACTGCATAATATTTATCGTTGGAAAAATACCATTGGCCCTTTAGAGGTGAGAATTCCAATGCGAAACATTTGGGGTTATCATCAATCGATGGGATTGGGATATTTTGAATATTTTCAGTTTTGCGAAGATATGGGAGCAGAGGCAGTTCCGGTTTTAGCTGCCGGTGTACCTTGTCAAAATTCTTCTGATGGAGGCGCCGGACAGCAATTTGGGATTCCAATGCAGGATATGGACGAGTATGTTCAGGATGTTTTAGATTTAATTGAATATGCAAATGGAAGCACAGCCAGTGTTTGGGGTAAAAAACGTGCCGAAGCAGGTCATCCAAAGCCTTTTAATTTAAAATATATTGGTATTGGAAATGAAGATCTTATTAGTGATGTTTTTGAAGAGCGTTATAGAATGATTGTAAAAGCAGTACAGCAAAAATACCCTGAAATAATTGTAATTGGTACTGTTGGTCCATTTAATGAAGGAACAGATTATAATGAAGGCTGGGCAATTGCTGATGATCTAAAACTGCCAATTGTAGACGAACATTATTATCAAAGCCCAGGCTGGTTTATTAATAACCAGGATTTTTACGATAGTTATGACCGCACGAAATCAAAAGTATATTTAGGAGAATATGCTTCACGTGCGAATAAATTTTATAATGCTTTGTCTGAAGCAATATATTTAACTGCTGTAGAACGCAATGGAGATGTAGTTTCAATGGCCTCTTACGCGCCATTATTAGCCCGTGAAAAACATGTTCAATGGAATCCTGATTTGATTTATTTTACAGGAAATGAAGTAAAACCTACTGTCAATTATTTTGTACAGCAGCTTTATGGTCAAAATCCAGGAGATGTTTATCTGCAAAATACAGTTAAGCTTTCCGATGCTGATAATGAAGTTAATAAACGTTTTGGTGTGTCTGTGGTACAGGATAACGCCTCGGGTGATCTAATTATAAAGTTAGTTAACATTCTTCCGGTTTCAGTAACACCTTCGATTGATTTAAAAGATCTTTCGACAACTGAAAATGTAAGTTATACAGTCCTTTCAGGAAATCCGACAAATACAACAGCAAGACCAGTCATTCAAAAAGTAACAATTAAAGAAGCGTTTTCGAAGGAACTGCTTCCTTATTCTTTCACTGTAATACGCATAAAAACAAAATAGCTGTAGATTATTCCGATCAAATTTTGAAAAAGAATACAGCGTAAAAATTAATTGAATAATGAGAAAAACACATTTTAGTCTTGTATTATTTTTAATGATTTTTAATTTATTAGAAGCTCAAAACAATACTACAAAAGGAATTCCGCCCATAATTGCAGAAAAGGATTTAACAGCTTATTTATTTGTTTACTTCACCGGAAATTCTGTTGAAGATGAAGCGGTTAGATTTGCCATTAGCGCAGATGGTTATCACTATTATCATCTCAATAATAATAAACCAGTTTTAGACAGCAAAGTAATCAGCTCAACGGGAGGTGTTCGTGATCCGCATATTTTACGTGGCGACGATGGCAAAACATTTTATATGGTTTTGACGGATATGACTTCTTCGAAAGGCTGGGATAGTAATCGTGCGATGGTTTTGCTAAAAAGTACAGATCTTGTAAACTGGAAAAGTAGTGTTGTAAACATTCAAACAACCTTTCCCGGAAACGAAAATCTGAAAAGAGTTTGGGCACCGCAGACTATCTATGATACCAAGGCAGGAAAATACCTGATTTACTTTAGTTTGCAACATGCAGGTGGTCCGGATAAAATTTATTATGCTTACGCCAATAAAGATTTTACAGGTTTAGAAAGCGTTCCAAAATTGTTATTTGTTCCAAAATCTGAAAGATCCTGTATTGACGGCGATATTATTGAAAAAGATGGTGTGTATCATCTTTTTTATAAAACAGAAACCGAAAAAGCGGGAATAAAAGTAGCTACAACAACCGATCTGACTTCCGGAAACTGGACAGAAAACGACAATTATCTGCAACAGACAAAAGATCCTGTCGAAGGTGCAGGTGTTTTCAAGCTAAACAATTCTGATGATTATATTTTAATGTATGATGTTTACACCAAAGGAAAATATCAATTTACAAAAAGTAAGGATTTAGAAAATTTCACTGTAATCGACAATGATATTTCAATGGATTTTAATCCGCGTCACGGAACAATTTTACCTATTACGCGATCTGAATTGAAAAGATTAATTTCGAAATGGGGAATGCCGGAGAAATTTCCAAAAATAAATAATAATCCGGTTTTAGAAGGGTATTACGCCGATCCGGAAATTTTATACTCAAACAAAACAAAAAAGTATTACATCTATCCAACCAGTGATGGTTTTGATGGCTGGTCCGGGAATTATTTCAAAACTTTTTCATCAGATAATTTGATTGACTGGAAAGATGAGGGAATTATAGTTGATCTTCGAAAAGACGTTAGCTGGGCAAATAGAAATGCCTGGGCGCCTTGTATTGTAGAGAAAAAGATAAAAGGAAAATATAAGTATTTTTATTATTTCACAGCGGCTCAAAAAATTGGAGTAGCCTCTTCGGATAATCCAACTGGACCTTTTACAGACAGCGGAAAAGCTTTGGTGAATAAAAGACCCGATGGTGTAAAAGGCGGTCAGGAAATTGATCCGGATGTTTTTACAGATCCTAAAACAGGTAAAAGTTATTTGTATTGGGGGAATGGTTATATGGCTGTCGCCGAGTTGAATGCTGATATGATTTCGATTAAAGAAGGAAGTACTAAATTAATTCAGGTTGACAAAACTTTCAGAGAAGGAACTTATATCATTTACCGAAAAGGAATTTATTACTTTTTATGGAGTGAAGACGATACAAGAAGTCCTAATTATAAAGTAAGATACGGAACGTCAAAATCACCTTTAGGTCCAATTGAAATTCCGGAAAACAATATAGTAATCCAGGGAATTCCTGATCAGGGAATTTATGCGACAGGACATAATTCGGTTTTACAAATTCCAAATAAAGACGAATGGTACATTACGTATCACCGTTTTTCTTATCCAACAGGAATAAAAATGGGAGATGCCGGTGGTTTTCACCGGGAAGTTTGTATCGATAAATTAGAGTTTAATGCTGATGGAACAATCAGGCAGGTAACTCCAACCCACACCGGAATAAATGCAATAAAATAGTTTATTAGTATCATTTTTCTGAAAATATAAAAAGCCATTTCTGTCAAAAGAAATGGCTTTTTGCATTTATTCAATTGGTAGGAATATAATTGTAATAAAAAACAATACTGTAAGTTTTGTTTAATTATATAAGTGAAACGTTAAACGTATTTTGTGAAATGTCAGTAAAAATTGATGTTTTGGATTTAATTACAACTGTTGGTTATATTCTATAAGATGGTTTGTAAGAAAAAAAATAGAGATTCTCCGTAATATTGTGATATGAAGTGTTGCTGTAACATTTTATATTTTCAAATAGCTTTTTTTACACTGTAACTAACTCTTTATTAAGTGTTTGTTGTGGGTTTTCTTAAAGATAGATTCTATTATTTTTAAAACTATTAATTATTATGTTCATTTCCCTTACCCATGATCAGGTGCAATTTTACTATGGATCACTACGATGGCAATACAATTTTAATGAAATTGCAGAGCTTATTTTATTAAAAAAAAAGAAGACTTATCTTCTTATAAACGGAGCTTTTATTGCCGTTACGACTGTGGCGTATTACTGCATGCTTTTTACTGATTTAATGGATTTATATTATGTAATACCAACTTTGCTCTGTTATACAATCCTAATTATTTTAAGATTACACACCAGGATCGAATTTGAATATTATGTGATTGTAAAAGACATTTATCAAAAAGAAATTAAGGTTAAAATTGATGTTCTGGACCGCCCGCTAATTGGAAAGCAAATCGATGAGTACCTGAATCATGAATATTATCGAATATTGCATCAA
Source organism: Flavobacterium sp. GQ95 (assembly GCF_059758655.1). Taxonomy (NCBI): domain Bacteria; kingdom Pseudomonadati; phylum Bacteroidota; class Flavobacteriia; order Flavobacteriales; family Flavobacteriaceae; genus Flavobacterium; species Flavobacterium sp. GQ95. The sequence continues at coordinate 44,627 of NZ_JCAXEB010000005.1, forward strand.
ACCAAAAAAAAGCATTAAAATGAATCGATTATTACTCGAAATATCTGATTATGATTTGGCTTTTATTATTGTTGCTCTCGTATACGGTTTTATCATTACAACGAGAAAAAAAATAAACAAATAGATAAATTCTGCTTCATTAACCTAAATTTGAAGCATTATCAGATTTTCAAAATATAGCTACAATCCTTAAGTTTAGTAGCAGCTGATTTAGCTATACACGTCCCCCAAATAAAACTTATGGCCACTTCAATAAAAAATAAAATTAAAAGCATTAGAGAATTAAAAAATTATACCCAGGAATATATGGCAGATCAACTTGGTGTCACCCAGGCGGGTTATAGTAAAATTGAAAAGGGAAAAACTATTTTAACCTATGTTAAATTGGTTGAAATAGCCCGGATTTTAGAAGTTAGCGTAGAAGATATTATTAGTTTTGACAGCGAAAGATATTTTAATAGTATAAATACAGTAAAAGGAAATAGTAATAATGGAAATATTTTAATTAATTCTGATAATAGTGCCGCCTTAAAAGAATTGTATGAAGATAAAATAAAGCTATTAGAAAAACTTTTAATTAAAACAGAAGAAGAATTAAATCGATATAAAAGAAAATTCGGTCAGATATAGTATAAAAAAACGAGGTGTTGAGCCTCGTTTTTAATTTGTATTGTTATAATTTATGAAGTCTGATCATCTACAGCTGCATCGGGAGCATTTGATTTTACTGATGCAATTCCGTTATCTCTGGCCGATGTACTTTCATACATCTCGCTTGATCCGATAATTTGACCGTTGCTTGCTTTTAAATTAAAATATGGTTTTCCGTTGCTGGATTCTTTTTTATCGTATCGACTATCATCTTGTGAATTGGTTTTCACAGACTCGATTCCGTTCGTGCAGGCCGCTTTTGTGCTGTAGCCTTCACTAGTTAAAATTGTTTGCCCATTTCCTGCTTTTAAATTGAATTGGAATTCGCCGTTTCCTCTTTTAGTAATTACAAATTTTCCCATATTATTTATTTTTAAGTTAGGTATTAAATAAACTTTGCTTTAATAAAAATACAAAAGTTGATGGTATAAATTAATCTTTCAGAAAAATAAAATTGAATATTAGAACATTACACATTATATAAGCCTCAGAAAGCACATTTCAATTAAAAACTACTTCTTTGAGTTAATACTTTTAATGGTTTAGATCTTTATCAAAAAAATAATTATCTACTTTTGTTAGTAACCGTTATTACTATGAAGGAAATTAATGAAATTCTAAAAGCCTATTCAGAGGCAAAAAAGGCCGGAAAAAAGACTGCTCTTGCCACTGTGGTAAAAGTAGAAGGCTCGTCTTATCGCCAACCCGGTGCACGTATGTTGGTTACTGAGGATGGAAATCTTACCGGCGCCATTAGTGGTGGTTGTTTAGAAGGCGATGCTTTACGAAAAGCATTACTGTCAATTCATCAGCAACAAAATAAATTAATTACCTACAACACCACTAATGAAAATGATAGTGAAGTTGGGCTGCAATTGGGTTGCAACGGAATTGTTCATATTCTTTTTGAATATATTAATGATGATTTAATCAATAATCCGATACAGCTTTTACAACAATTAGAAACCGAACGAAAAGCGGCAATTATATTAACTATTTTTTCGCTTAAAAGAAATGCACCACAAATAGGAACAGTATTGTTTTATCGAAAAGATTCAGATATTTTACATAGTAACGATATCGCAATAAACACTATTCCGGATGTGAAAAAAGCACTTGAAAGCAAGACAACCATCATAAAAAAAATACAAGACGAGGATGAAAACGAAGCTTTAATTGAGTATATAGAACCAGTTGTTGCTCTTGTTGTTGCAGGTGCGGGCAATGATGTTCAGCCACTTGTAAACACAGGAGTCTTATTAGGTTGGGAAGTTACAGTTTGCGATGGAAGAGCGACACATGCTACAACAAAACGTTTTCCTGAAGCCAGACAAACTTCTGTTGTAAAACCAGAACAATTTCTGGATAATATTCAGGTCGATGAGCAGACTTATTTCGTTTTAATGACCCATGATTACAAATATGATTTAGCGGTATTAAAATTGCTTTTAAAAGTTGATTGTAAATACATTGGAATTCTGGGGCCAAAATCAAAATTAAACCGAATGCTCGACGATTTAAGTTCAGAAGGAATAACTTTAAGTGAAGAACAATTGAATCGTATTTACGGCCCAATCGGACTTGATATTGGTGCTGAAACTTCAGAAGAAATTGCCTTATCCATTATAGCAGAAATTAAAGCCGTTATGAGTGGAAAAACAGGAGCTTCGCTTAAATATAAAACACAAAAAATACACGATTCAAAAGTAATAATCTAAAAATAGAACTGATGACGGGTATTATAATTTTAGCAGCAGGAAATTCTTCAAGATTAGGACAGCCAAAACAATTGTTGCTGTATAAAGATGCCACGCTTTTACAACATATAATTAGAGAAGTTTCTATAATAAAAGAGGCTGTTGTTATTGTTGTAACAGGTGCAAATCACGAATTAATAGAAAAAGAAATAGATTCTTCTAAAATTAAAACCGCCTTTAATCAAGATTGGGAATTAGGAATGTCTTCATCTATAAATATTGGTTTAAATAAAGCATTACAATTATTTCCTAAAATAGAGAAATGCATTCTTGCCGTTTGCGATCAACCATTTATTTCCCATTCCATTTTTAAAAATTTAATTGATGAATACCATAAAACAGGAAAAAGAATTGTGGCTTCTTCTTATGCCGAAACATTAGGAACACCGGTTTTATTTGATAAAAAATACTTTAACGAATTGCTGAATTTAAAAGGGCAGGAAGGAGCCAAAAAAATCATTAGCCAATTTTTAGAAGATACGGCTTCAGTTCTATTTGAAAAAGGTAATATCGACATTGATACAGAAGAGGATTATAATAAGCTTATTTCTGAATTGTAAATTGAATTTTACCGCAAAGAACGCCAAGAGTTACGCAAAGTTCGCAAAGAAATAGCTTAAAAATAAAACTTTGCGCCTTTGCGTCTTTGCGAGATTAAAAAAGCTATGTGTATTTATCTTTTCAATTGTTTTGTCAAAGCCGTTACTCTTTCAATAGTCTCCTCAATTTCTTCCGCAGTTGTAAATCGGCCTAAACTAAATCGTATCGAACTCAAAGCATCTTCATCAGCTAAACCTAAAGCTTTTAATACATGCGAAGGTTCCGATGTAACTGAAGAACACGAAGAACCATTTGATACCGCAATATTTTGCAAAGCCAGAATAAGCTTTTCAGAATTTACTCCCGGAAAGCAAATATTTGAAGTGTTGTAAATTCGGCTTTGGGTATTTCCGTTTAAGAATGACCCTTCAATTTTTAAGAGACCATTTTCTAGCTGATCTCTCAATAGTATAATTCTATTATGATCCTTATCTGTTTCTAAAACAGCAATTTCAGACGCTTTACCTAAACCAATAATACCAGGTACATTTAAAGTCCCGCTTCTTAATTTTCGTTGCTGGTTTCCACCGTTTAGTAATGGCAACAATTTTATTTTGGCTTCCGCCGAAATGTACAAGGCACCAACACCTTTTGGACCATAAAACTTATGTGCAGAAAGTGCCAGAAGGTCAATTCCGAGTTTTTTTACATCAATAGAAATTTTTCCGACAGCCTGAGTGGCGTCGCATAAAAAGAGTGCATTTTCAGCATGAATAATAGCTGATATTTCAGCAATATTCTGAATGACTCCTGTTTCATTATTAACTATCATTACAATGACAATCAGTGTTTTATTTGTAATTACTTTGTTTAAAAGATTAACATCTAAAATTCCGTCTGAAGCAACGGGTAAGTAAGTAACTTCAAAGCCAATACTTTCCATATAGCGACAAGTTTCCAAAACAGCTTTGTGTTCTGTTGCTACAGTCACAATATGTTTTTTGTTTTCATTTGCCAATCCCTTTATGGCTAAATTAATTGATTCTGTTGCACCGGAAGTAAAGATGATTTCTTCTTCTTTGGCACCAATTAATTCAGCCGTTTGCCAGGCAGCATTTTCAACAGCTTCCTGAATTTCCAGTCCGGCTAAATGACTGCTGCTTGCATTGGCATATAAATCCGTAAAAAAAGGAAGCATTGCATCGAGCACCCGTTCATCAAGACGGGTTGTCGCATTATTGTCTAAATATATAGTGCGTAATTGAGGCATAAAATAGTACTTAAAGATGTAAAAATACAATTTTGTAATTTAAAACAATCTCTTATTTATTACCCAAATAAATTACGTTTTTGTGTGAATTTTATAAGTATTTATTGCGTAGGATTGTTAAATTTGTTAGGAATAACATTTTTGATTTTTTCTAACTTAAAAATACCAGGTATGGCCGCCAAAAAATCAACCAAAGACAAATTGACAGAAGATGAATCGAATGCATCTCGTCGGGACTTTTTAAAAAAGTCGGGATTGTTTACCGCTCTTGCTTTGGCGCCGCCTTCACTGGTGATGGCCTCTGAAAATAAATGGGATGAAAAAATCGCCGGATATCTCGAAACGGTTCCGCTTTCTATTGAAGTAAACGGAGTAAAACAGAATCTCAATGTCGAGCCCCGCACCACTTTATTGGATTTACTACGTGAACAATTACATTTAACCGGAACGAAAAAAGGTTGTGATCACGGACAATGCGGAGCATGTACGGTACACGTTAATGGCACAAGAATTTTGTCTTGTTTGTCATTAGCATCCATGCAGCAAAATGCTCAGGTTACTACAATCGAAGGACTTTCAAAAGGGAAAAAACTACACCCAATGCAGGAAGCTTTCATCAAAAATGATGGTTTTCAATGTGGCTATTGTACTCCCGGACAAATCATGTCTGGAATTGCCTGCATCAAAGAAGGCCATGCCAATAGCAGAGAAGAAATTAGAGAATATATGAGTGGTAATATTTGTCGTTGCGGTGCTTACCACAATATTGTTGATGCCATTACCGAAGTTAAGGAAGGAGGGATGCTATCATGAAAAACTTTCAAATCATAAAAGCATTATCATCAAAATCGGCTGTTACAAGCATTGGTAAAGAATCTTCCGCTATGTTTATTGCCGGAGGTACCAATCTTGTGGATTTGATGAAAAAGAACGTTGTCGCTCCTGACAAACTTGTTGACATTACCGCATTAGATTTAAAAAAGATCGAATTCCTAACCGGAAAAACAGCAATTGGTGCTTTGGCAAAAAATAGCCAGGTTGCCGAAGATAAAGAAATAATAGAAAAACATCCTTTGCTAGCAATGGCTTTAAGTGCCGGAGCCTCTCAGCAAATTAGACATATGGCAACAGTTGGAGGAAATATGTTGCAGCGTACGCGTTGTTCGTATTTTTATAATACTGATATGCCCTGCAATAAAAGAGTTCCAAAAAGCGGTTGTGGTGCTATTGGCGGATCAAACAGAATGCACGCTATATTTGGTGCATCGGATAGTTGTATTGCTGTTCATCCAAGTGATATGTGCGTGGCGCTGGCTGCGCTTGATGCAACAGTTTTAGTGGAAGGCCCAAAAGGGAAAAGAGAAATTAAATTTACTGATTTTCACCGCCTTCCGGGAAATACTCCAGAAAAAGACAATACACTTCAGAATAAGGAATTGATTACTTCAGTTGAAATTCCGAATAATAACTTTACTAAAAATGTTCACTATCTAAAAGTTCGTGACCGAAGCAGTTATGCTTTTGCACTGATTTCTGTTGCTGCAGCCTTAGATATTCAAAATAATACGATTAACGACGTAAGACTTGCAATGGGGGGCGTCGCGCATAAACCATGGCGACTTATTGAAGCAGAAGAATTTCTAAAAGGGAAAACAGTTTCAGAAACAATTTTCAGACAAGCAGCTGATTTGGCTATGAAAGGAGCAAGAGGTTACGGAGATAATGATTTTAAATTAGTTCTCGGACCAAATGCCATTGTAGAAGCATTAACTATAGCATCATCTAAATAATTTGAATTATGAGCAAGACAAGTAATATAAATAGAGTAGATGGGTTTGCTAAAGTAACGGGTTCTGCAACCTATTCAGCCGAATATAAAACGGATGGTGTTGTGTACGCATGTTTGGTTGGAAGTACAATAGCAAAAGGAAGGATCAAAAGTATAGATACCAAAAAAGCCGAATGGGCGCCGGGAGTTTTAGCTGTCATTTCGCATTTGAATGTAGATAAACCTGCTGGATACGAGAAAGCAAAAGATCCTCACAATTTTGGACAACCACTTCAGGTTTTCAAAGACGATACGATTCTTTATTACGATCAGCCAATTGTGATGGTGGTTGCTGATACTTTTGAGCGTATGCAATATGCAGCAAGTTTAATTAAAGCAGAATATATCAAAGAAGAACATATCACAGATCTTCAAAAAGCAAAAGACAAAGAGAAAAAAGTAGAGACCGACAAGGGTGATGATTATCATCGCGGAGTTCGCGACAATTATAAAAATGCCGCTGTTGTTTTAGAGGAAGAATATATTATTCCGACTGAAGTTCATAATCCGATGGAATTGGCTAATATTATTGCTAAATGGGATGGAAATAAACCAACAGTTTATACCAAAAGTCAGGGAGTTGAAGGAACAAGAAGAAGTATAGGTGGCGTGTTTGGAATTCCACCTGAAGATGTTTCTGTAAATTCGGAATATCTTGGTGGTGCTTTCGGAATGGGATTGCATACCTGGCCTTATGAAATAGCAGCACTTATCGGATCAAAAAAATTAAACCGTCCGGTTAAATTAGTACTTCACAGAGAGCAAATGTTTACCAATGTTGGATTTAGACCTTATACCATTCAAAAAATGGGTTTAGGCGCCACAAAAGAGGGTAAACTGATTGGTCTGACTCACGAAGCTGTAGCGATGACTTCAAGTTATGAAGATTTTATGGAAGGAACAGTAAACATGTCCCGATTTATTTATAATTGCGATAATGTTTCAACACGATATCGTATTGTAAAATTGGATACCTGTACGCCAATCTGGATGCGTGGTCCAGGTGAAGCGACTGGTTCTTTTGCCTTAGAAAGTGCGATGGACGAACTGGCGCATAAATTAGATATGGATCCGATTGAATTCCGTAAACTAAATTATGCAGAAAAGGATTTGGAACAAAACAAACCATGGAGTAGTAAATATCTTCTGGAATGTTATGAAGGCGGAATGGAACGCATAGGCTGGAAAAATCGTAAAAATAAACCAGGCTCGGTTAAAGAGGGCGAGTGGCTGGTAGGTTATGGAATGGGAACCGGAACTTTTGGCTGTTATAGAAGTCCAACTTCTGTAAAAGCAAAATTCTTAGCCGATGGAAATTTAGTACTACAATGCAGTGTAAATGATATGGGCCCCGGAACAGCAACCATGATGACAGCAATTGGAGCTGAAATTACCGGAATACCAACAGAAAATGTAGTAATCGAAATGGGAAAAAGCGGACTTCCAAAAGGCCCAACTCAGGGAGGATCTGCAACCACTTCATCTGTAGGTTCTGCAGTTCACGATGCCTGTAATTTATTGGTTAGTAAAATACTTGGTTTGGCTGTTGAAACTTCAACTTTTAAAGGAACCGCTATTACTGATTTGGCTTTCGCCAATGGTGTAATAACATCTAAAAAAGACAATTCGAAAACCGTTTCTTTGGCCTCATTGTTGAGTGCCAATAAGCTGGAAAATTTTGAAGTGGAAAATGTATCGAAAGCTACTGAGGAAGCAAAAAAATATTCCATTTATTCATTTTCTGTACATTTTGTAAAAGTATTGGTAAACCCAAATTTAGGAAAAATCAGATTGGCACATGTAGTTTCCTGCGCAGATATTGGAACAGTAATCAGTCAGAAAACTTCTGCGGGACAAATGTTTGGAGGAGCTGTAGGTGGCATCGGAATGGGATTGATGGAAGCATTAGAAATTGACCATCGTTTTGGCCGTCCGATAAACAATAATTTTGCCGATTATCATGTTCCTGTAAATGCCGATATTGAAAAGCAGGAAGTATTTTTCGTCAATAAAAAAGATCCAATCAGTAACCCTATGGGAACAAAAGGTCTTGGTGAAACAGCCTTGGTTGGAATGGCACCTGCAATTGCAAATGCCGTTTTTAACGCCACCGGAAAACGTGTACGTGATTTGCCAATTACATTGGATAAAATACTGGAACCAAACGTAGCGACAGCTTAATAGTTAATTCTAAATTTGAAAAATCCCTTTAAGGAAGTCTTGGCTTCCTTAAAGGGATTTTTTAATTAAAGTAAAATGAATACTTTTTGAATTGATATCATAAAAAAATGATGCAAAACATCCTAAACTAAAATACCAGATTTAAAAGACACAAATTAAAAAAATGCTACATATTATTGATGGGATATAAAGGGTAGTTTTTTTAATTACTGTCTGTTGTTATAAATTTTGCACTGATATTTTGTTTCGATATTGCATCATTTTTCCGTTGTTGGTTTTATTATTTTCTCAGGATTATAATTCATGACTCAAAAATAGTTGGAGGTAAAAAATGCTGTTTATATAATTTTTGTCAAATCTTATATAATCCCCACATTATGTATTTGGATTTACGGAAGTATAAAATTTTAATTGAAGCAGGTTAAGCTAAAAAAAATGATGCAGTTTATTGCAATCAAAGTTTTTTAGAAGTATATGAAAATAGAAGAATACTACATTATTATTTGGGGGACATAATATAGTTTCTTTATGTTCTATAAAACTATATTACGTTGTTGTAATACTGCACCATTTTGGAATTGGTTTTGGTTATCTTTTTTACGATTTCAATTACGATTTTTAGTAGGTGTGTGGAACAATTTTAAACCGAAATCTTCATCATAAGTGTCAAATATACATTTGTGAAACACATAATGTTTATATAATTTCATTTAAATGTTATATAATTCCCATGTTTTAATCTTAAAACTGACATTTTTTGTATGTATCTGAAAATATGTCAACTAGCAAAAAAAAATGAAAGTTTTTTACTTTGTTATTTATTACTCCATTTTTTATTCATGAAAGGCTGTCAATTTTGACAGCCTTTTGTATTTTAAAACATTGATAAATAATAGTATTTCAGACATTTATTATAATTCTCTAAGATCCAACGACCCAATAATCTAATTGTCTCATTTTCTAATTATTACTTCTTAAAAGCAGGTAAAATATATTTCTGAATTAGTTCATCACTTGGCGATTGTGAATTATAGTTTCCGCCAGTAATAACAGTGACCATATTTTGGTCTTCCCAAATATAAATTTTCTGCCCGCCATTTCCTTGCGCAGCTTTTCCATAATATTTAGTTCCGTTAACTTCAAGATACTTAATCCACCATAAATAACCATAATTTACACCCTGAACAACAGATTGTTTTGTGAGTGATTCGTTAATCCATCCTTTAGAAATAACCTGTTTATCATTCCAAACACCTTTGTTTAGATAAAGCAAGCCAAATTTAGCCATATCTCTCGGAGTTAAATAAATTTGACAGAATGTTTCGGCACTCGATGCATCTGGTTTAAAATTCCATTTAAAGTTTTTTATACCAATGTCTTTAAAAAGAGTTTCTTTTGCAAAATCAGGAAGTGTCATTTTTGTTGCTTTTTCAACGATTTTCCCCAATGTGATCGGATTACCGGAGCAATACATTCCTCTTCCGCCTGGTACATCAACCATTGGTAAGTCTAAGGTAAATTTTACCCAGTCATCTGAATAATTCATGGTAGTTTCATTTCCTTCTGATTTGGGATTGCTTACATCACAATCAAGACCACTTTGGTTGGTTAAAAGGTTTTTGATTGTAATTTGTCTTTTATCTTCTGTTAGATTTTTAAGCGTGTATTCAGGAAAAAAAGAAAGTACTGTTTCATTTGCATCTTTAATTAAACCTTTATCAATCGCAATTCCGGTAAGTGCAGAAACCAGGCTTTTTGTAGCAGAACGCATTTCGTGCAACTTCGTTTTGTTGTATTCGTAAAAATATTCTTCAAATACAAGTTTTCCATCTTTTATAATTAAAACGCTATGCACATTTGGATACGTGCCGTCAACAATTTTTTGCATCATTTCATTCAATAATACTTTATCCAACACGGTATTATCGATCGACCCCGTTACTAAACCATCAAGATCTTTTTTGGGTTGTTGATAAACATATTTAAAATCTTTTGAGTTAAGTCGTGGATACCACATTTCTTTGGGAAAAATGACCTTTTTATTGATGAGATTAAAAGTTTTTCCTTCAGAAGTATAACCCGTAATAACAGCAGTATTGTTTCTTAAGAAGGTTACTTTTTCTTTAGACATATTGAGGAAGATGTCTTTTTCTGAAGGCTTCAGCGCATATTTGCTTTCGTTGATAATAGCATATAAAATCGTGTCTTTTGGCGACGCTGCTATTTGTAAAGTAGTATTATTTTGATATTCATAAATACCTTCATATTCTTTTAATTGTTCATACGTAATCTTAAACTTTTGCTGCGAGTATCCGGAAAAAATGGACAATAGAAATAACAGAAGTAAAAATGTTCTTTTCATTCTTTGTGGTTTTTGGTTAGTTTTTGGTAATGTTAAATTTACTTCAATATTAAACAAAAAAAAGAGACACTTATTGTTTAATTAAGTGTCTCTTTGATATTTACGTTAAAATAACGATTTGTTATTTGATCGTAATAGGAACTTCAACCGTTGTTTTATCCCAGCCGATAACCAAATTTGTTATCGCATCTTTTGATGTAAAAGCTATAGATAATGATTCAATTGGAGTAGTTACTGTTTTAACAGGAACTGTAATTCTTACCACATCTTTGCTTTCATCATAAGCATAAGCACCCCATAAATCAACTTCTTTATTGATAATGATGGTCCATTTGTCTTTTTCAGGAATGGCAAACAAACTGTAAGACCCTGCAGGAACTGCAACACCATTGATTGTAGCCGGTTTGTAGAATTTGATTTCTGTATTTTCGTTAGCACCAACACGCCAAACTTCACCATACTTAATCAAATCTCCAAAAATAACACGTCCTTTAGCGGAAGGTCTTGCATAAATAACCTTAATTGATGGCGAAGGAGTATCTGTTTTTTTGAATTTAACAGATTTGTTTGGGAAATAAACAATATCAACCGGACTTGCATCTAACGGAGCAAATTTTACCACATCTTGAGCCTGAACTGTAACGGCAGCAAATAAAATAACTGCCAGTAAGCATAATTTTTTCATAGGTTTACAATTTTTAGAATAACTACAAAGTAAGTTAATAATGAAGAAAAATCATATAATTACAGTTTGTTTTTTGTTAATGAATTGGTAATGCTTCTTAATTTTAGTTTTGCTCTTTCTTCTTCTTTTCATACCAATTCTGCATAATATAAAAAGCCTTCTTTTTATCACCATCATTTGATATTAATCCCTTTCTGTTGTATCCATCCTGAACGCCCGGAAGAAGCCTTTTTGGTGATCTGAAATCAACTAAAATCCATGGACTCAAACCGCTAAGATGAGGTATTTTTTCAATCATCTTCAAATTTTGAATATATAAGTATTCTTGATATTCTTCTGTCCAACGCTCATTTTTCTCACCGTGTAAACCTTGTTTTGCATCTCCTCCAAATTCAGATACAATAACCGGTTTGTTGTATTTGGTTTTCCAGGTTATTTTTTCAGCATCCTCCAGATTCCCACCATACCAGCCTAAATATTGGTTGAAGGCAATGATGTCCAGAAATTCACCAATTTCATCATTGATTGTTTCTTTTTTCGTTAATAAAGCCGCACTGATCAATCTCGTATTGTCTAAAGATTTGGTATGATCTGCCAAATTTTTGATAAAAGTATTTCTGGCGTCAGAAACCGGGGTTTCATTGGCCATTGACCAAATAATGATAGAAGCTCTGTTTTTATCTCTGGTAACGGCAGCAGTCAATTGATCTTCTGCATTTTTGTAAGTGTCTTTATTTGTGAATTCTACGGTCCAGTACACCGGAATTTCTTCCCAAACCATTAATCCCATTTTATCAGCCGTTCGGATAATGTTTTCATTGTGTGGATAATGTGCCAGACGAACATAATTACAACCCAATTCTTTTGCCCAGTTCAACAAACGCAAAGCATCTTCTTCAGAATTGGCACGTCCGCCTTTTGCATTCTCTTCGTGAATTGAAATACCACGTAAAAAGATTGGCTTTCCGTTCAATAGAATTTTATCTTCTTTGGTTTCAATTGTTCTGAAACCGATATTATCCTTTAATTTTTGTCCGTTAAAATCAATTGTTACATCATATAACTTTGGATTTTCAGGTGACCAGTATGAGATTTTTTTAGCCGGAATTTCGAAGTTTAAAAGACCGTCAGCACCCACTTTTCCTTTATAATTGATTTTTAATTCCGGAATTGTAATGGTCACAGTATTCTTCACAGCATCAGGATTACTGATTTTTATAAAACCTGAAATCAAAGCTGCATTATTCTTTTTAAGCTGAATGTTATAATCTTCAACAAATGAAGCCTCTTCTTCAATCAAAGTCACATCACGCGTGATTCCGCCGTAATTCCACCAATCGGTATTGACGGTTGGAACATCTTCTTTATGACGCGTATTATCAACTTTAATAACCAAATAATTGTCTTTTGGTTTTACAATTGAGGTTACTTCATAATTGAATGGTGTAAATCCGCCAATATGTGTTCCAAGTTTTTTCCCATTCAAATAAACATCTGCTTTATAATTGATCGCTCCCAAATAAACAAAAAGACGTTTTCCTGCTTTCAAATCATAGTCGAAAGATTTTTTGAACCAAACATTTCCTTCGTAATATTTAAGCTCCGGAACCTGCGAAGTCCAATCGCCCGGAATATTAATTTGTGGTGATTTATCAAAATCATATTCCACCAATTCTTGTTTGTTTACCGCATGATAATTACTGTAGAATGCAGATTTTGCCGGTTTTTCCTGCTTGTCGTATTGATCAAGATGAAAACTGTAAAAGCCCGTTTGATAGGGGTCAACAATATAATTCCATACACCGTTTAATGAAGTCGTATTTCGGTTTGGAACGTTTGAGATTAGGTTTTGATTCTGTGCAAATCCTAAAATAGTTGTGGTTAAGAGGATTGCGGTTAATAGTTTTTTCATTGTAAAGTTATATTAGTTGTATTTTAAATTAGGGATGTTCTTTAACCGCAAAGGCCGCCAAGGTTTTACGCAAAGTTCGCAAAGCTTTTTTTAAACTTTGCGAACTTTGCGTTTTCACTTTGCGAACTTTGCGGTTAAGTAAGCTTTTTATTCAATCGGTATCTTCAAATATTCTCCTTTAAAACTCTGATTTAAAGCCGTCATTTCAATTGGCAAACCAGAACCATCCGGTACCACTTCAATCGATGCTTTTCCATTTGCCATTTTAATGGATTCACTTCCTGTTGGTGTTCCTTGGTTTTTCATCGTTTTTCCACCTTTCAGGCATTGAAAATAAACACTTTCTTCATAATCCAGACAACGTAAATTGTTATTGTCAATTGCAATTGCCGTAACCATATAATTGCCATTTTTTAATTTTAGGGATGACAATTGTAATGAAGTTGCCGTATCATTTTTGTTGAAACGATAGTTTACTTTTAAAGTATCTGAAACCGTTTTTCCTTCTTTATTTTTACCGATCGCAACCAGAATATTATCTCCTTTTTTAAAATTGACATCCCAAGTTAAACCATTTGCAGGATATAGCGAAAGATTTCTCAATTTTTCACCAAGTGATTTACCATCGTGATATAAAGTCACATTCTCGCAATTACTGAAAACGCTCAGTATTCTAGGAGTATTTTCAGGTCCCTGACGCTCCGTCCAGGTATGTGATTCGATATATGTGAAAGGTTCTTTACTCCAATAGCTTTTAAAAACATAATAAGCATCTTTCGGAACTCCGTTTCTGTCTACCAAACCTTTTTGATTCATATAGGGAATATCATCTTCAGGTCGCAACGGCGTTGCAAAATCCTTAAATGCCCATTGTACATTGCCCACAAACGTTGGATCATTCTCGGATATATGCAAATGCCAGTCGAATAAATCAACAATATAATTTTCACTCCAATCGCCAATTTGTGCAATATTGGCCACTTTGGTTTGCACGATAGCTTCTTCCCAACCTTCGGCTTTTATGACGTTTTCACCTGTAACCGGATTTTCGCTATGACGGCCCACATGACTGTCTCCACCATATTCGGCGTGGATAAAGTGTTTGTATTCTTTTTTGTAAACATCAATCGCTTTTTGGTAACTTTTATAACTTCCGGAATACCAGCCAGACCATATAGAAGGAGAGAAGACATCTACAATTTGAGAACCTTCATAATACTTTCTGATAGCCGTTTTTCTGGTTGGATCAAGTTTATGCGCGAGATCGTTTAATTCAGTTAAAAAGGCATTTGTTTTGGCTGTATTATCTCCGTCAGGAAAATCAGGAAGCCAGTTCATTTCATTTCCGAGAGACCAGATTATAATACTCGGATGATTGTAATTTTGACTGATGATTTCAGTCAGCATGTTTTTGGTGTTTGTTTGCCAAAGTTCGCCGCCAATTCCGCCACGACACCACGGCAATTCATCCCAAACCAAAAGTCCAAGTTCATCACAAGCTTTATAAACTTCCGGATCTTGTGGATAATGCGCCAGACGAACAAAATTAGCACCCATATTTTTTATAGATTTCATGTCGGCCCAATGTTGTTCATTACTCATTGCTGCTCCAACACCGGCCTGTTCTTCATGACGATGCGTACCACGAATCAACAATCTTTTTCCATTCAGGTAAAACGGACCGTGATCTTTAAACTCAAACCATCTGAAACCTACTTTTTCGTTTACACTGTCTCTGATTTGGTTTTTCTCGGATAAAATAGCGGTTACGGAATATAAATTAGGATTATCTGTATCCCACAATTCCGGATTTTTAATGTTTTCGAAAGTTATATTAGATGTTTTATCTGATACAGGAATTGTTTTACTGGCAACTTTTTTCCCTTTCGGATTTTTAAGAATCACTGTTAAAGACAAATCCTTAGCATTTTCAGTATTTACTGTTGAAGTCAGAATTTGTAAGGAGGCCTTTTTAGCAGAAACTTCCGGAGTAGTAATTTTTAAATTATCGATATGATTTTTGTATTGAGATAACAGCCAGACATCTCTTGTGATTCCGCCATAAATAAAGAAATCGCTCTTTTGGGACGGAATTATTTCGATATCATAACTATTATCCACGCGTACAAAAACATCGTTATTTCCTTCTTTTATTAAATTGGTAATATCAATTGTAAATCCAATATAACCACCAATATGCCCACCGGCTTCTTTACCATTTAGATATACTTTTGTAGTCACATTTGAACCTTCAAAATATAAAGAATAACGTCGGTTTTTATCTATTTGAGAAATATTTAATTTCTTTTGATACCAGCTCGCATCTCTTCGGTATCCCGGATTTAAGTCGGTCGCATCTTCGGCGTTCCAGCTGTGTGGTAGATTTATGTTATTCCAGTTTGTAGCTTTTTGAGCTTCGGAAAGGTTAGGAGTATGGTTTTCTAAATACAGCCAATTGTCATTAATATTCATTTTTGTCTGAGCAAAACTGCTGCTCAGACAAATTTGAAAAAAAACAAAAAGTGCAAAAGTATAAAATGTGTTATTGTGCTGCGGTCGGTTTTTCATTGATTATAAAGCTTTTTTTCGTAATAATGCCTCCAGAAAATAATAATCGGCATAAATTATAGGTTCGTCGATTTCGTCGTGTTTTGGCCAGTTTCCGGTGCTATGATCCAGAATAAAAGGTGCTTTTACAGCATCACTTAAAATATAATTATTGGAATTTATCGATGTGATTATTTTATCGGCGAAAGCCAAATAACTTTTATTTTTAGTATAACTGTACAATTCATATAAAGCAGAAGCCATAACGGTTGCCGCAGAAACATCACGTGCCGAATTTGGAATAGCAGGATCTTTAAAATCCCAATACGGAATTCCATCTTCAGGCAAATTTTTATTGGTCATGAAAAAATTTGCGGTCGCTTCGGCCTGTTTTAAATAGGCCGGATCTTTGGTGTATCTGTATGACATGGTAAATCCGTAAACAGCCCAGCCTTGTCCGCGTGCCCAAACTGAATCGTCATTATAACCCTGAAGTGTTGTTTTCTTTCTTACGTTTCCAGTAGTTGGATTATAATCAATAACGTGATAACAACTATTGTCTGCTCTAAATTGATTTTTTAAAGTCGTGTTGGCATGCTGGATCGCAATATCCTGATACTTTTTATTTCCGGATAATTTAGAGGCTTCAAAAAGTAATTCCAAATTCATCATATTATCAATGATTACCGGATAATCCCAAATTTCTTTGTTGAAATCCCAGGACCTGATGGCACCCACTTTAGCATTAAAACGAGTGCATAAAGTTTCGGCACCTTTAATAATAACGGCTTTATATTCTTCTTTGTTTTCCACTTTTAGCGCTTCTCCAAAACTGCAAAACACTTTGAATCCAACGTCGTGCGAATTACTATTTTTACTTTCTTTTTTGCTGAAAGACGTCCATTTTTCTGCCTGATTTTTGTAGGCTTCATTACCTGTCAATCGGTACAATTGCCATAAATTTCCGGCAAAGAATCCGCTTGTCCAGTCTCTTGACGGAACTTTTTTAATTGTATTGGTTTTGATGGTCATGCTGCGTGGCATTGACATCGAGTCAATCGGATAATCGAGCAGCATTTTATATCTTTTCTCCAGAAGATTTTTCGGAGCTGATGTGGTTTTGGTCTGAGAATTAATCCCGGATTTGCACGATGCCAGTAGTGCAAATCCAAGAATTAAGACTGATGAATTAAATTTATTCATACTTACTAATTAATCTAAATGTTTTAAATTAAAAATTGAGAATTAAAAATATAGCCAATCTTTGTATATTTTCTATTGTGATCCTTCCTTCATCAGGATGACAACATGAGTTTTGCATAATTACAATTTTCAAAGATTTTTAATTTTTAATTCTAAATTTTTAATTGATAATGTTTAATAACCAGGATTGTTCGGTTTTAAATTAGGGTTTATGGCTAATTCAGTTCCTGGTAATGGGAATAAATAATCTTTGTTTGAATCAAAGTTTGCATGTGGTTCAAAACCATTTGGTCCAAATACTTCCGGTCCGTTTTTCAACCTTTTGATGTCATACCATCTTATATATTCAAAAGCCAGTTCCAGTCTTCTTTCATCAATAACCATTTTTTTGAAATCGGCTTTAGAAAGTCCCGGGGTTACATTGGCAGGGAAAGAAACTAATTTACCTGCTTTATTTCTTGCTCTTGCTCGCACTCGGTTTACATAACCATCTGCTTCTGTAGTTCCCGGAGTAATTTCGTTTAAGGCCTCAGCAGCAGTTAACAAAACTTCCGCATAACGCATTGTGATATAATTGTGCTGCGAAGTTCTTCCGTTAGCACCTGCTTTTCCCGGAAAACGGTAATATTTGGCAATATGCGGACGTGGTGCTTTTTCGTTATCACTTGAAGGAAAAACCTGCAAAGCTCCGCCTGGTCCGGTTTTCTTTCTGATAATAGTATCAAAACTTACCGCTCTTCTGTAATCTCTCTGATCCCAGTCGTTAAATACTTTTAAAGAAGGAACTGCAACAGAAAATCCTTGTCCGTAGCTGTAACTGTCGTCTTTTAACGAACCTGTAAAAAAGGCTGTATAATCCTGACCGTAATTTCCTGATACTAAGTTATTAAAATCAATTGTAAACAAAGGTTCTTTTAATGCAGCTGTTTTTGTAGCATTAAATAAATCCTGAAAATCAGCATCAAGACCTAAACCAAATTTAGCTTCATTGTTAATCACATATTTAGCTTCATCATACGCTTTTTGATAGTTTCCTAAAGTCAAATAAACAGAAGCCAAATAACCTGCAGCTGTACCTTTTCCGGGAACCGCTTTTACTTTTGGTTTGTCTTCTAACCATTGTTTTGCAAATTCTAAATCAGAAATGATTTTAGCATAAACTTCCGCTTCTTTGGTTTTTCCTAACGAATTAACCTGAGCAACGTCATTCACAACAAAATCAACGTATGGGATATCTCCAAAAATTCGAACCAAATGATAGTAAGTAAAAGCTCTTGCAAAATAAGCCTGAGCCACAATGGCATTTACTTTTGCAGGATCTCCAGGCGTTTTTTTAGCACCTTCAATCGCCTGATTGGCTGCTGTAATAATGATATACGATTGTGGCCAAAAGTTAGCTACCAATGCGTTGGTATCATTCATCGTCATATCATTTACATCGATACGTGCGGCCTGAGTGGTTCTGTCACCAATATCAGACATGTCATCGCGCAACATCAAAGCAATCGTAAATTCTCTTCCCCAGTAATTATTGTGGGCAATGTTGGCAAAAGCTCCGTTTACAGCTGCTTGTAAGTCGTCTGTATTGTTAAAAAAGTTTTCAGGGCGAATGATTCCTACCGGCTTTTCTTCAAGATCAGAGCAGCCAAAAGCGAATATTCCGAAGAAAAATAAGGTTATATATTTTTTCATAATATGATTCTATTAAAATTTTAAATTGAAACCGAAAGTGAATGTTTTCACGTTTGGATAACTTCCATAATCCAATCCTAAGTTGGTATTACTTCTGGCGTTAGTGTCATTTAGGTAATTTACCTCAGGATCTGAACCCGGATAATCTGTAATGGTCCAAAGGTTTTGTGCACTAACGTAAAAACGAACTTTGCTCAATCCCATTTTCGAAACCACTTTATCATCTAAACTATATCCAATAGAAACGTTTTTCAAACGGATGTAACTTGCATCATAAACAAATCTTGAAGTGATTCTTTTGGTTCTTGCTGCATTTGCAGGAACATTTGTATCCGTATTTGTTGGTGTCCAGGCATCTAAAACTTCTGTAGTTGCATTGTTGTTTCCTGAAGCCAATTCCATTAAAGTATAATTTAAGATTTGGTTTCCTTCTGAACCCTGGAAAAAGATATTCAAATCAAGATTTTTATAAGTAAAATCATTGTTCAGACCGAAGATGAAATCAGGGTTTGGATTTCCGATAATTGTTTTATCACTTGAATCCAGTTTTCCGTCACCATTTACATCTCTGAATTTTTCACCTCCTGGAGCCGTTTCAAAATTCCCCGGAAGTACTGTTTCTCCTTGTTGAATAACGCCATCATAAATAAATCCGAAGAAAGAACCAACCGGCTCACCAACTCTCAAAATTTGAGATTCTGTTGCAAGGAAATGCCCAGGAGCAGAGTTGATCAATAAATCCTTATTATCAGCCAATTTCAACACTTTATTCTTGTTTGAAGAGATATTAAAGTTCGTTGACCATGTAAAGTCAGCTCCAATAAAGTTTTTAGTATTGATACCCAATTCCCAACCTTTATTTTCTAATTCTCCAACATTTTGAAGCTGAGAAGCAATTCCTGAAATTCCAGGCAATGGTCTGTTGAACAACAAATCTTTGGTAATCGTTTTGTAATAATCTGCCGTAAGACTGATTCTGTTATCAAATAAACCTAAATCAATTCCATAATCCTGTTGATATGAAGTTTCCCACTTTAAGTTCGGATTATCCAAAGAAGTCAGCTGAACCGCATTTACAATTACATCACCACTCACATCATAAATTTCTGAAAATCTTGATAAAGTAGAGTAGGCGCCAATTGATGGGTTTCCGGTTGCTCCGTAACTCGCTCTCAATTTAAGGTTTGAAACTGTTTTGTTGTCTTTTAAGAAATTTTCTTTAGCAATATTCCAGCCCACTGCTCCAGAAGGGAAAGTTCCGTATTTGTAGTTTTTACTGAAACTGGATGAACCGTCACGACGTGCTGTGAACGTGAATAAGTATTTGTCATCGTAATCAAAATTTAACCTTCCGAAAGCAGAAATTAATTCGGTCTCAGACAAACCTGATTCAGGTTTTAAGAACACAGTTCCCGCACCTAAATTATGATAAGAATTGGTATTCGTTAAAAATCCTCTTGAAGCGGCAGACGAATTTTCATTTGTATTTTTTTGATACGAATAACCTCCAAGAACCGTTAAGATTCCTTTTTGGATAATTTCTCTTTTATATGTCAAATAATTCTCTGTTAAGAAAGAAGAAAATCTTGTGTTGTTTACAGAAGCTTCCCCTTTGATATTTTTTCCAGCAATTAAAGTAGAAGGAATATATCTTCCGGTTTGAGAATTAGATTCTGTTAATCCTAACGTAGTTTTGAAATTTAAATCTTTGGTAATCTGATACGATGCGAAGAAATTACTTCTGTTGGTAATATTGATTACCTCCAGAATATTTTCCATAGCCGTTGCGTATGGATTGTCAATATCATCTCCAATTGGAGCTGTAGACGTATAAGAGCCATCAGCATTGTAAATTCCTTTGTCTGGCATAAATCTGTACGCTGAAGCAATTACACCCGCAGCACCAGTTCCTCCGGCTCCAGTCTGGCTGATAATTCCGTCTTTGTTTTGTTTGCTGGTAAATAAATTTAACCCCACTTTAAACTTGTCGCTCAAATCAGCTTCAAGATTACTTACAATCGTGTATTTATCAATTCCTGAATTGATTACAACTCCATTTTGGTTGTAATAATTCCCGGAAACATAATATCTGATTTTGTCTGACCCGCCAGAAAATGATAATTGCGAATTCGAAATCATTCCGTCACGATAAATAACATCCTGCCAGTCTGTGTTAGCACCTCCAGAAGTATGTGTAGTAAAACTTTTTCTGTAAGCTACAAACTGATCTCCATTTAATAAATCTAATTGGTTGTTTACCGATTGCGTCGAAGTCGAATTGCTGAATTCAATAACCGGTGCACCTGGTTTTCCTTTTTTAGTAGTCACCATGATAACTCCGTTTGAACCTCTTGATCCGTAAATAGCCGTAGCCGATGCATCTTTTAAAATCTCAATAGAAGCAATATCCTGAGGAGCCGGCATAGAAGCGCCTGCAAAACCATCTACCACAATAAGAGCATCTCCACTCGCATTGATCGATGTTCCACCACGAACCCTGATTTTTACCGGAGCACCTGGCTCGCCACCATTATTTGATTGTACTGAAACCCCTGCAGCACGACCTTGTAAAGCCATTTCTGCATTTAATAAAGGATAGGCTGTTAGCTCTTTTGCCGTTACCGATGATACAGAACCTGTAATGTCGCTCTTTTTACGAGTACCGTAACCTACAACGACAACTTCGTCAAGATTTTTGGTATCTGCTTTTAAGCTCACATTTACTACTGTTTTATTTCCCAACGGAACTTCTACAGTTTGGTATCCTACATAATTGAAAACCAAAACAGCATTTTTTTCTGAAACTATTACTGTATAGTTTCCATCCATGTCAGCAGATGCTCCAACAGAAGATCCTTTGATATAAACATTAGCACCAGGAAGCCCAAGTAAATCTTCGCTGGAAGTAACTTTTCCGGTGACTTTTCTTTCCTGTGCATTCATCACGATATTGACTAGTAAGAAGAGTACCAGAAAACACCATTTAAGCGATTTAATTTTTTGGTTTGTAAACATTCATTTTTCGGTTTTAAGGTTAATGTTAGATAAAATAAAAAAGCAATAGACTCATTCCGATTATTAGCAGCATGAAGAGAATTTGCAGCAATAAGAATTTTGTTTTCTTGATTTTCATAAGGCAAATGTAGGTTGCGAAAACGATATAGAAATACAAAAAAGGGTATCTAAAAATACAGATACCCTTTTTTAAGCCTTGAAAACAGTGGTTTTTTTAAATTACCGACATAGGTTTTGAAAATTTGTCAGCAAATTGTGACGGAGTCTCTCCGTACTTTTTCTGGAAGCATTTGCTGAAGTATTTCGGATTATTAAAGCCAACTTTATAACTCACTTCAGAAACATTAAGTTTGTTTTGTTCCAATAATTGAGCGGCACGTTTTAATCGTATTTCGTGAATAAATTCGTTTGGTGTATAGTTTGTCCATGCTTTAATTTTTAAGAATAACATGGTTCGGCTCACACCTAATTCAGAACAGAAAAACGGAATATCAAATTGTTCATTCGAAATGTTTTCTTCGACAATTTTGAATGCCTTTTTTAATAGTTCTTCATCCAAAGAAGAAACCGTAATTTCTGACGGTACAAAATTGTCTTCGCTGGCGAATTTGTTTTTTAGCCTTTCAGTTGAATTCAAAAGGTTTTTAACGCGAAGTGTGAATTCCATTAAATTGAAAGGTTTACTGATATAATCATCGGCACCACTTTCGAGTCCTTCGAATTTATAAACTAATGACGATCTGGAAGTCAATAATATGACCGGAATATGACTCGTTTTTAGGTTTTCTTTAATTTTCGAACAAAGTTCTGTTCCAACCATTTCTGGCATAATAACGTCGCTAATGATTAGATTCGGAACAAATTGCAATGCTTTTTCAAAAGCAATTTTGCCGTTTTCAGCTTCGATAATATTATATTCTTTTTTGAGTAGGTTTTTCATGAAAGTTCGTAAAACCTTATGATCTTCGACTAGCAGAATAGTTTGTTTTTCAGCACTTACAACAAAGTCTTCGATATCTTCCGGTTCTGTTACTTCTGCAGTTTCCAGTTGATTCGTGTATTGAACAATGTCATCACTAATTTTAAAATCCTGAATTATTTCATCGTCTGAAAGATGTGCACGGCCTAAAGGAAGCGTTACTTTAAAAACAACGCCACCAGTTTCTTTGTTGGTTACATCAATATTTCCTTTGTGAAGTTTGACAATGTTTTTTACAATTGATAAACCAATTCCTGTTCCTTTATTATAGTTTTTCTGAACATTGTTGTGCAGCGGAACCTCAAAAAACAAATCGAAAATTTTGTCAATATGTTCCTCGGCAATTCCAGCTCCTGAATCTTCTACTGCAATAAATAAGTTTTCGTGATCGTGATTGATTTTGATGTTGATAGTTCCGCCTTTTGGCGTATAACGAAACGCATTCGAAATCAAATTATAAAAAACGCGTTCTAGTTTATAGCGATCATAATACACCAGAATTTCTTCTTCAGAAGCTTCAAACGTATAATCGTAGCCGCCGTCTTTCGCATATTCTATAAAAGATAAAAAGATTTCTTTGGTGAATTTTACAATATTTCCATTGGCCGATTCTAGTTTAACCTGATCGTTTTCTAGTTTCCTGAAATCCATCAAACGATTAATCAGGCTTAAAAGATGATTGGCACTTCCTTCAATAACCAACAACTTTTTGTACATTTCATTCGTTCCGTTATAATTGGATAAAATCTGTTGTAACGGCCCTAAAATCAAAGTCAAAGGTGTTCTGAATTCGTGCGAGATATTAGTGAAGAAATCCAGCTTTGCCCTGTTGTTTTCTTCAATACGTTTGGTTTCTAAATACTCTAATTCCAGTTTTTGTTTCAATCGGGCTTTCGATTTCATAATCCAGATCAAACCGTATAAGGCTGAACCAATTATAATTCCGTACAACAAGAATGCCCAGATACTGCGCCATGGAGCTGGTTTTACAACAACCGTCAGGGTAGTGGGAACTTTATTCCAAACACCATCATTGTTAGCACCACGTACTTCAAAAACATACGTTCCCGGATTCTGAATCGCATAAATGGCTTCTGTGTTTTTAGTAATGGTCCAGGTATTTTCCAGTCCTGTTAAGCGGTAACTGTATTGGTTGTTTTTTGATCGTATATAATTCGGAATCGCAAAATTGATGGAGAAATTCGCCTTGTCATAATCCAAGGTGATGTTTTTGGTATAACCGATGCTTTTCTCTAAAATTTCTGTTGAATCCTGAGGATTAATCGTTTCATTTTTTATTTTCAAATCAGTAATTAAAACCTGAGGCACATATTGATTTAAGGAAATTTTTCTGGCGTCAAAATAAGTAGCACCGGAAGGACTTCCGAAATAAAATTTATTGTCACCCAATTTTAAGGCCGAATTGTCATTGAATTCATTGCTCGCCAAACCGTCTTTTTGATCGTAAATCACAATTGTTTTTCGGGTGGTACTGTATTTTATAATTCCCTGATTGGTACTGATCCATAGGTTTTTATCATCATCTTCTAAAATAGAGTGTATTGATGTAATAATTGTATTTCCTATTTTAAGGTTTATTTTGTTGAATTTCTTTCCGTCAAAATAATGCAATCCTTTTGCTTTTGTTCCCACCCAAATTTTATTTTGAGAATCCTGAAACAACGTCAAAATATCATCACCGGCGAGAGCTGCAGCGTCAAAAAAGAAATGTTTTATGGCGTATTTATTGGGCTGAAAATTTTGAAGTCCTATAAGATTTAACCCGTTTTGAGTTCCCACCCAAAGTCTCTTTTGTTTGTCAACTAAAATTGTTCTGACGATATTATTGGTTAAAAAGTTTGGTTTTGTATTATCGTTTCCAATAATTTGAAAAGTTTTAGAAATGGTATTGTACCGAATCAATCCTTTGCTAAAAGTACCAATCCACAATATGCCGTTTCCTTCTGTTTTGATGGAGTAAACGCCTGTATCTATTAATAAAGTATTCAATTCAGATGAAATTCGGTTGTCTTCAATCCTTTTAGAAACAGTGTTATAAGCCGAGATTCCTTTGGAGAAAGTACCCATCCATAAAATATTATCCTCTGCAAGACACATCGATTTAATATCGTTTTTGGTTGTTTGGCCACTTTTGCTGTTGATGTAGCTCGTAGCTCCGGTAGTGGCGTTGTAAATTGTGATTCCACCGCCTTCAGTTCCAAAGTAGACGTTTTTATTTTTATCCGAAATGATGGAACTCACCACATCAAAGCTCATCGGAATCTTTTTTGAATTCTGATTGTAATTTGAAAAGTTCACATTCGAAACATCCCAAATATTAACTCCTTTATAGTAACAGCCAATCCAAACCGACCCTTTTTTATCCAAAAAAACCGATTTTACTTTATCAATTCCGTTGTTATTGTTGCTGTTATTTATTTTTTCAATGCTTTTATCCTGACCCAAAATATAAATTCCGTCATAAGCACCAATCCATAAAGAGCCTTCTTTGTCAATAGTCAAAGCGCGGATATCGGTGTTGAGTTCACGATGCTTTTCAGCAGATAAAAAAGAAATATATTTATTTGTAGCAGGATTAAATTTCAGGAGTCCCTTGTTTTTAGTTCCAACCCAGATGTTATTGTCACGATCTTCAGCAAGCGCCTGTACTGTCAATAAATCAGTAGCATTTAAAGGGTGATTTTTAAAATAAAATTTTCCATTTTTTCTACTCGTCAAAACACACAAACCTTTTGTCGTTCCAATCCAGATTTGACCTTTTTTGGTTTTTAAAATACTCAGAATATTATTGCTCGGAAGCGTTGTATTGTCGGTATCAGAATGAAATGTAGAAGTAAATTGTCCCGTTTTCTTATTATAGATAGTCAAACCTTTCGAAGTTCCAAACCACATTTCGTCGCCAATTTCTTTGATACTCCAAATCGCGTTTCCGCTTATGGAATGATTGTTTTTGGTATGCAGATATCTTGTGAAAGTATTGGTAACAGGGTTATAACAATTCAATCCGTTATATGTCCCAACCCAAATCTTTCCTGAATTGTCTTCTTCAATAGCCAAAATATCATTGTTACTGATAGAAGATTTATCTGAAATATCATTTCTAAAAATCGTAAATCGGCTACCGTCATATTTATTCAGACCGTCACGTGTACCAAACCACATTTGCCCAAATTTATCCTGATGAATGGCAATGACAGAACTCTGTGAAAGCCCGTCAGTTGTAGAAATATTTTTGAGACGATATTTATTTTGGGAGAATATGTTCCCGGAAATAAATAGTAAAACCAGAAAAGCTATTTTGTATTTCATGGTGATTTTTTTTAAGGTACAGAGGTTCAAAGGTTTTTTTTAATCTCGCAAAGTCGCAGAGTCGCAAAGCTTTAGTTTTTTAAGTTTCTTTTCTTTGTCAAAGTTCAAAATTTTCAGAAAGATTTTGACGTTATAATTTTTGGCAAAGCAGAGAGACTTAAAAAGTTCTGTTTATAAAAAAAACTTTGCGACTCTGCGACTTTGCGAGATTATTTTTTTAACCGCCTTTGCAATTGATAATCATACAACGACGGAATTTTATCCAGCGGTGTATTTAGAAATTCAATATAAGCGTCTGGTTCGTATTTTACTTCAAATTTAGCATTGCCGTTCACGCCAATAATTCTTGCGAATGGACCATCTTTCGTACCGTATAATAAAATCGGTTTTGCACTATCAACTGGTTTTTCAACCTGAATATTCAGATTCCAAAATGTACTGAAAGGCCCGTGTGAGGGTTTCCAATAATCAGCGCCGC
This sequence comes from Flavobacterium sp. GQ95, assembly GCF_059758655.1. Lineage (NCBI taxonomy): Bacteria > Pseudomonadati > Bacteroidota > Flavobacteriia > Flavobacteriales > Flavobacteriaceae > Flavobacterium > Flavobacterium sp. GQ95. The sequence goes on from NZ_JCAXEB010000005.1 coordinate 71,057, forward strand.
CACCGCCAAACAAGAGATAACTATTGTTTTTATCCGGATTAATATGAACTGTAATATGGTCAAATAAATTCTGGTGATTTGCTCCTGAATGCTGATCTAATAATGGTTCAGCAAAAATTTCACAATTCTGATATACATTTTTTGTAGCAAACGTATTGAAGCTCACTGGATGAACTGTTTTATTATAAATTTTAAGATTCTTTACTAAAATATTATGTACACCGCCTAAAGTTACGGTATAATGTGCCATATGTGGTCCATCGGTTACAATATCCTGAATCGTAACATTGGAATCTTCCTCGGCCAGAATCCCGCTGTCTGAATTTGTAATAACAATATCTTTAACCCAGCTATTAAAAAGACGGGTTAAAAATATAGCATTATTTCCAGGTTCAACATGATGCGCCACTCTCGGAATATCAGGAAAAGTAAAGCGAATATGTTCGATACCCACTTCGTTTAAATGTTTCCATTCCACCAATTGCGCCTGATAACTTGGTTTTATTGCAATGGTCAATGGTGTTTTAATGGTAATTTTTGAGTTTGAAATTTTAGTAATTTCAACTTGTTGTCGGACGATTGGCAATTTTGGGAATTTCCAATGATGAGAACCTGGTTTTACTTTGGCGCCTTTGTACAGATCGGCAATAATTTCGCCATTTTCTCCGTCCTTATTGAATAATTGAAGTTCGACAATATCACCGACTTTCAATCCTTTTACTTCAGAAACAGTAATGATATGTTCGCCCATATTTCCTGAACTTACTTTCGCTAAAACATTTGGAGTCGGTTCATATTTATCTAAATAAGATTTTACACGTTCATTCGGAACCTGCGTCCAGATAAAACCACCAGACCAGGCATATTGCGAAAAAGGCAAATCGATATTATTTTCAGTTTCACGCTGTCTTTTATCAAAAGTGGTTAAATATTCGCGAAGTTCTGCAAGTGATTCAGGATCTTTAAGATACATCATCGGTCTTGGGCAATAAATCTCCGTTCCGTTTTCTCCTGAGCCTGCGCCGCGAAGTACAAAATTACTTCTTTCAATATATAAAATATCACTCAGAATAATTCGACCGGCTGGTAATTGAAGAATTACATTTCCTTCAGTGGAAGTTGCTGCCTTTATAGCTTTTAATAAAGCTTTGGAGTCATCTAAACCATCATTTGCTTTAACGCCAAAATCTGTTGCATTTATAATTTTACCTGTTGATTCAGGAATTTGACTTTCGCCGAAATGATAGCCCGCATAACTGAAATCAGGTAAGTAATTTGTCTTTGAATCGGTAAGTATTTTAGGTGTTTGTTGCGCCATTAAAATACTATTTACAAAAAGACTGCAACAAATAATAAGGGTTTGACGCTTCATGGTTTTGTGGTTATTTTGGTTAGTTAGTTTTGGTCTGCTATTTGCCACAAAGGCGCTAGGACGCAAAGTTTTTGTTTTCACGCAGATTTGAAAAAGATTTAAGCAGATGAACGCAGATTATTATTTTTAAATCTGCTCTAATCTGCAAAATCTGCGTGAAATAATCATTTTAATTCTTTAATCTGTGGCTTTTAAAAAAACTTCGTGTCTTAGTACCTTCGTGGCAAAAAACTTAGACAGTTCTTTTAATCCCCATTTCAAGCCCGCGTAATTCGGCTAAACCTCTCAAACGCCCGATGGCAGAATAACCCGGATTTGTCTTTTTCTTCAAATCATCGAGCATCTGGTGTCCGTGATCCGGACGCATTGGCAATTGGCTGTTATTTCTTTTTTCGACTTCGATAATTGCTTTTACAACTTCGTACATATCAACATCGCCTTCAAGATGATTGGCTTCGTAGAAACTTCCTTCTTCATCTCGTTGCGTACTTCTTAAATGAATAAAGTTCATTTTATCGCCGTGACGTCTTACGATTCCCGGTAAATCATTATCAGCACGAACGCCGTATGAACCTGTACACATCGTAAATCCGTTTGATTTAGACGGAGCAGCATTCATTAATTCGATCAAATCTTCTTCTGTACTTACGACTCTTGGTAAACCTAAAATCGGGTAGGGAGGATCATCTGGGTGAATCGCCATTAAAACGCCTTTACTCTCAGCAACCGGAATGATTTGTTTCAAAAAGAAGAAAAGATTTTTCTTTAAAGCTTCTCTGTCAATATGATTGTAAGCGCTTAAAGTTATCAGAAAATCTTCCACGGAATAGGCTTCTTCAGCACCCGGAAGTCCTGCTAATATATTTTGCTGCAATTTTACCTTATCTTCATCAGTCATGGCGTGAAAGTATTTTGTCGCTTTTTCAATTTGTATCGACGAGTATTCTTTTTCAGCTCCCGGTCTTTTCAAAATAAACAATTCGAAAGCCGCAAAAGCATTAATATCAAAACGCAAGGCTTTTGAACCGTCTTCCACTTCATAAGATAAATCCGTTCTTGACCAATCCAGCACCGGCATGAAATTGTAACAAATGCATTTTATACCACATAATGCCAGGTTTAGAATACTTTCTTTATAATTTTCAATGTATTGAAGATAATTTCCTGTTTGTTTTTTGATGTCTTCGTGAACCGGAATACTTTCTACAACTGACCATGTCAATCCGGAAGCACCTTTTTTAGGGTCGCCGTTTTCATGCTCAATCTCCACTTTTCGTTTAATAATTTCTTCAATTTCCCATACTTGTCCGTTCGGAATATGGTGTAATGCTGTAACAATTCCGGTAGCGCCGGTTTGTTTAATATCTTGTAAAGAAACCGGATCGTTTGGTCCGAACCATCTTAATGTTTGTTCCATTTTTATTCGTTTTTCTCCTGCAAGGTTTTAAAAACCTTGTAGGTATGTTTTAATTATGATTTTTTAAATACTGGTAGCGGCAAATCCACCGTCTACTACTATAATGGTTCCCGTTACAAATTTGGACATGTCGCTGCATAAAAATATAAGTGCACCGTCAATATCTTCCGGTTTTCCAAATCTTCCCATAGGAGTGTGGTCAATAATTTTTTCACCTCTTGGTGTTAATTTTCCTTCCGGAGTTAACAATAAAGCTCTGTTTTGTTCTCCAATGAAAAAACCCGGAGAAATAGCATTGACACGAATTCCTTCTCCATATTTTGAAGCCAGTTCAACTGACATCCATTTGGTAAAATTATCAATTGCCGCTTTTGCTGCCGAATATCCAGCCACTCGGGTTAAAGGTCTTTGTGCCGATGTTGATGAAATATTGATAATATTTCCTTCTTTTTGTTTTGCAAAAAGTTCAGAAAAAACCTGCGACGGAAGCATAGTTCCAATGATATTCAAATCGACTACTTGCTGTAAATCGTTTGTTTTCATATCGTAAATAGCCTGATCAGGTTGTATAGTGGCTCCCGGCATATTTCCTCCTGCAGCATTGATCAAAATATCAAGACGACCGTATTTTTCTACAATTAAATCTTTTGCTTTTTCCAGTTCTTCTTTGTTTAAAACATTGGCTTGTACAGCAAAAGCTTTTCCGCCATTGCTTTCTATGGCCGCTACAGTTTTATTGGCTTTTTCAATCGATTGAGACACAATTCCGACGATTACGCCTTGTTTAGCCAAAACGTTTGCAAAGTTGCTTCCCAATACACCAGCACCACCGGTAATAAGAGCAATTTTTCCTTCAAGATTAAATACTGAATTCATGTTTTATTTATATGAGTTATAATTTTTTTAAGCACTTATAAGCTTAAATTTCAGGTTTAGTTTTTATAATAAATTCCAAATTTTAAATTCCAAACCTAGAAAAGATCTATGTTTATTATTTCAAGGTTTAAAAGTTGGGATTTGGAATTTAGAATATTGGAATTTCTCTTTTAGAGTTTGACTTTAATTACAATTTTTTTCAATGTTCCTTCACCAATCATGGCAGCGTGAACATCTGTTGGGAATAAAATTGCAAATTGTCCTTCCTGCAATTCAAAAAACATATCCGGTTTGTCGTGGAAGAAACGAACATCTCTTTCGTCACTATATTCTCCATTTGGATTCACACATTTTTCTCTTGGTTTCCACGCAAAAGTTTCAGGACCTTTTAACGAAATCTGAATGTCAATATTTTGATCATGACATTCAAAACCTTTAATACTTTCTTCTCTGGTTGTTCCTTCTCCTGAAATCACGATTACTTTTAAACCTTCGGCAATTTCAAACGAACCATCTTCAAGATTTAGCAAATCATTTTGACTCAAATAATCAAATGCTTTTTTGAAATTTGGATGTAAACCACAATATTTTGCGGCATTACTTAAAACATCTATAATCATATTTTAAATTTTCTATTTGGTTTTTTTACGGAGATATTATTTTAAAATGCAAACAAATTATTGTTTTGTATGTAAATTATGTAATTTTACGTGTACGCACACGGGCTTTTACAAATGTATAGAAAAAGTTAAGTAAAACAACTTATCTTTACTTAAAAAAATTAAATTTACGTGGTTTCAAAATCGTTTTAACTTAAAAAGTAAGAATATCATAACAATAAAAAAAATAGCAGAATTAGCTAATGTTTCACCCGGAACTGTTGACAGAATCATCCATAATCGTGGTCAGGTGGCACAAGAAAATGTAGATAAAGTAAATGCTATTATCGAACAATACGGTTATAAAAGAAATATTCTGGCAAGCAATCTGGCTTTAAATAAGAAATTCCGTTTTGCAGTTTTCTTACCTAAATATGAAAACATTGAATATTGGAAAAGTCAGGTAACAGGAATAGAAAGGGCGGCTGTCGAATTTGGAAAATTTGGTGTTGTGTTAGACTATTTTTTCTATGATTTTAACGCCACTTCTTTTAAGGAATCAACCGAAAAAGTTTTGGATTTTGAATGTGACGGATTATTGTTTGCACCTATTTTTTATGAAGAATCGGTTCGTTTTTTGAATGAATACGAGAAGAAAAATATTCCGGTTGTAATGATCGATTCGAATATTTCAAGTGATGAAGAACATGCGTATGTTGGTCAGGATGCTTTTCAGAGCGGCTACTTGGCCGGAAGACTAATTAGTTTTGCAGTAGATAAAGAAAGACACGTTTTAATTTTTAAGATTACCCGTGAAATAGAAAGTACCTCAGTCTATTTACAACGTATTGATGGCTTTTATTCTTTTTTTAAAGACCATCACGAATTGACCAATTTTAAATTTTCGGAAGTTACCATCAAAGATTCAGGAATTGACCAGTTATGTCTGGAAATGTTTTCAGGAATAAACAGTGTTTTTGTACCCAATTCAAGAGCTTATATTTTAGCGAGATTTCTGGAACAAAACAATATTAAGGGCGTCCGAATTATTGGTTACGATTTATTGAAAGAAAATATCGAATACCTAAACAAAGGAATTATCGATTTTTTGATTAACCAAAGACCAGAAGAACAGGGTTATATGGCAGTTAATCATTTGTACAAGAAATTGGTACTTCAGGAATCAGTTGAAAAGACGCATTATATTCCATTGGAAATTATTCTGAAAGAGAATTATTTTCCGGCTAGAAAATAACCCAATCTTGTCATCCTGAGGAACGAAGGACCACACTTGTAATTCGACAAAAATTGGCGATTCTCTGTGCGGAGTTTCTAATGTAGTCCTTCGTTCCTCAGGATGACAAAAATGAGAGTAAAAACTACTTCGTCACCTTAACTACAAGTGGGTTATTTATCTTCTCAGCAAAAGAACTCAAGTACTTTTCCCATTCCGCTTTCGTCTGAAACGGGCTTCCTTTTTTCCATCCAAAACCAGCGAAATAAACTGCTTTTTTATCTTTTACTTTTAAGTTTCCGTACAAATTACTTAAATCTTTTTCATCTGTAACATGATTATCAAAACTGATTAAAGTATTTTTTGGAGCAACTAAACCCATCCCAATTTCAGAATCATCAATAGGTTCCCAATGACTTAGCCAGCCTTCTTTAATATTGGTTCCGATAGTTCCTTTTTTATCATGAAGTGTTAATCCGGCAGCAATTGTTTTTGTGCCTTTAATTTGAATTTCAAAACGCGATAAATAACTTCCGTAGTCCAGACTAATCAATTTTGATTCCGTTATTTTTTTGCCGTTGGCATCCCAATCCGCGTAGGTTAAAATGAAACTCGTTCTGATTGGACCCGTTGTGATGGTTTTCCAGCTGATGAAATTCTTCGAAAAATAATATTTTCCATCAACATTTACAGCAATTCCGCCAATTCCACGACTTGGACCAACCTGAAAATTATCCAGACCTTCACCAGTATCTTTATGATAAGATCCGGTTCCGGAAACGGTTTTTTCGTACCATTTATTAATAATAGGATAATCAACTCTTTTTAGCCAGGCATCAATTCCGCTGGTTAGAGTTCCGCCGGCGATTTTATCTTCCACCATTTTTTGAGCCACCGGACCGTATGTTCTAAAAGCTACTTTATTGTTTTCCCAGGCATAATCGTCGGTTCTTTCGGGAACAAATCGCGAATAGCAATTGATGTTTTTTGATGCTGATGTATTGGCTGCCGGAACAATTTCAAATTCTTTTTGAGAAGAAGCCTTTATCTTCGGCTGAAATAATAATACGTCCATAGTTCCGTCGCCATCGTTATCTACAGTCTGACTTTCGAGAAATAAATCGGTATTTTTTTCTTTCACGGCAAGTTCTTCCAGTTTAACCGAATTAGGTAATTTGAGTAACTTTTTTGTTAGTTCAACGGTTTCAAATTCCCTGTCAACAGAAAGACCATTGGCAACCGTAACAGTTTTGTTTTGCGAGTGAAGTGCAAAGCTGCTTGCGAGGATTGTGGTTAATAGAATGTGTTTTTTCAAAGTATATAGAGTTTAATTTTCTTGTTTTATGTTTGTCATCACGAAAGTTTAAATTTACGAATCAATTTTTGAACACAAGTACAGAATGAGGGCAAATATGTACAGGAAGCTGATTATTAAAATATTTTAAATAGAGAAATTTCTTCTAAAATAGTATCTTTATAACTAGAAATCAATACCATTACTATGAAACAAAGCGCTGGCATATTACTCTATAAGTTTATAGATTGCACTATTTATTTTTTATTGGTGCATCCCGGTGGGCCCTTCTGGAAAAATAAGGATTTGGAAAGCTGGTCTATTCCTAAAGGTGAATTTACACCTGATGAAGATCCGCTTGATGCTGCAAGACGCGAGTTTCAGGAGGAAACCGGTTTTGATGTGGATGGTGATTTTATCGCACTCGAATCGGTTAAACTTAAATCAGGAAAAACAGTTTTTGCCTGGGCCGTAGAATTTGATATTGATGTTACTTTGGTAAAAAGTAATGAATTCGAAATGGAATGGCCGCCAAAATCAGGAAGTATGAAAAGCTTTCCTGAAATTGATAAAGCAGAATGGTTTCAAACTGCAGAAGCCCTGAAAAAAATTAATCCTGCTCAGGCTGATTTTATAATTCAGATTATTTCAAAAATTTCAACTTCACTTTAAATCCCGGTAACTTTATAAAAATAATTTTGTAATTTACATTTCCTGTCAATAGGATAATTAAAAATGTAATAATAAAGTATGGAAGTTAAGGGTATTATTTTCGATTGTGATGGCGTTCTTGTAGATACAGAAAAAATAGGGAATGGCATTCTGCTTTCGATGGCGGCAGAACATGGTTTTGAAATGAAAATTGAAGATGCGTATCGCGATTTTAATGGTCGTAATTTAAAAGAATGCTTTCAGCATATAGAAACTGCAATCGATAAAAAACTTCCGGATAGTTTTGAGAATGAATACCGGGAAAAAAGCTTTGAAGCTTTCAAAACACAAGTCAAACCCATGGAAGGTGTTCTCGAATTTATTGAAAAATTAAAAATTCCGTACTGTGTAGCTTCGAGTGGTCCCGTTGAAAAAATCAGATTAAATTTAGAAGTAGCAGGTTTATTAAACAAATTTGAAGGTAAAATATTCAGTTCCTACCAAATAAAAAGCTGGAAACCAGAACCGGGAATATTTTTGTTTGCTGCAAAAGAAATGGGTTTTGAGGTTAAAGATTGTATTGTTCTGGAAGACAGCAAAGCAGGAGTAAAAGCCGGAATTAGCGGCGGGTTTAAAGTATACGGTTTTGCCAACGGATACAACAACGAAGACTTAGAAAATGAAGGAGCGATTCTCTTTCATACCTACGAAGAATTAATTGATTTGCTTGGGATATAGTTTTGTTTCAGGTTTAAAGTTTTAGGTTGTGATAGTTTGTCATCCGGAGGAAGGATCACACTAGAAGCTCCTCAATCAAAATCGCCAATCTTTGTAGAGTTACGTGTGTGATCCTTCCTCCGTCAGGATGACAAGATTGCGCTAAAAATTATCTAATTTTCTAATTGCCACATTATCTAATTATCTAATTCTCAAATTATCTAATTAAAATGCAATTTGTTACACTAAAATAAATTTTTATATATTTGATTATAGAGATTCATTTTTTTAGCGCTTTAAATTGCCAAATTGTTACTACAAAAGCCTTGATTAAATAATTTCTTTTTGCCTGAAAATTGACTTTTCCCCAAGAGCTAATTTTTAGATTGTGGTTCTAAAACACCACAAAACTAACCTACAGAAAGAAACAAAATGACGAAATTTATAATTAGAATTTTAGTTCTGGCAATACCTCTTTTACCTCCAATTATTAATGCCCAAATTAAGAAAATTGGAGTCCCCTTTATCACTAATTACAATCCGAAAACGTATAAAGCAGCTTCAGAAAACTGTGATCTTGTACAGGATTCAAAAGGCATGATGTTTTTTGCGAATCATTTTGGGATCATGCAATTTGATGGCGTACGATGGAGCATCGTTACGCAGCCTGAAAACAAAAGCATGGTTCGCTCTCTTGCCATCGACAAAAATGATAAAATGTATGTGGGCGCTCAGGGTGATTTTGGTTATGCAGTGCAGTTGCCCAACGGACAATATAAATACACCTCTCTGGTAAAATTACTTCCCGCTTCGGCCAAAAATTTTGGTGATGTTTTACATACTGTTATTCGCAATAATGAAGTCATCTTTTTTTCTAATGAAGCGATTTTTATTTATAAGAAAAACAAAATCAAAGTAATACGATCTGCTGCTAAGTTTGACGAATTTTTTGATACCAACAAAGCAATCTATGTTTCAGATAATGCCAAAGGTTTATTGAAACTGGAAAATGATGATTTGATTACCATTCCTGATAGCATGCAATTTATCGGATTGAAGATCAGGAAAATCTTTGATACAAAAGACGGTTTGGTACTTCTTACACAAAAAAGCGGGCTTTTCACATACAAAAAAAACGAACTAAAACCTTTTGTTACTAAAGTTGATGCTTTACTTAAACAAAACCAAATATCAACAGCTATTTTACTTTCTGATGGATATTTCGGAATCGGGACGCGTCAATCGGGATTGATAGTTCTGGATAGTGCAGGAAATCTGATGCAGCACATAAATAAACAAATGGGTCTGCAGAATGAATATGTTACCAATCTGAAAGTAGATGTTGCGGGTAATTTGTGGGTGACTTTTAAAGAAGGAATTTCATTGATTCAGATCTCATCTCCTTTATCCAAAATAGTGGATGTTTCAAATTCTGAAACCAAAATATATTGTAGTAAAATCTATCAAAACAAACTCTACATAGCCACAGACAATGGTGCTTTTTGGATGGATTGGGAAGATTACAAAAAGGATCAGCATAAAAGTGTACATTTTCAGCATATTTCCGGAATGTCTGAAAATGTATGGAATATTGGCGTTTTTGGGAATTCGCTTTTGGCTTTTGAAAAAAATGGAATCTTCGAAATAAAAGGCAATTCGGCTCAATTATTAGCCAAAACAGATGGCGCCTGGCAAGGTGTGATTGTTCCGAATCATGCTGATTTATTATTAGTTGGCGGTTATAACGGATTATATTTATTAAAAAAAATAAATAATTCCTGGGTCTTTCAACATAAAATAAAAGGATTTGAAGAAAGCAGTCGGGTAATTGAAACGGATGCAGCAGGAAATATCTGGATCGCTCACGGCTATAAAGGAATTTACAAACTAAAATTCAATAAAACCTTTGATACCGTTTCAAATATTCAGTTTTACAATCAGGAAGCTGGTTTTCCGTCGAGTTTGTTTTTGAATACTTTCAAAATAAATAACCAAATACTTTTTGGAACAACAAAAGGAGTTTACAAACAAAATTCCGTTCAAAACAAAATGATACCGGATCCTATTTTCAGAAAATATCTAGGAATGCAAAGCCATATTCGTTTACTAAAAGAGGATCATCAAAATAATATCTGGTACGTTTCTGGAGAAAATACCGGAAAATTGAGTCAAAAAGCAGGAGGAAATTTTGAAGCAGAAGAATTGCCTTTTAGAAAATTAAGATATTTATATGTGCCAGGTTTCGAAAATATTCAAACCACAACAAGCGGTGATGTGTTTTTTGGAACTCAGGATGGTTTGATTCATTATAATAAGATGAAAACTAAAAGTTATCAGTTTAAATATAAAGCGGTTATTTCAGAGGTTAAATGCATTTTTCCGAAAGACAGTCTATTATTTTCAAGCAGATATGATGTACTTCCGACAAATATAAAATCAGATGAGAAAGTATTTTGCCCCGATTTAGCCTATTCGAATAACGCCCTGCATTTTTCGTTTGCCTCACTTTGTTATGATGAAGCCGATGCAACGAAATACGAATATTGGCTGGAAGGTTTTGAACCCAAATGGTCAGAATGGAGCCTTCAGACAGAAAAAGAATATACGAATTTGCCTGAAAATGAATATGTTTTTCACGTAAGAGCAAAAAATATTTATGATGTTGTAAGTGAAGAAGCAGTTTTTAAATTCGAAGTTTTATCCCCATGGTACAGAACCACGTGGGCTTATATTTTGTATTTGGTCCTTTTTGGGGTTTTGATTTATGCCATTATCAAATACCAAAAAAATCTGGCAGAACGCGATCGTCAACAATTAATACTGAATCAGGAAAAAGAACTTTTAAGAAATCGTGCCGAATTAAATGAACAGAAATTAACCCTGGAACAGGAAAATATGGCCATAATGCGTGATAACCTCGAAGCTACTATCAATCTTAAAAATGCAAAAGTGGCTTCGAATACGGTGAATCTTATCCATTTAAATAAAATTCTGCTTTCGATTAAAGAGCTTATTGGTCAGATTGATAAGAAAAATGATTCCAATACTAATTTCAGTTTGTTAACTAAAATAAACCGAATCATCGATCACGAATTGCAAGGTGATCAGCATTGGAATGAGTTTGAAGAAATCTTCAATCAGCTTCATGATAATTTTATGCAAAGATTGAAAACAAGCTTCCCGGAACTGACGCCTCGAGATATGAGATTGTGTGCTTATCTGAGAATGAATTTCAACACCAAAGAAATCGCCCCACTTTTAGGAATCTCCGTAAGAGGCGTTGAAGATACCCGTTACCGTATTCGCAAGAAATTGCAACTTCCGTCAGATGCTAACATTACAGAGTTTATTCTTAATTTTTAGATGTGTCATTCGTAAAATTTATTTAAACACATAGGAACATAGATTTTATAGTTAGTAATTAACAAAAAAGCAAGTTAAAAGAAACTAGTTTCTCACACATAGCTATGTGTTTTGATGCAAGTGAAATGCTTTTTTAATATATGAAAACTATGTTTCTATGTGTTTAATTTTTTCACGCAGATTTTAAAAAGATTTAAGCAGATTTTTTATCTAGTTATATTTTTTCACGCAGATCTAGGAGATTTTTAATTTTTAATTCTCAATTTTTAATTTTTCGTAAATTCTTACAAATAAAATCCATGCCAGATCTGTTTAAACTCAGGGCACAAGCAAGTTTTTCCTATCAGTAAATTCCTAAGTAGTTTTACGTTTTTTGAAAGCTGTTTATTACATTTTTTTATAAACACCGTAGTCAAACCGTAGCCAAAAATTAACATTGTGGGTAGTTTATTTGTTAATATTGTCATCTTATTAATACAATATGTATCTGTTTTTCAAAAAATAGAAGATTTATTGTGTTAATAAGCTTTACTAAAAAAAAACTACAAATAATGAAACAAAAAGACTCTTTTTTCGGCCGACCACCGGGAAGCAATTATTATTTTTTAAAAAGGTGTATCATCTTGATACTATTTTTTCTTACACCTTTTCTAAAACTTCATGCCCAATGCAACACTTTAATTTGGTCTGATGAATTTAACGGAACAACTGTAGATTTAACCAAATGGCAAAGTATTTCCGGAAACGGCTGTCCTTCGCTTTGCGGATTTGGAAATGCGGAGGCACAGCGTTACGATCCTAATCAGGCGACGATTGTAAAGGAAGGGACAAACAGTTATCTAAATATTCAGGCGAAGTACGAACCAAATGCATCATTCCCGCAACAGCCATATTCCTCTGCAAAACTGACAACGGAAGGGAAATATGCCGTTAAATACGGAAGAATTGAAGCCCGTATGAAATTATCTTCCGGAATGGGAGCGTGGCCTGCCTTCTGGATGTTACCTGCCGGTACAGCCAATTGGCCTTTTACAGGTGAAATTGACATCATGGAAGCCAAGCACAGAAATCCAAAATCTATTGATGGAACCATTCATTACGACGGAGGAGGATATCATTATACAGGCAGAAGTTATTCATCGCCAACTGATTTGTCGACTGAATTTCACGTTTATGCTGTAGAATGGGGACCCAATATCATCAAATGGTTTATTGATGGAAATTTATTTCATACCGCTACACCAAATACAACTGTAAACGGCGGATGGCCATTTAACGATCAGCAGTTTTATATCATTTTAAATCTGGCTGTTGGTAGTTTAGGAACGCCTTATACAAGTGTAAACGGTGTAGGAGTGGAGCCAATTCCGGCTGATTTTCCAGCAAAATTACAAGTGGATTACGTTCGCGTTTACAGCGGAAGTTTTTCGTATGGTGTTTTGGGTGATGCAAAAGTGTATCATAATGAAACCGGTAAAACCTATTCTATAAATGCAATCGCAGGTGGAACGTACAACTGGACAGTTCCTGCGGGAGCGACAATTACTTCAGGACAAGGGACAAACACCATTACCGTTAACTGGGGAACAACTGGGGGAGATGTTGCTGTAGCTACAACAGTTTCGGGCTGTGCTGCTAATACTTATAAATTAGCCATTACAACAGAAGCTCCTCTGCCGGTAGAGAAAATCCATGAAGATTTTCAATCGAACCGAAATATCGTATACGGAAACAAAACGGGTGTTTTGACAGAAGCTGTTGCAAATCCATCAGCTACTGGAATTAATACTTCTGCTTCAGTAGGGAGATATGTTCGTAATGCCTCTGAATTGTATGATGTTTTGAATATTAAAAATATAGTGATCAGCAATGCAAACGATTATGTATACGGAAGAAAAAAACTTTCTTTTGATATTTATACTTCAGCACCTGTTGGTACAAAGATTTCTATGCAACTGGAAAATAGTCTGGTGACAACGGCAACCAATTTTCCGTTAGGAAGACATAGCGGTTACAAAGCCACGACAACGGTACAAAACAAATGGGAAACCATTGAATTTGAATTTGAAAAAGTCATCGACCCAAATACAAGTGCCTTGACGATCAATAATGTGGTATTTCTTTTTGAATCGAATTCGAATTCGGGCGCAACCTATTATTTCGATAATCTGCTCACAAAAGCAGCACCCGAAAAACCAATTATTGCAACTGATGTTTTGCAAAACTATGACGGTATTAATAAAATTATCAAAGGAACTACAACCGGAACTTATTCAGTAGTAGCAAATCCGGGAGCAAATTCGGTTAACTCATCAGCAAATGTGGCGAGATATGTTCGAAATGTAACCGAGCAATATGACGTACTTTTCTTCAACACACAAAGTACCATTGAAGATGCAGGTTTACTGAAAAATCAGACCAATAAAATTATGATTGATGTGTATACTTCGGCACCAATTGGAACCGTTGTGAGTTTGAATTTAGAAAATAGTGCGACATCGCTTCCTGCAAATTTTCCAACAGGACGAAACAGTAACTATGTTGCGATTACCACCAAACAAAATCAATGGGAAACACTGACTTTTTATTATAATTCAAGTCCGGATGCAGGAACTTCAAATTTAGCCATTAACCAAATGGTTATTTTAGCCAACTCAGGTTCTTATACCAGTGATACCTATTATTTTGATAACATCAGAATTGGTTCTACCAAACTTCCGGATACTTTTACGCCAGGAGTAGTTTATGAAGATTACCAAAACACACACAATATTACGTTTAGAGATGCTATCGGAACTTATACGCCAAACACGGCAAATCCAAACGCAAGCGGAATTAACACGTCTTCAAACGTTGGAAAATATGTTAGAAAAGCAACGGAATTGTATGATAACTTCTCGTTCAATACCACTTTAACAAACATCGGAGATTTCAAAGGCGGAACCAAAAAGTTTGCGATGGATGTGTATACTTCTGCACCGGTTGGATCTATAATTTCCTGGCAGGCAGAAAGCAACGCTTCGATTCCGTCCAATTATCCTGCCGGAAGACATAGTATTTATCAGGGTGTTGTAAAACAAAGTAATGCCTGGCACACGGTTACTTTTACGTATGCAAGTTCGCCAGATGCATCGACATTAGACAGCGAAGTAAATCGTTTTGTTTTCTTGTTAGAACCGGGAACAAGCTCAGGAAATACCTATTATTTTGATAATCTTAGAGCTTTAAATTTAGTTTCTACAGAAAATCCACCGGCAACTTTGCCAGCGCCGTGGGTGAGTACCGATTTAGGTGCCGTAACTCCGCCCGGAGAAGCGACTCACGCCAGCGGAACTTTTACTATCAAAGGTTCAGGAAATGATATTTGGGAAACAAGTGATCAATTTCAATTTGTAAACCAACCGATTACAGGCGATGCTGAAATTATCGCCAAAGTAAATTCATTAACCAACACCAATACATACGCAAAAGCCGGAGTAATGTTCCGTGAAACGCTTACATCAACTTCTAAACATGCCATGACCGACGTAAGTGCAGCGGCAGGTGTAGAGTTTTTGTCAAGAGATGCTGTTTCGGGAATCACAACTGCTACGGTAGCGGCTGGTACGGCTCCAAAATGGATTCGTATCGTAAGAGCTGGAAATGTATTTACTTCTTACACTTCAGATAACGGAACAACCTGGACACAACTTGGTACGCCAAGAACGATTGCCATGGCAAGTACTATTTATGTAGGTATGGCTGTAACATCCCATGCAAATGGAACTTTGACAACAGGAGTTTTCAGTGATGTTATTGTTCGAAATATTAGTGTTCCAACCAATACCAATTTAGCTTTAGCAA
This sequence comes from Flavobacterium sp. GQ95, assembly GCF_059758655.1. Taxonomy (NCBI): domain Bacteria; kingdom Pseudomonadati; phylum Bacteroidota; class Flavobacteriia; order Flavobacteriales; family Flavobacteriaceae; genus Flavobacterium; species Flavobacterium sp. GQ95. The sequence goes on from NZ_JCAXEB010000005.1 coordinate 86,423, forward strand.
AAACAACTACAGCTTCTACAGAAGAAAATGCTACTTATTCTTCGGCGAAAGCTACAGACGGAGATGCAGGAACACGTTGGGCGAGCAGTTTTGCTAATACAAGCGAATGGATTTATGTGGATCTGGGAAGCAATTACAACATCAATCGAGTAGTCTTAAAATGGGAAGCCGCTTTTGCAACTCAATATAAAATACAGCTTTCTACAGATAATGTTTTCACAGAAAATGAAACCATAAACACACAAACCGCCAGCGATGGAGGAACAGATGATTTGGCAGTAAGCGGAACAGGAAGATATATCCGAATTTTATGCAACACAAAAGCCTTGACTCCATACGGATATTCGCTATTCGAAATTGAAGCTTACGGATCTGCTTCCACAGCGAAAAAAGCTGCAATTATTATCGAAGATACTCAGGTGACGGCAACAGAATTTGTGATGTATCCAAACCCGGCAACCAATTATATCCAACTTTCAATACCTGAAAAATTAGACAATAAAGTAATCACAATTCACAGTGATTCAGGAACATTGCTGCTAGATAAAAAACTGGATGATGATGTGAATGAAAGTCAGATTGACATTAGCCAATTAAAAAGAGGAATTTATATTCTGAATTTCAAATCGGATCAAAAAAGCTGGTCTAAAAAACTGATCAAGCAATAATTAAAACAGGCTGGGTGTAATGATCCTAAATAGTTACACCCGGCTTTTACGCATAAATATTTTCTCATTATTACTAATTAATTAAAAACCAATTTATTAACTAAAAATGAATGAAGAATGAGAAATTTTAAATTACTAAAAACCTTTGTTGCCGTAATGCTGTTCGCATTACTATCGAATTTTACGTATGGTCAGGGACCTATACCGTTTACCATTAGCAATACCTCCACCTTTAACGACAACGAATTGTATGTCGCTATTGTAGGTATTGATTACACTACCGGAAATCACGTTTGGGTAAATGCCAAAACGAGTCAGGTTTTACCAATGAGTTCGTCTTATAATACGGTTACAGGACCAACAATTGGAGGGAATACCGGTCCGGGACAAAATTCAAAATATGCTAATTGTTTTACCAAGTTGAGTGAGATTCCGAATAAGACTTTTACGCTGCCACAAATTGCAGGCTGTAGAGTTTTTATTGCCAAAGGACAACAGCTGTATTTTTACTTTTTTGGAGCAAGTGGTGCGCCTTCAGGTTATACTTCTCCGAATCCTTTGAATGCAACCGATCCGAATCAGGGAATTTTGTATGAAATTATCGAATTGACTAATAATCAATACGGTTTCTTCGGAAATCCTTCAAGAGTTGATTCGTATAAATATCCGATGGGATTGGAGTTGTTTGGAGCAAACGGCTATCAAAAAAGAGTCGGTGAATTAAAAAAACACGCTGATATTGTGGCGGCTTTTAAAGCCAATGTGCCATCAGAATTTCAGGGCTGCGTTAATGATGCAACGGGAGAAATCACCGCGCCATCAAAAACGCCTGCTTTCGCAGATGGAACTGGAGGAACTTCTGTAGGACCTCAGGCGAATTACCTAAAATCTTATATTGATGCCATTTGGAACAAATATAAAAATGAAGATTTAATTTTTTATGCCGGAGATGCCGGGGTCTTTAAAGGAAGAGTGATTGGAGAACAACTGGAAATGGTTGGACAATCGGGAGGTTTTACAGGCCGTACGGGTCGTGTACAAAACCGACCTTCGACTCAGGAAGCGCTTGAAGGAAAAGGAGTTCTGGACAGAAGATTGGTCGATGGAGATTTAGATCTTGTGATTCAGGCACAATTAACGGCTGCTATTAACAGACATGTTGTAAATACAACTACTGCCAATCCGGGACAGCAAAACTGGTACGATGCTTCAAAATTCTATCAGGTAAATCCAACGAATCATTATTCTAAATTTTGGCATTTGCCAGGCATTAGCGTTGATAATCTGGCGTACGGATTTGCTTATGATGATGTGGCAGATCAATCGCCATCGCTTCATTCTCCACAACCTACAAAAGTAATTGCTGTTTTTGGAGGATATGCAGGATCAGTTCCTTCAGTACCGGCTACAACAGATGTGATTACGGTTTATAAAGATTGTAATTACACCGGATTTTCTGGCGGATTGACTATTGGTGATTATAATCTGGCGCGTTTGAATACTTTGGGTGTTTTAAATGATGATATTTCTTCGTTGAAAGTCGCAAAAGGTTTTCAGGCGATTTTGTATCAGGATGATAATTTTAGCGGAACTTCGACCGTAATTAATGCTGATAATTCTTGTCTGAATACAACGTGGAATGACAAAGTAACTTCTATCAGAATTCTTGCTAACGGAACGACTACTTTAGGAAATCAGACTTTCTTTTTACAAAACAGAAACAGTAATTTGAATATGGATGTCTGGAATGCAAGTTTAGCTAACGGAGCGAATGTTGCACAAGGAACGGTAAATACAGGAAATAATCAAAAATTTACATTTACGCATTTGGGTAACGGTATGTATAAAATTATCGCCAACCACAGCGGACAATCTTTAGACGTAAATAACTTTAATAAAGATAATGGTGCCAATGTAGAGCAATATCCATACAATGCTACTCCAAATCAGCAATTTATATTGGTTGCTACTGGCGATGGCTTTTATAAAATCGTAGCCAGACACAGTGGCAAATTGATAGAAGTTGCAGGTGCAAGCACAACCAATGGTGCCAATGTTCAGCAATGGCAGGATAACGGTCAGACTTGCGCACAATGGAAATTAGTTCCGGCCACAACCTCACAAACCTCTGTTTTAATTCAGGCTGAAGATTATTCTGCCATGAGCGGAATTCAGGTGGAAGCTACCACAGATTCAGGAGGAGGTTCGAATGTAGGTTATACTGAAACGGGTGACTGGATAGCTTATAACAGCATAAATTTCCCAACTACCGGTTCTTATTTAATCGAATACAGAGTGGCTAGTGCTGTTGCAGGAGGAAAATTATCATCTGACTTAAATGGCGGAACTATTGTTTTGGGTTCTGTTGATATTCCAAATACAGGAGGATGGCAAAACTGGCAAACGGTTTCCCAAACAGTAAATGTGAATGCCGGAACCTACAATTTCGGAATCTACATTCAGAATACCGGAATGAACATCAACTGGATAAAAATTACAAAAGTTGGTGCTGGTTTAGCTGCTAAAACGGCTTTAGCTCCAGTTGAAGAAGAAACTCCAGCCGAAACAGTTTTAAATGTTTATCCAAGTCCGGTTGAAAATACACTTTTTGTTACAACAGATATTTCAGGAGAAAACATAAAAATAGTGGATTCACAAACCGGAGCAGTTGTTTCAACTCAAAAAGGCAATAATAATGGTATCGATGTTTCGCAATTAAGAAAAGGCATCTATTTGATTGTTTTTGAAAAGGAAGGCAAACAGACGATCAAGCGCTTTATAAAAAAATAGTTTTAAAAACAGATTTTAGACTTCGATTTCAAATCTCAGATTTATTTGCCCTGAAATTTAAATGAAGTAAGTGGAATTTGGTATCAAGTAGTCAGATATCAAATTCCATCTAAAATCTATCCCGAAGTCCCGGGACTAAAATCTAAAGTTTCATTTATTAATCCCTTAATCTATTAAAACAAATTACTATGAAAAACAATTACAAAACAATGCAGCTAAAATGGATGATCATTTTGGCATTGGGTGTTTTTAATTTAGCAATTGCCCAAAAAAAAGTTATAGCTTACATTCCCAACTGGATCGATTTGAATGCTTTTTCAAGCACTATTCAGTACAGTAAATTAACGCACATTAATATTGCGTTTGAAAATCCGGATGCCAATGGATATCTGACTTTCAATTCAGGAAGTAACTCCATTATTAATGCTGCACATGCACAAAATATTAAGGTTTTTGTTTCTCTTGGAGGAGGTTCAGTTTCTGAAGGCGGTGCCATTCGTGACAATTATTTTAATCTGATTACACCGGCAAACAGAACTGCTTTTATTCAAAAATTATATGATTACGTTGTAGCTCATAATTTTGATGGAATCGATGTAGATCTTGAAGGCCCGGCAATTAATAGCGATTACGGCGGATTTGTAATTGCTTTGGCGAATAAATTGCATGCCAATGGCAAATTGATTTCAGCAGCACTTTCAGAAGGATATGGTGGCGCCAATGTACCTGCATCTACTTTTGCAGCTTATGACTGGATTAATATCATGGCGTATGATGCAACAGGACCTTGGCAACCGGGAAGTCCGGGACAGCATTCTCCATACAGTATGGCGGTTAATCAGTTTAATTACTGGACAGGAAGAGGATTACCAGCCAGTAAAGCCATTATTGGATTACCTTTTTACGGATATGGTTTTGGAGCTTCAGCCAATCAGGGAATTTCTTATGCTAATATCGTAGCACAATATCCCGGAGCAGAAAATGTTGATCAGGTCGGAAATACTATTTATTATAACGGAATTCCAACCATCAAAGCAAAAACAACTTTTGCGATTCAAAATGCAGGTGGTGTTATGATTTGGGAATTATCTCAGGATGCGGTTGGTTCTAAATCACTATTAACAGCCGTAAATCAGGTTATTACGGGAAGCCAGCCACCAACGGGCGGAACTTTAATTCAGGCAGAAAATTATTCCACAATGAGTGGTGTTCAAACTGAAGGTACTACAGATACTGGAGGAGGTCTAAACGTAGGTTACGCAGATACAGGTGATTGGATGGCGTATTACAATATCAATTTTCCAACTTCTGGTAATTATGTAATTGAATACAGAGTAGCAAGTGCTGTTTCCGGAGCCAGATTATCATCAGATTTAAGTGCAGGAACAATTCAGCTTGGTGCTGTAAATGTCCCTAATACAGGAGGATGGCAAAACTGGCAGACCATCACTCAAACGGTGAATGTAAATGCCGGAACGTATAACTTCGGAATCTATATTCAGAGTTCAGGTGTGAATTTAAACTGGTTTAGAATTACAAAAGCGGCTTCAGGTTTGGCAGCAAAATCAGCTTTAACAGATACCGCTACTGAAGAAAAAATCGAAAGTCTGACTATTTATCCAAACCCTACAGAAAGCACTATTTTCTTTACTGCTGAAGTTTCTGGTGCCAATGTGAGTGTTATTAATTCTCAGGGAGGTGATACAGTTTCGGTACAAAAAATCAGTAACAACAGTCTTGATGTTTCGGGTTTAAAATCAGGAATATATCTGGTTTTAGTTGAGAAAGACGGAATAAAAACAGTGAGACGTTTTATTAAAAAATAGATCTTAACCGCAAAGTTCGCAAAGATTTTTGTCTTAGTTAGCGCTCAGAAAACACAAAGTTCGCAAAGCTTTGTCAATAAACACTTTGCAAACCTTGCGTAAATCTTAGCGCCCTTTGCGGTTAAATCACTTCAATTCATTAACCGCAAAGTTCACAAAGATTTTTTTCTTAGTTTGCGCTCAGAAAACACAAAGTTCGCAAAGTTTTATCAATAAACACTTTGCGAACCTTGCGTAAATCTTAGCGCCCTTTGCGGTTAAATTTAGGCAAATAAGATTGCAATCCTTTTAACCCCCAAATCCTACCTTACATATGAAAACCAATTACAAATTTCGGTTAAGCTTATTTCTATTTCTGGCTTTTAGCAGTTTTGCAATTGCACAGACTTCTTTAGGTTCAACCAAAACTTTTATGAATACTTTAAAGCAGGAACTGGTCACTAGTACAACCTCAAAAGGTATAGAAAAGACCATTTTGCTTCAGGTCGAAAATTCAAAAAACTTTAAAGGAAAAATCAATTATAAAGAATCAAATGCGTCTAGCGAATTCCTGATTGGAGAAATCAAAGACGTTCCCGAATCTTCTTTTTTTGTCAAAGTGATAGAGAAAAAACTGGAAGGCCATATTATTTTAAAGAAAACCAAAGAAGCCTTCAAATATTATTCAGACGCTCAGGGATATGCTTATGTTTCTAAAGTGGATATCAATACGATCGTTTGTATCAATTTTGATGATATCCCTGAAAACACTAAAAAAACAACCAATAAAACTGCTGTTGCTGCTGCAATTGCACCCGCTTTATTGAACTTACAAAGTTTACCGGGCGCAGCAGGTTGTGTGATGTTGGATTTTGACGGTTATAATATGCCGGCAGGAAATCTGTGGAATAACGGAAATGCTATCAACGCAGCGCCATCCGGAATGAGTGATGCCGATGTACAACAACATTGGGAAGTAGTTTCAGAAGATTACCGACCTTTTAATTTAAACGTTACGACAAGTGAAGCCGTTTTTAATTCGTATCCAAGAAACAGAAGAATGCGCGTGGTGGTAACTCCAACCAATACTGCAGCTCCGGGAGCAGGAGGTGTCGCTTATATTGGTTCTTTCAATTGGGACAATGATGTACCTTGTTGGGTATTTATTACTTCGGGTAAATCGGGTGGAGATGCCTCAGCGCATGAAGTTGGTCATACTTTCGATCTGGGTCATGATGGCCGTACGACTCCCAAAGAGGATTATTTTGTCGGGATAAACAATACTTCTTGGGCACCTATTATGGGAGCGGGTTATTACAGGCCTGTTGTACAATGGAGTAAAGGAGAATATGACTATTCCAATAACAAACAAGATGATGTTGCCACTATCGCAAGTGCTAAATTCGGAGTGGGATACAGAGGCGATGATTACGGAAATACTATTGCTTCTGCAGCCACTTTAGACTATAATGCAAGCGGCGCAATTAATCAGAAAAACGGAATTATTTCAAGTGAAGCAGATTATGACTTCTTTACGTTTACAACTGGTGGTGGAAATGTCTCTATAAATGCCAATACGGTTTCAAGAGACGGAAACCTGCATCTTTTGCTCCGATTGTATAATTCGGCCGGAGCAGAAATGGGAACCTATTGGAATTCAGATCCGTTTGCTTTGAACGCTTCTATGAATGTGAATTTGCCTGCCGGAAAATATTTTGTCGGTGTTGACGGCAACGGAGCAGGAAGTGCCGGTTACGGTGGATATTCGGCTTATGGTTCTATCGGAAGTTATTCGATAACCGGAACGATTCCACCGGGAGGAAATATAGCCCCTTCAACTGATGTAATTACGGCTTACAAAGATTGCAATTACACCGGATTTTCGGGCGGATTGACAATTGGTGATTATAATCTTGCACGTTTAAACTCTTTGGGAATCTTAAATGATGATATTTCGTCACTTAAAATTACACAGGGTTTTCAGGCGATTTTATATCAGGATGATAATTTTACCGGAGCTTCGACTGTAATTAATTCTGATAATTCGTGTTTAAATACAACGTGGAATGATAAAGTAAGTTCGATTCGAATTCTAGCCAATGGAGTCACCACTTTAGGAAATCAGACTTTCTATTTGCAAAACAGAAACAGTGGCTTAAATATGGATGTATGGAATGCCAGTTTAGCAAACGGAGCCAATGTGGCACAGGGAACTGTCAATACAGGAAACAACCAAAAATATACTTTCACCCATTTAGGCGATGGTCTATATAAAATTATTGCCAATCATAGCGGTCTGTCATTAGATGTAAATAATTATAATAAAGATAATGGAGCCAATGTGGAACAATATCCGTACAACGGAACCACCAATCAACAATTTATTTTATTTGCAGCTGGTGATGGATTTTATAAGATTATTGCCAGACACAGCGGTAAACTGGTTGAAGTTGCAGGAGCTAGCACGACAAACGGTGCAAATGTACAACAATGGCAGGATAATGGACAGACTTGCGGACAATGGAAATTAATCTCCACCACAACTGCCCAAACTTCAACTTTAATTCAGGCCGAAGATTATTCTGCTATGAGTGGAATTCAGGTAGAAGTGACAACAGATACCGGAGGAGGATCAAACGTTGGTTACACCGAAACAGGCGATTGGATTGCGTACAATAACATCAATTTTCCAACGACTGGTTCTTATTTAATTGAATACAGAGTAGCAAGTGAAGTAACGGGTGGCAGATTATCATCTGATTTAAATGGAGGAACTATTATTTTAGGAAATGTTGATATACCTAATACAGGAGGCTGGCAAAACTGGCAAACGGTTTCGCAAACTGTAAGTGTGAATGCCGGAACGTACAATTTTGGAATCTACATTCAAAATACGGGTATGAACATCAACTGGATTAAAATTACCAAAATTGGTGCAGCTGCCATAACCCGCGAAACTTCATCTATTATTGAAGAAGAAAAGCCAACTGATGTTGTATTTAATGTATACCCAAATCCGGTTTCAGAAACGTTATTCTTTACAAAAGATGTTTCGGGAGGAAATCTGAATGTTGTTGATTCTCAAACAGGAAATATAGTTTTATCTCAAAAAATAAATGACAATAGTTTGAATGTTTCGAATTTGAGACAGGGAATTTATTTAGTTGTTTTTGAGAAGGATGGAGAGAAGACGATTAAGCGTTTCATTAAAAAATAATCCTAATCATTCGCCATAATGATTTAGATACATTAATTTTAAGGTTTTAATGTAGTGAAGGCTGTCAGAAATGACAGCCTTTTTATTATGGTATAATTTTTTCATGACGTAATTGATCAAATAGTTGCTTTTGCGTTTGTAAATCCGACAGGCTTTTAAAACCTGTCTGGTTTGAATGCGCATAGAATTGCGTTTTTATATTGATTCCCATTTTCCATTTTCTTTTGCCAGATCAATCATAAGCTGTCCATGTTCGGTCATTAAACCCTGTTCGATCATTTTTGCTACTCGGTCTTTATTAGGCTGGCTCCATTTACTTTTCTTCGGATTTCTGGGTGTAAAAGTCAGATAGAAACTTTCAAAATCCCGTTTTTTACACAAACTATCGATCCAGCCAAAACACAAAGCTTCTTCAGTTGCATCATTTAAATTGATGCTTTCGACTTTACTTTTTTTGTGGTATAAAATCAACCAGACTGATTTCTCTGTTTGAGAATTTTGCTGCAGCCAGTTGCGCCATTCTTTTCTGGTTTGGGCGTAGATAGCTAATTTTCCGTCTTTTGTTTCCATAATTTATCCGAATTACTGATATAAATTTAATGAAAAATTTAACCGCAGAGGTTTTTTACCGCAAAGTTCGCGAGGATTTGATTTTGATTGTGCTTACAAATGTCAAAAGTTCGCAAAGCTTTGTCAATAAAATTTAGCCGCTAAGTTTTTTTACTGCAAAGGGGGCAAGGATTTTATTTTGATTGTGTTTACAAACGCAAAAGTTCGCAAAGCTGGGATTGACAAAGCTTTGCGAACATTGCGTAAAATCTTAGCGAACCCTGCGGTTAAATAATTAAGCACTAAAAATTATTATTCGATAACAATAAGTTAAAGACTTTTCACCTATTAATCTATAAAATTGCAGATCCCCATTTATAAAACTTAATCGATGAATTTTAAATATATTATTCTAAATAAAAACAGATTTTTCATATTGTTTTTTATTTTTTTCAATGTTACTATTTCAGCCCAAAACCCTAAGAATCTTAACGGCACTCAAATCGCTTTTTTATCTGATGTGCATCTACAGGATTTATTCGGAAGCTTTTCAGATAATGATTATAAAGGAGTTTTAAATCCGAAAACCGGTCAATATGTTTTACTGCGAACGATGGCCTCGCAATTGCATTCGACCCGAATTTTCAATGAAAATTATTTCGCGTTTATAGCCGCTTTGGAAGATATCGCAAAACGAAAAATAAAATACGTAGCACTTCCCGGAGATTATACTGATGACGGTCAGCCTATTCACGTTCGTGGTTTAGAAAAAATTTTAGAGCAATACAGCAAAAAATATAATATAGAGTTTTTTATTACAACAGGAAATCACGATCCCGTTGGACCTTTTGCACAAGATTCCGGTAAGGAAGATTTTCTTGGAAAAGACGGAAAAAGCCAGCCCATTTATAGCAAAGACGGCCTTTATAAGCCCAATTTAAGTACCGAACAGCCTGTAATTGTAACAGCCGATATTGCCAAAATGGGTTATTTAGGAATCACAGACGGATTAAAAGATTTTGGTTTTTATCCGAATAAAAAATACAAATTCTGGGCAACACCGTTTTCTACTTATAACAGCCAAAATTATAGTTTTGAAAAAGCTTCTGAAGCTGCTTTATTGCCAAACCGAGTTTATAATGTAACGCCGGGTTATGAAGTTCCGGATGTGAGTTATGTCGTTGAACCAATCGATGGACTTTGGTTAATGGCGATTGATGGGAACGTTTATATCCCGAAGAAAAATGATGGCGATCCAAAAGATCCTAAGAATTATTCAGAAGCGAGTACAGGTTATAATAATGTGCTGTCGAATAAAAAACATCTTATAAAATGGGTTCAGGATATTTCAGCGGAAGCCAAAAAACAAGGCAAAACTTTAATCGCTTTCAGTCATTTTCCGATGATTGATTTTAATGATGACGCTTCCGCGGAAATAAAAGCACTGCTTGGACCAAACAAATGGCAGTTGAACAGAGTTCCGGTGGAAGAAGTTGCCAAGACTTTTGCTGATGCCGGATTGAAAATTCACTTTGGAGGACATATGCACATCAATGATACCGGAATTCGCACAACGGAAAAAGGCAATACTTTGGTGAATATTCAAACGCCGTCTTTGGCTGCTTACATTCCCGCTTATAAATTATTGACGATTAAAAAAGAGAATGTAGTTGATATTCAAACCATCACAATTGATAATGTTCCGCGTTACGATGAACTTTTTGATTTGTATAAAATGGAATATCAGTTTCTGCAAACTCAGCAGACAAAAGATATTTGGAATATCAATATTCTGAAAACCAAAAACTATCATGATTTTACCGATTTCCATTTGAAGGAACTAGTTCGTTTGCGTTTTTTATCAGACGATTGGCCATCCAATTTTAAAGATTTTTTCCTGAAACTTTCTGCGCAGGATTTATTGGTTTTAGCAAGCGTCCAATCGGATAGTGATTTTGATAAAGTTTTGAAAAACAAAGAAAGATTTCAGAAAGAATGGGAGGAAGCAAAAGTAAAATCGGCTCAATATTTAAAGGAAAACAAACTCAAAAAAGAAGATTTTAACTGGACTGGCTATGATTTACTGGTTGATTTTTATCGTTTTAGAAGTGCCGATGAATTGGCTTTAGCCGATGTTGGAACTGCAAGAGCGAAACAGTATAAAATCTTGTCTCAGTTGTTTTTTGAAAATCATGCAGCCGATACTTTAAAAGAAAAACCGCTGCAAAACCAGATGCGATTGTTTTTGATCATCTTCAATAAATTCATGCACGAAGTCCCGGCAGATCATTTTACTGTTGATTTGAAAACTGGGGAGATTATTGCTAAATAGAAATGAGAATGGCACACGGATGACACGGATTTAGGCGAATTTGCGCTGGTTTTTTTATTCTCATTTTATGTCATTGCGAGGAACGAAGCAACCACATTTCATTTGTTATGTCAAACTTTGCGTATTCTTGTTAGTGCGGTTGCTTCGTTCCTCGCAATGACATACTTTGTGTTTGTTATGATTAAAAAAAATCCGCCTAAATCCGTGTCATCCGCGGGCCATTATCCACAATACTTTAGTTTGTTCCATTAACCGGATCAACTCTCACATAAGTCCCATCATCATATTTAACCTGATAAGGAGAATTAAAAAACGTACTTGGCAAATAATAATCGGTCGTTATAATTTGTGCGCCTGATTTTTTAGCAGCTTCGAAGTGTGAATAATCATTTTTACGAGCTTCCTTAGTATCTGAATCAGCTCTGGTTCTGATGATATAGCCTTTTTTAACTAAATCTGCAATTTGAGGATCTTCAGAATTATTTCTGAATAAAGTTGCTGCTTCCGGTTTTCCAGGTTCAGCATTGATGAAAACGGCACGCCCTTTAAGTGAAGGATGATTCAAAGCATACAAATCTCTTTTTGCTCCGTTGTTATCCAAAATAAACAAGAATTTACCTTTTGCTTTTTTCAGTGTTGGCCAATTGTTGTTCAAAACTGCTTCTTCAAGTGTTTTATATTTTCCACGAACCATGTCTGGCGTGATTACTTTATCTCCTAAACCTTTTCTAAGTTCCTTGTCTAAAGCGTCAAATAATTCAGGTGTAAATTTCTCTGCTTTTGTACCTAAGTGGCTATCGTCATCTTTTGGCTCCAAAGTAATAAAAACCGGAACGTGATCGGGATTGGCATCAGACCATTTTTTTAATTCTGCAAGGCAATTTTGAAGCGTATAACAGGATGTTCTAAAATCGATATCGATCATATGAAAAACTTTAAAACCCGGTTTTTTCATTTCTCCATTCGGGTCATAAGGTTTTTCAGATTTTGTGATGTCTAAACCTTTTGGATGTGCATATTTTCCGCCTTTAGCATCACCCTGAACATCAATTTCAAGATTTCTTAAACCTTTATTTAACTGGTCGGTAATGGAAATATGAGTGTATTGCAGACCTTTTAAGGAACGGCTTGTGTCTTTGGCCTGAATGATATTGTATAGATCAGTTTCAATCGCCTGACGGTAACTGTTATGAGAACCAATTACCTGAATTTGATTGATTTTTAGATTGTCATTTTGTGCCTGAACGCTGTTGTTTATAGCGCCGGCAAGAAATAAGGTGAAGAGAATTTGTTTCATGATGTAAGGTATAAAAAGTGTTTCCAGATTAGGGGACGCATCAAAAGAGAATACTTTTTTATCCATAACTAAATTAATAGAAAATTTTGAATTTCATGTTAGATTAAGAAAAAGAAATAGCAAACCGATTGTCATTTTTGCTTTAAAATAGTAGTATTTATACAGCAAAAGAATTCATTATTTAATTTAAAGTTAACCTTCAGACAAAAAACTTTGGTATAAGATTTTATTAATTTACATCAACAAATACTACCAAATGCAGCTATGAATACTCCTGAAATTTTTGAACAAACGTATACCGAATACTGGAAAAAGCTCAACGCGTTTTCGTATACGATGACTCAGGATAAAGACTTGGCGCAGAACATCGTTCAGGATGTTTTTATTGATTTGTGGGAACGAAAAGATGATCTGAATATTAATGCGATTGAACCTTATTTATTTCGCGCTGTAAAAAATCAGGTTTTCAAACATTATCAAAATAACAGGTTTGACAAGACCATTCTGGAAGATCAGTTTGAAGATTATATTATTGATAATTTCGCTTCAATCGATCCTGAATTAATGGATTCACTTTATTCTTTATTAGATAAACTTCCGGAGAAGCGTAAAGAAGTTTTGTTGATGTATAAATTTCAGGATATGTCAATCGATATGATTGCTGATGAGCTTGGTATTTCGAAACAAACGGTTAAAAATCAAATTTCATCTGCGTTAAAACAACTTCGTGAAGGCTTAAAAGACTTGGCCTGGCTGGCTCCATACGTTATTTTGCATCAAAAGTTTTAAGATAACTTTCAGTTGATGTTTTCATAATATTTCTCAATAGTACGATTTTATGATTCTGGTACTTACTTGTAATAATAAGTAGTATGATAAAAAGAATTAAACATAGTTTAGAACATCTTATAGATAAAAGTTCACGAAATAAAACTTCAATAGCAGAAGAAAATCTATTAAATGATTTTGCTTTTGACCAATATCAAAATTCAAAATGGAATGAAGTTGAAATGGGAAATCCCGCTGAAGTTTCGCAACATATATATGAAGGAATTCAACTTAGAATAGGAAAGAAGAGAAGCTTCAATCCTTATTTAAAATACATGGCCGCTGCCAGTATTCTTTTTCTTGTTGGTTTGGGATTCTTTTTCAAACCAGGTTTTTCAGTTGAAAAGCGCTTAACATTTAAAACTTTAGATACCCCCAAATCTATCCAATTAAATGATGGCTCGAAAATTTATCTGGCAGCAAATTCTATATTTCAATATCCTGAAAAATTTCAGGGAAATGAAAGACAGGTTTCGCTATTAAAAGGAAATGCATTTTTTGAAGTGGCCAAAGACAAAAAACATCCTTTTATCATTACTTCAGGCGAAATTAAAACAAGAGTGGTTGGGACTTCTTTCCACATTCAGTTATCAAAATCAAAATGCGAAGTGATTGTCGTAACCGGAAAAGTAAATGTTACTTCAAAAGGGCACAGTGTTGATTTGGTTCCGAATGAAGAAGCTTTGTTTGAATCTCAAAAACTGACCAAACAACTGGCTAACAAATCATTTTTGGTTAATTGGTATAACACTGATGTTACGCTAAATCAGACAACTCTTAAGCATGTTATCACGATTTTACAATATAAGTACGGAGTTTCATTTCAATATGATAATGAAAAAGTATTAGCAACGCCGTTGACGGTGTTCATTAAGAAGGACGCATCATTAGAGAATGTTTTAGAACAAATAAATTATATCACAAACCTAAAATTTAAAGTTTATGACGAAATAGTAAAAGTGGATTAAAAAACAAAAAAGCAGTTGCTGAGAACAACTGCGATTAATAAGTAAGTATCGATAAAAAACCAATAACTTAAATCATGTATTTTAAACTTTCCTATTTAAATCTAAAGAGAATTGTCTTTTTAGTAATGGCGTTACTGGCCATTCAAAATGGTTACAGTACAACTAATTTTCCTGAAAAATCAAATATAAAAAATAAAATAGAAAAAGCTACACTAGTTTCTATTTTTTCAAAATTAAGCCAGCAAACGGATTATAAATTTAGTTACGGACAAGCTATTATCTCTGATAATACGGTTTATACAGTAAATTATACAAACGAATCTGTTTCTTTAATTTTAAGTGACCTTTCTAAAAAAGCTAATTTCAATTATAACATTAATGGAAAATTAGTTTTAATTCAGAAAACAGAAGCTCCAAAAACGACAACACACAAAGCGGTTGACAGAATTAAAGTAAAAGGAAAAATTGTTGATGAAAACAAAGTGCCAATTCCTGGTGCAACTATTATGGAAACGAGTTCATCAAATTCAACAGTTTCAAACTTTGATGGTGAATTTGAAATCACGGTTGGAGAAGGAAAAACAATCGAAATCTCTTATTTAGGTTATAAAACAAAAACCGTAGCTGCACAAAATGGTTTTATGACGATTCAATTGGAACCAAATGCTGCTGAGTTAAACGAGGTTTTAATTGTGGGTTACGGAAAACAATCTAAAAAAGATGTTACCGGAGCCGTTACACAATTAGAAGCTGCCAACTTTAAACAAGGTATCGCTATTTCTCCAGACCAATTATTACAAGGAAAAGTAGCCGGTGTTCGTGTGGTAAGCACAAGCGGTGAGCCGGGAGCGGGAGTAAATGTTACGATTCGTGGAGTTGGTTCTATCAGAAGCGGAAGTACACCTTTGTTTGTAGTTGATGGTATACCATTATCAAATGATGATGTTAGCCCTGGTGCAAGTAATGTTGGTTTTGGAAGCTCACAGGCTAAAAATCCATTGAACTTTTTGAACAATAGTGATATCGAATCGATTACAGTTTTAAAAGATGCATCGGCTTCAGCAATTTACGGAGCAAGAGGATCTAACGGAGTTGTTTTGGTTACAACTAAAAAAGGATCAAAAGGAGAAGGAACTTTAACTTTTGATTCTTATACAGGAATTGCGACTATGGCTAATAAATTGGATGTTTTGAATGCTGATCAATACAGAAAAGCGATTAAAGACCCGGCTTTTGACCATGGAGGAAATACAGACTGGCAGGATGTAATTTTCAGAACAGCTGTTACAACAAACAATTCATTGGCTTTTTCTAAACAAACAGAAACAGGAAATTATTATGCTTCTGTAGCGCAAATGAATCAGGAAGGAATTATCAGAAATAGTAATTTTAAACGTATGTCAGGTAGAATCAACGCTGCTGAATCATTTTTGGATAACAAACGCTTGAAGGTAAAAATGAATCTTACAGCGAGTGAAACCAAAGATGATGGAGTTCCGACAAGTGATGACGGAGGTTCAAACGGACAGTTAATCGTTCATACTTTAATGGCAAATCCAACAAGATCTGTTTTTGATGCCAACGGAAAGTATACCAACTTTAACATGAATGCACATTATAATCCAGCTTATTTATTAAGTATTTATGATGACCAAACGCGTACATTAAGAGTTTTGGCCAATTTTGAAGCGTCATTGCGAATTGTAGACGGATTGGAATATAAAGTAAACATTGGTTTTGATCGTTCTGCAGCGGAAAGAAACACAACAATTTTCCCAAACTTAACGGATTTGAACCCTAAAGGGAAATATGTTCAGAACAATTTAGATTCAAAGAACTCTTTGATCGAGCATTATTTGACATACAATTTATTGTCAGACAAACATAAATTAGAAGCTTTAGGCGGATTTTCTTATCAGAAGTTTGAAAGATCAGGAACAAGTTTCAGCATTGACGGAATTACAAATCAGGGAGTTGGTGTACCACCAGCTATTAATCCTGGTTTTGCAGGAACACAATCAGGAGTTTCTGGTTATGCACAGGAAAATGAGTTACAGTCTTATTTTGGAAGGGTGAATTATACTTTCAACGAAAAATATCTTTTAACAGCTTCGATGAGAGCAGACGGTTCGACTCGTTTTGGTGATAATAATAAATACGGCTATTTTCCTTCAGCTGCTTTGGGGTGGAATATCTCTAAAGAAAAATTCTTAGAAAATGCTTCGGCTGTTAGCAACTTAAAATTAAGATTAAGCTGGGGACAAACTGGAAATCAGGAAGTAGAGAATAAAATCACTCAGGCAAGTTATTCATTGGCAGGTGCTGACGGATATTATTTGTACAACGATTTGAATTTGGTAAACGGAGTTTCTGTAAACAGAACACCAAACCCAGATTTAAAATGGGAAGTTGTAACGCAATATAATGCTGGTTTAGATTTTAGTTTTTGGAATGATAAATTCTACGGAACTTTAGATTATTTCAACAAAACTACAACAGATGCCATTTTGAATATTCCTTCTCAGGCATTGAGTCCAACAACTACAATCTGGACGAATATCGATGGAAAAATCATCAATAAAGGTTTTGAGTTTATGTTAGGATCTAAACTAATTGATAAAAAAGACTTCTCATGGAATATCGATATGAACGGAGCAACTTTAAATAATAAAATTGAAGATCTGCCAGTTTCAGAAATCTATTCAGGAACTATTTCAGGACCAGGACAATCCGGAGTTAATGCTAATATTTACAAAAGCGGTTATGCTGCAGGATCTTTCTATTTGTTACAACATACTGGTTTTGATGCAAACGGAGCTAATGTTTTTAAAGATCAAAACGGAGACGGAAAAATTGATAACAGCGACAGAGTAATCATCGAAGGAGCATTACCAACTTTCTACTACGGATTTAATAGTGATATGAGATACAAAAACTTTACGTTCTCGTTCTCAATCATTGGTCAAACCGGAGGTTATTTGTTGAATAACACAGGATTAAACGCTTTGAACATAAACAACTTAGCTTCTGACAGAAACGTTGCTACAGGTTATTATGAGTCGGGTGCAAATGCTACAAACTCTCCAATTTTATCTACACTTTTCTTAGAAAAATCAGATTTTATCAGATTGAATACGGCTCGCGTTGGTTACAATTTTGATTTAAAAGGAATGAACTGGATCAACGGATTGACACTTTATGTTACAGGACAAAACTTAATCACGATTACGAATTATTCTGGTTATGATCCTTTAATCAACAGTCCAAAATCAAACGGAGGAAATCAGTCTATTGGTATTGATTACGCTAGTTATCCAACTTCCAGAACGTTCAGTTTTGGAGCAACTTTAAAATTATAATTATTATGAAGACAAATAAAATTTTTAATATAAAATTAATCGCATTGTTCTCTTTCATCTGGTTGTTTGCCAGCTGTACTGATCTTAACGAAGTTGTTTTGGATGAGGTTTTAGGAAATAATGCTTCTAATCCTGCTGGTGCACTTGCTGCCGCTTACGATAGACTGGGAGACGGAACTTTTACAGATCACGGATGCATTTTTTCTTTACAGGAATACACTACAGATGAGGCTATTTTGCCAACTCGTGGAAGTGACTGGGGAGATGGTGGAAAATGGAGAGACATGCATGAATTTACATGGAAATCTGATAATGCCGTTGTAGGTGATAACTGGAACAAACTGACTAACGGAATTACACGTTCTTTAACAGCAATTCAGTCGATTGAAGAAAGTTCTATTCCGGAGAAAAAATTGTTTTCAGCTGAAGCCAAAGCACTTTTAGCGTATTATTTGTACACAACTTTAGATTTGTACGGACAAACGCCATACAGAGATCCAATGAACCCGAATGCGCCTTTGCAAATTTTAAAAGCCGATACTCAAATCGATCAGTTAATTACAGATGTTGAAGCTTTGATTCCTGATTTGGCTTCTATGGGAGAACAACAAACACATCATGGGCGTTTTACAAAAGAAGCAGCATATGGTTTTTTAGCTACTATGTATTTGAACCGTGCCGTTTTTAAAGATCGTTTTAATGCAAATTCAAGCTTTAATTTTAGTGAACCTGCGGTAAGCGGAGGAGGAACTGATATGGATCGTGTTATTTATTACACTTCATTGTTAATCAATTCCGGGAAATACAGTTTAGAAAGCGATTATTTCAAAAACTTTGCAAGAGACAACGAGAACGGAAAGGAACTTATTTTTGCTATTTCTCAAAAGATAGATTACATCCGTAATGGTTCTAACAGTTTCGCTTATATGTCTATGGAGCGTAACCAGAGAACATCTGCAGCAAACAGAGGAACAAACGCATCTTGTATTACTCCTGAATTTTATGCTACCTGGGATGGAAATCACGATGACCCGAGATTTCAACAACATTACCAATACGCAGATGGTACATGGTTTATGAATGATGGTACCGATGTAAGTGTTCCTGCAACAGATATCGTACCTAAAAGTGCTAATTTACCTTGGTTCCATTTTAATAGAGGAATTCAGGCCGGACTTCAATATGGTCCAATATTATTGCCTTCAGGATCTTTAGAAATGGTTGGGAACCGTATTAAAGTTTCTCCTTTATATATGGAGAAAAGTACGACTACCAGAATGGATTTTACGCCATCATTAACTTTCAAAAATCCTGCTCAGGCTGTTTTTGCTCAAAACGAAATCAATCAGGGAGCTCGTGTTTTTAAATATGAATTTGATCCGGAAGGAGGAAATGGCAACAGTAATGTTGATATTCCGTTGTTTCGTTTAGGTGGAATTTATACGATGAGAGCAGAAGCTTATTTCAGAAAAGGAAGTACAGGATTAGCGATGGATGATTTGAATAAATTGCGTACCAGTAGAAAAAGAGAGTCTTTATATGCAAGTGCTCCCGGAAAAGCTTTAACATCTTTAGATGCAATACAATTGTATAATGAAATAGGTTTCGAATTGTACTGGGAATTGTACAGAAGACCACAAATGATCCGTTTTGGAAAATTTGATTTACCAGGGACTGCAAAAACGGCTTCACAGCCTTTCAGAAGAGTATTCCCAATTCCACAATCAACAATTGATGTGACTAAAGAATTCAAACAAAATCAAGGATACAATTAGTTTTGTGTTAGTTTATTTTTATTTATTTTTTTACAAAAAGCCTGTCCCAGAAAGACAGGCTTTTGTTTTTTTATAAAAAATCAGGATTACTAAAGGAAATTTCTTGCGAAGTTTTTATTCAATTTATTGGTTTCAAATTATAAAATGAAACCATTAAAGCCCAATACTTCAGATATTTATTTTTAATTCTATTTAGCTTTGGGGTAATTTTAAGAAAATGCAATATTTATTTGACATTCGAAAGATTATAACATGTTGTTGTTTTATGTATACTGACTAATCATCCGTATATAAGGAAAAAAAAACAGCCTGCGTATCGCAATTCAGGATAATTTGCTCCCCATTTCTCCAGATCTAATTTGCAAAAAAAACAAAAGAAAAACATGAAAATAAGACTACTTTTTATATTGGTTGTTTTACTGGCAACCAGTATTTTTTCGCAGAAAATTTTTGCTCAAAATCTTGACAGGACATCACTGCCTATAAAAGAACCGTCTAGACAAAACTATAAGGAGCTTGATGCAAGAGATGCTAAAGCACCTGCACGCTGGGAAGTAAAAGCACCAAAAGGAGCACCAAATGTCGTTATTATTTTAATTGACGATATGGGTTTTGGAGCATCAAGCCGTTTTGGAGGTCCTGTAAATATGCCAGTTTTAGATAAAGTAGGAAAGGAAGGATTGAGTTACAATCGTTTTCATACCACGGCGCTTTGCTCGCCTACACGCGTTGCTTTACTGACAGGTTATAATCATCATAGTAATAATGCTGGTTCGATTATGGAAACAGCTACTGCTTTTCCCGGAAATAATGGTGTGAGGCCGCAAAGTATAACACCAATGGCAGAAGTACTAAGACAAAATGGTTATAGTACCGGAGCATTCGGAAAATATCATGAAACACCGCCTTGGGAAATCTCTGTTTCAGGCTCCTTAGATCGCTGGCCAACACATTCCGGATTTGATAAATTTTATGGATTTATTGGAGGAGAAACCAATCAATGGGCACCATTAGTTTATGATGGAACTGCTCAGGTTGAAATTCCAAAAGATCCTAATTACCATTTTACTACTGATATGACCAACCAGGCGATAAGCTGGGTACGTTTTCAACAGGCTTTGACTCCTGATAAACCTTTCATGATTTATTTTGCTACTGGTGCTACGCACGCACCACATCACGCACCAAAGGAATATATCGATAAATACAAAGGGAAATTTGATCAGGGATGGGATAAAGTTCGTGAAGAAACATTGGAACGTCAAAAGAAACTTGGAATTGTACCTCAAGATACCAAATTGGGTCCAAAACCAACCGACATAAAAGACTGGAGCACACTTTCCGGAGATGAAAAAAAAATGTTTGCACATCAAATGGAAACTTATGCTGGATTTGGGGAACATACAGATCATGAAATTGGCCGTCTTTATGATGCTATTGCAGATCTTGGCGTACTGGATAATACCATCTTTATTTACATCGTTGGTGATAATGGAGCCAGCGCTGAAGGGACGATGAACGGCTTGTTTAATGAAATGACCTATTTTAACGGAGTTCCTGAAACAGTTCAGGATATGATCAAACATTATGACGAGTGGGGTAGCCCCAAAACTTATCCGCACTACGCCGCAGGTTGGGCTGTAGCTATGGATTCACCATTTTCTTATACCAAACAAGTGGCATCAGATTTTGGGGGAACACGAAACGGAATGATTATCAGATGGCCAGCAGGAATAAAAGCTAAAGGAGAAATCCGTTCTCAGTTCACACACGTCATTGATATTGCTCCAACAGTTTTTGAAGCCTGTAAAATTCCGGCACCAAATGAGGTTAACGGCATCAAACAAGATCCGATTGAAGGTACTAGTATGATATATTCTTTTAATGATGCCAAAGTAAAAGAACGCCATACGACTCAATACTTTGAGATGTTTGGAAACAGAGCAATTTATCATGACGGTTGGTATGCCAGAACAATTCACAGACCAGCGTGGAAACAAAAACCAACCACTTCTCTAAAAGAGGATATCTGGGATTTATACAACTCTAATGATGATTTTTCTTTGAGTAACAATCTTGCTTCAAAAAATCCTGAAAAACTCAAAGAACTTCAGTCCCTATTTATGAAAGATGCCGAAAAATATCATGTTTTGCCAATTGATGACCGTTTGCTTGAACGAACTGATGCAAAATCTGTAGGGCGTCCCGATGTAATGGGAGAGAGAACCAAAGTGACTTATGGCGAAGGAATGAAAGGTATGGGAGTCGATGTTTTTATTAGTACCCGAAATACTTCCTACACTATTACCAGCGAAGTTGAAATTAAAGAAAAGGCAAACGGCGTAATGGTTTGTCAGGGAGGAAGATTTGGCGGATTTTCATTTTATCTAAAAGAAGGAAAACCTGCATTCGCTTATAATTATCTTGGATTAGAATCGTATAATGTTCAGTCAGAAAAAGCCTTAAAACCAGGAAAACATACTATCGTTTACGATTTTAAATATAATGGTGGAGGTCCGGGGAAAGGAGGAACGGGAACTATTACTGTTGACGGAAGTAAAGTAGCTGAAGGAAAATTGGCAAAAACACAGCCCGGAATTTTCTCTGTGGATGATCTTGCTGACGTAGGCACAGATGATGGAACTCCTGTTGTCGATTATGGAACATCAGCACATTTTAACGGAAAATTGGATAAAGTAACAATAGAAACAAAAAAATAGAATTAAAAAATTAAGTCAATTATTAATCAAATAAAAATTAGAAATCATGAAAAAGTATCATTTATTATTCGTTGTTTTTTTCTTTTCGCTGGCAATGTCGGCACAAAGTTCAGGAGCATTTTTGCTTAACTTGTACGGAGGTTATACCTTTTCGGACAAAGTAGAATTTGATTCTTCATACGCACGCGTGGAAGATGGTTTTGAATATGGTGCAGGATTGGAGTATTTCTTCATCGACAACCAATCAATTGAATTAAAATATAACAGATTTGATACGCATATGCCGTTATACACAACTATTCCCTTAACTGTTAATGGTAATTATCCTCCTGGAACTCAGGTTAATGCCGGAAATGATAAAGGTGCTATCAATTATATATTAGCAGATTATACGTATTATTTCGGTTCAAGTGCTTCGAAAGCACTGCCATTTTTAGGTGCTGGAGCGGGTATTGCTATTCTTGAAACACCTCAAAGTGGAAGCGGAACTTATTTTGCCTGGGAAATTAAAGCTGGTGTGAAAGTTAAAACCAATTCACCATTATCAATTAATTTCCATGCTTATTTGCAATCTATGTCGGCAGCTGTGGGATATGATTATTATTGGGACTATTATTGGGGCCCTGTAGGAGTTACTGATTATGCATCAACATTTCAGTTTGGACTTGGAGCTTCTTTAAGCTACGACTTCAGTAAATAAAAAAAGTAGATCTTAAATAGAATTTCAATCTTAAAAATAAAATTATGAAAAAAATATTTTTATTGCTAATCTTAAGCTTTACTGCGGGCGGATATGCACAAACTGATTCCAGTCTTGCTGATGATGTCGCTGTCATTCAAAGTATTTATGGTAAATCTAAAGCAGATTTAGTAAAACAATACATGAACTTAACTGAACCTCAGGCATCAGCGTTTCAAACCATTTATGATGAATATGAAACCCAACGTAAGGCATTGGGACAAAAGAAAATGCAATTAATAAAAGATTATGCAGATAATTACGAAAATCTTGATGATGCAAAAGCAGCAGAATTAACTGAAACTAATTTGAAAAATATTGCTGATACGGATAAACTATTATCTAAAACATTCAGCAAGGTCAAAAAAGCAGTTGGCGGACGAAATGCTGCCAAATTTGTTCAGTTAGAGCAATATCTGCAAGTAACCATAAGAGGTGAAATTCAGGATTCAATTCCATTTATTGATGAAATTGATAAGTCAAAAATTTCTAAATAAAAGACAAATGCAACTCTTAAGAGTTGCATTTGTCTTTTATTTAGAGTTGCTAAGTTGCTAAGATTCTGAGTTTCTAAGTTTTTGTTTAATTTTTAATCTTAGCCACTCAGAATCTTAGCAACTTAGCAACTCTAAAAAGATAGTTATTTTATAAAAATGGAATGCAATGATATAATATTTGAATAGTATACTAGTGGTATTTTTGATAACATTTTGCATAGACTGTGAAAAGCATTAAAAAACTACTGATAAATTAATAATAATTCAAAATATAACATCATGATACATCAAATAGACACAACAGATAATATAGTGGCTTTTAGAGCATTGGCAGAAGTAACAAAAGAAGATTTTTTAAGTGTAGTTGTTCCGGCAGTTGAACATTTAGTTAAGCAGATAAACGAAATTAATTTTTTATTAGTTTTAGATACAGACATAGAAAATTTCACAGCTGGTGCCTGGCTTGAAGATGCATTACTTGGATTAAAACATCTTGGAAAATGGAACAGAGCCGCTATAATTACCGATTCAGAAGATATTATTTCTTTTACCAACGGATTTAGTTATGTCGTTCCGGGAGAATTTCACGGATTCAAAAAATTAGAATTTAATAAAGCCTTAAACTGGGTTGAGGGAAATATTAATATAGCGTAGAATTTTGTTTCTAGGTTTCAGGTTCTTTGCGAACGTAAAAAAAAATGGCCACGAATTCACGAATTTGCGGCCATTTTTTTAGTCTGCTAATATTCGGTTCGAATAACTTGAAACTTGAAACAAAAAAATAGCCACGCCTTCAGGAATCTTCTACAGAACTGTAGAAACTCATGAATTTTCGTGGCTAATTTTTTATTTAGTTTTTTCGTTTTTAGAATCACGTCCAGTATTAAAACCTGAAGCCCGAAACAAAATTTTAATGATTATACTCGATACCACTACTTTCAGTAGCTTCTCTTTTTGCTTTTGAAGATTTTTCCAGATGTTTGTAGCAGGCAGAAGCTAATAATGGCAGAGCAAGACCTCCAACAATTGCTGCAGTTTTATTGTGACCCACTTTTTTTAGTACAGCACCAATAACAAGTGAACTGATTCCGGCACAAACTAAATTCTTAACTGAAAGTTTCGATGCTGGATTTGGTGTGATTCCGTGCAATAGAGGGTCTATAAAATTTAAATTTTCCATGATTATACTAATTTATTTGTTTGAACTTTTTTGTATTTTATGATGAGATTTTTTCATTGTCTGTTTCAATCTCGATTTTTTCAATCTCTACTTTTTCTTTTTTAATGGCTTGTCTTAATAAAGCTAAAAGACTCATATAGACATTTGCTACAAAAACCAGCGAGAATCCTGCCAAAATGTAGCCACGCCAGTCATTTAACAAAAGTTTATAGTCTGTAAAGAATAAACAGGCAATTGTGACATAATGGCTAAAACAATATTCACACGTAAAAAGATAAAACACCTTTCTTGACAATAATGTCCTGTCATTTTTAGAATGTCTGACACACCATTCGCGAGGTTCCCGAAATATTTCTTCATGTGTTACTGTCCAACTGATACACGCAATTGGAACTGCTAAAACAAAAAGCCAAATAATTTGGGTTAAAAGATCCATAAACAGATGTTTTTTTATTCTCTCGGATGCGTTTCAGGAAAATGTTCTGCCTCGAAATCGTCCATATCCTTGGTGTCGTCATCTATATGCTCTTCCTCGTCTTCGGGCTGGCTATGATCATCGACATCGTCCGGAATGTACTCATTATCCTTTTCTTCATCATTGGTAATTAAACCATCTTCATTAATGATTCTTTCTTCATTGGGAATGTTTTCATTACGGTTAAAATCATTTGTCTCATGATTAACATCTCCTATAAATTCTCCACGATACTGTTGCTCATATGGATCTTCTTCTTTTTTATAATTATCAGTATCAATAAGTGTTTCCTGATCGATAAAATCCGGGTCTTTCGGACCATAATTTTCGTTGTTATACTTTTCCATGACGTTTTAATTTTAATTGTTTTCCTGGAATAAATTTTCCGCTTTTTACTTAAAGGCTTGTATTTTACAAAATTAGCTTTTGGTTCGTTTGAAATTGTTACAGAAAATTGGATTCTATTTCTATAATTATCAGTTGAAGCGAAAAACAAGGAATTGATTAATAGTTCAAATCATATAATTTTCAATAAAAATCATGTAAACGCGTACTAAAATGACTATTTATATTTGTTTGTGAAATGTGAGGATGGAAAACCTCATTTGTTCTTATAAAAAATGTATCATTTAAATTTTGAAATACTATGGCTTCTAAAAAAGTAACTAGTTGTTGCAAAGCCCTTATAGAAAAAAAATGGACTATAACTTTTGTAGAAAGTGCTTCAGCAGGAAAACTTAATTATGAGTTTTCTACCGTTATTGATTCAGGAAAAATTTTAATTGGAGGAATGGTCTGTTATCATTCTTCAATGAAAGAAGATTTGCTGCACATCCCACACGGGACGATTAAAAAGTACACTGCAGAATCAGCCATAGTAACCAAATTAATGGCACAAAATTTTCATCGCCATGTTAAATCAGATGTTTGTGTTGCTTTAACAGGACTGACAACTCCTGGGGGAAGTGAAAGCCCGACAAAACCTGTCGGGACTATTTTTATTCATATTGTATTTCCTGATAAAGAAATTGCTACACGACTTTTATTTACCGGATCACCTGAAGAAATTCTTGATCAGGCAACAGCTGCTATAGCCGATTTGATTTTGGAAGAAACAAAAAAATAATGGCTCAAAATTAAAAATCACTAATTATAGTGATGTGCAATATTAAGTAGGATTGTAATTTTGCATTATACTGAAAAAAGGTAATCAAACACCAACTTCAATATAAATTTTGAATTATGTACTCAACATGGCAAAAGTGAAAGTAGGATAGCTCTGAGCCACTGAGTAAAAAAGCTCATAATGGTGCCGCATATGTTTTTGGGGAAACAGTAAGCGGCACTGTAACGGGTGATTTAGAGACTTCTTACAAAACAAAATCAATCTACTAAGCCATTTTCAACAGCGTACTTTACCAGCCCCGCTGTATTTTTAGCATTCAATTTTGATAATAAATTACGACGATGTGTATTTACCGTATTAAGACTAATAAAGGTTTTTTCGGCAATTTCGGCTGTGTTGTATTCATGTGCTATTAAAACTAATATCTCTTTTTCGCGTGAACTCAATTCGGTTAAAGTCGAAACCTGTTTTTCAATTTTAAACCGATTCGCTAAAAATTTTTCTTCTGTTTCTTCTGAGAAATAAGTATCACCCTGAATAATAGAATGAATAGCTTGCAGCAACTCTGATTTTTCAGCATTTTTCAAAAGATAACCATTCACACCAATTCTGATTAATCTCGAGATAATCTTCACATTACTGTGTGTACTTACGACAAGAATTTTTATTTCCGGATATTCTTTTTTGAGAATTTTGCTTAGTTCAATTCCATCCATTTCCGGCATACTAATGTCAAGGATGATCAAATCGATAACTTCTGTCTTTATGATGTTCAGTGCCTCGATGCCATTGTTTGCTTTTCCAACAATGTTTATTTCAGGTTCTTGTTCCAGTAACGATACAATTCCCTGCAAAAACATCGTGTGGTCATCGGCAATAAGCAGGTTAATTCTTTTCATTTTTCTTAAATATACTTTTTTATTAAAAGTTTTTATTCAACTGATCGATTTGATTTTTTACCGAAATTCCTTTTACAGTATTTTTTTTAATTGAAACTACAACGGTTGGAACTTCTATATTGGCAATAGTACCTCTTTCTAATTTTGAATCTAAAGAGAATGTTCCGTTTAATTTTTTTACTCTGGCTTCTAAATTGATAAAACCAATTCCACGGGTATAATTTTCGGTGTCAAAACCAATTCCGTTATCTTCAAATAAAATATTTAAGCAGTTTTCGATGAGGTTTAATTGTAGCTCTGCCTTAGAAGCTTTTGCATGTTTGATGGTATTGGTCAAAAGTTCCTGAACAATTTTAAATGTTTCTATTTGCACCAGTTCATTCATCTCATTAATACTGGTTTTAGGATAAGTTGTAAATGAGATTTCTAATTTGCTGGCATCACTTATATTATTCAGGTAAGATTCTAAAACTTCACAGAATTTATGATCGCTAAATTTTTTAGGAATCAGATTATGGGATAAATTCCGAACCTGTTGATAGGTTTCATCCAATTGTGCGTTAAGGTTTTTAATTCGGTTTAAATTTGATGCATTTAAACTGTTGAGTTGTAATTTTATCGCTGCCAGATTTCCGCCAATACTATCATGAAGTTCTTGCGAAATACGTTCCCGTTCTTTATCCTGGCCGCTTATTGCCGCTTTGATCAGTTGGAGTTCCTGCTCTTTTAAAATACCATTTATTTTTTGGGTACTTATTTCTATCTGTTTTAGATTTAATAAACGCTGACTTTTTAAACGCTTTCGATATTGAAATAAAAGACCGGAAGTCGGAAATAATATCAACAAGAAAGCAATTAGTATAAATATTTTAGCTCTTTTTTGCTGAGAAATTTCAAGTGTTTTTAGCTGTTTTTCTTTTTTAAGAAGTGAGATTTCGTTTCGTTTTTTATCCGATGAATTCTGGAAAAACAAAATCGCATTTTCATTTATTTTTTCCGTTATTTCTTTCTGAAGGCTCATGTTTTTTATGGCTTCAGCCTGATTTTCGAGTGCTAGTTTTTTGGTTTCATTTTCAAATTCCAGGAATTTAATAGCTTTTTCTTTTTGAGATGTCTGGTATTTTATCTCTAGTTCATGAATTTCTTTTGACTGCTGAAGTTTGTTAATGGAATCCTTAATTTGGTTTGATTTTCCTAACCAGGCATAAGCATTTTTATAGTCTTCCTGAGCAATTGCTATTTTTTTGAGTTCATCATAAAAAGAGATTTGATTTTGAAGAAGGCCATACCGAATCGCCTTTTGTAATGCTTCAGAAAAAATAAGTTTTGCTTCAGGATATTTTTTTTGATTGATATAAATATCACCAATATTACCACGTGCTATTATTTCAAGCTGATTCAATTCGTTTTTTTCGGCTATCAATGCCGCTTCCTGATACATTTTTAAAGCCTCACCAGATTTATGTTGTAATTGATAATTGGAACCCAAACCAAGTAAAATAACAGTTCGTCCTTGGTTATTATTGGTTTTATCGCAAAGTATTTTTCCTTTTTTATAGTAATAATTTCCATTATCATAGTCTTTCATTTCAGAATATATTTCACCCATATTGATGTAACTTCCTAAAATAATTTCCGGATCTCCTTTGTAATCAAGACATTTTTTGAAGAGATCCAGAGCTTTATTATAATCACCTAAATCGCTGTATACTCTGGCTAAACCATGAGTGTGCGTATAGAAAATATTTGTTTCATGATATTTTTGAGCTGTTTCAATACCTTTAATATGCCATTTTTTACTTTCTTCAGGCAGACCACGTTTTTTGTAATTGATCGCTAATAAATTATAGCTTAGTGCAAAAAGCCTGTTCTTGAGGGAATCATTTAAAGAAGTATTAAATTTTAAAGCCTGTTTTGTATAATAGAGTGATGAATCTATTATAGCTCTTTTATTAAAATAATAAGCAAGTAATAAATTAGAACATGCAATGGTCCTGTTACTTTTTGCAGATTGTAAAATCACTTTAGCTTTTTCAAATGCTTTTTTCTCGTCGCCTTTATTATATAAGCAATAAAGATCAGAAATTGTTTTCTCTTCTTTTGAAACAAGATTTTTTTTATGCACTAAAGGTTTTTTTTCATTTTCAATTTGCGCAAACGCAGTGATGGAGAAAAGAAAGATGATCCAGAAATATAATCTTTTATATACCATATAGTTTGTAATCAAAACAAGAAAATATACTTAAAGACTTGTAAGTTTGATATTTAGGTTTGTTTTAGGTTTTAAAAATACTACAAACCCCTCATTTAAATTCTCCTTTTTAAAAGAAAAATGTTAGATAAATAAAATTTTTACCAAATATTTTTTTATTTAAGTCATTGATTACATTGCTATTATTACTTTAAAAAGTTCTTATAAGAAACAAAAGTATTGGAACATCTATGATTTAGACTGTAAAAACCAAGAATAATTTAAAATTGAAAGGTTTTTCGTTGAAAAAGGAGGCAGGAAATTTTATTATTAAGTTCTTATTTCTTATATTTAACACATAGAGTTATTATTTACTCTTTTTATATTCTTCAAATAAAAGCCAATTTTCTATTTACAAGATAGTATTAACGCTCCTTAGAATTGATATTTAGGCGTTACTAAATTTAAGTTTTATTTTAAAAAAATGAACCCCCAAAGTTTTTTTAGAATAGTTGATAGTCGTTGATATATAATTATTTAAATGCCTGTCTTTTTTCACATACAGTTGCCTATTTTTTTTGCAATAAGCGCCAAAACAGTTTTAATACAAAGAATTTATGATATTAATTCACTCTTTGATTGATTTTAAAACGATTAAAAAAGTTTTAGTTTATCTGTTTTTTATCTTACCAATTTATACAATTTCGAATGACATAAATGCAAATACACACGGAATTATATGTCCAGAGGGAGAACCATCCTTTCTGGCAAATTATTTTTATTTATCAGGAACAGCTTGTAAGGGGAAATCTAGTCTAAATTGTACATTAAAAGCTGTTGTTCCTGAACCAACAATTACAGTTCAGCCAGCTGGAACAAGAATTTGTTCCGGAAGAAATCATACACTATCTGTAACAGCAACTAACGATACGCCAGGCTTACTATATCAATGGCTTAGCAGTACAGATAATATTACTTTTACGGCTGTTTCCGGAGCAACATCGGCAACATATATAACACCAGCTTTGACACTGACGACTTATTACAAAGTAACTGTTTCAACTAGTGGAAATGAATTGACAACAACCTCAGTTGTTGCTCCTGTGGTTGTTCTGTCCAATATTTTAATTACTAAACAACCTGTATTAAGAATAAATATTTGTAGTAGCTCAACAGCAACTTTAAATGTGACAGCAGACGGAGGTTCTGGTAATTATACTTATCAATGGAAAAATTCTACGGTATTAGCTGGCCCCTATACTACTATTTCGGGAGCTAATTCAGCATCTTATACAACTCCTGTTTTAACTCAAAATACTTTTTATGTAGTTGAGATTTCAGATACTACTCAAGGATGTGATCCCGTTACTTCAAATGTTTCGGTAGTTATGATTCCGGGTATTATCAAACAGCCGGTAACTCCTGCTATTGTTTGTGTTGGAGGAACAATTTCACTGTCTGCTACAGCTTCCGCAAATGGGGGGTCAGCAACATTTAAGTATCAATGGCAGAGTTCTGTAGATGGCACAACAGCATGGACCAATATTTCGGACGGGACAGGTAGCTCAACAGCAAATTATACTTCTGGTGGCTTAACAGGTACAACTTATTATCGGGCTGTAATCACGTCTTCAAATCCAAAATGTACACTTATAACGGATACAGTTATGGCAACTATTATTTTGGACCCAACAATTACAATACAGCCAATTGGCGGAAATATATGTGAAGGAGGAACCTTTACAATGTCATCCGCTGCTGCAAATGGTTCGGGAAATTTTACTTATCAATGGCAAAAATCATTAGACGGATTAACAGGATGGGCAAATGTAACTAATGGTACGGGTGCCAATACAACAAGTTATACAACTGGCCCTGTTAGCATGGATACTTTTTATAGATTAAAGGTAATTGATTCAGGCATTGGTTGTGGTGTTGCAAATTCAAATCCAGCTAAAGTTGATATTTTCGAATCTCCTATAATAAATACACAACCTATAGATGGAAAAGTTTGTATTAATCAAACCAATACATTTACAGTAGTAGCTTCCGGAAATATTTTACCGGGAAGTATAGTATATCAATGGCAAACGGCAACAGTTTCATCTGGACCTTATTTCAATGTAACTGACGGAACAGGAGGTACAACGGCCACGTACACAACACCAACTTATGCAACAGCAGGAAATAGATATTTTAGGGTTTTAATCTCTCAATCGCAGGCAGGTTGCCGTACTATTTCAAATCTGGTTACTTTGAATGTCTCTGATAGAGCAGTAGCCCCAATGGGCAATGTTACGCAACAGCCATCATGTGAGTATGCTTATGGAACGATATCAATTTCAAATCCCGATTTGGGAACAGGATACGAATATAGTATCGATGGAGTTAACTTCCAGATAAGTAATATTTTTACAAATCTTACATCCGGTGTTAAACAAATCTCTGTTAGAGAGTTTGGTTTAAATACTTGTATATCTCCTGATACCGAATTCACAATTTTTAATAGATTATGTGCTGTACCTGAAATCTTTGCATCCATTTCAGGAGATTCGGGAGGAAACACAGGAACACATAGTATTTTAGATGCTGATTTATTGAGCGGAGTAATTTTAAATCCGGCAGATGTGACTGTAACTGTAAATTCTATCTCAAGTTATTTAACATTTAATCCTCTTACAAACACTATTACTGTCTTACCTGGAACACCTGCAGATTATTATACACTTAACTATACAATTTGTGAAAATGCCAATCCTTCCAATTGCTCTGCCGCTACAGAAATAATACAAGTAACTACGGATGGAATAGATGCTATAACTGATATGGTTCCTACTATATTAAATGGATCTATAGAAAATTTAGCTGTTGTAAATGTTTTAACAAATGATAAACTGGTTGGTATACCGGCAACAACTTCAAATGTTCAAATTTCGGTTGTTCATCCTGCTTTGCCTGTTGATCCTGATGTTCTTTTGGTTCCTGTTTTAAATACCTCAACAGGAAATGTAGATGTACCTGCAGGAACTGTGACCGGAATGTATGAAATAGAATATAAAATATGCGACTTGGCTGCTCCTGGAAACTGCGATACAGCAAGAATTGTAATGTCAGTAGGAGTGGCCCATATTGATGCTAATGATGATAGAATTGAAAATATTAACGGGTTTCTTGGTCGGTTGAATGCAATTAATGCGATCGAAAATGACGAATTAAACAATGTGCCAGTTAGTGCCGCAACTTTTAATAAAATAACGATAACGCAAGAGTCTGCTGCGCTTCCTTTATATTCAGGAGCAAACGTACCACTATTTAGTACAACAACAGGAAATGTAAGTGTTCCTGAGGGAACTCCGGCAAAGACTTATTTTATTACCTACCATATTTGTGAGAAATTGAATCCAGCCAGCTGTTCAGATGCCAGTATCGCAATTGTTGTAGATGCCAGTCCACTCATTGCTAATGATGACATTGTGAATAATATTAATGGTTTTGAGGGAGCTGGTAATGCAATTAATGTTTACGCGAATAATGATTTTTTTAACGGAGGTATTGTTAATATAAGTTTAGCAGGTTTTATTACACCAAAAATTCTAAGTCAGGCTTCTTCTATAAATGGTGGCCCTGTCCCTGAATTGATTGTCGCTACCGGAAGGGTGAATATTCCGGCGGGAACTCCGGCAGGAAAATATCAGATCAAATATCAGTTGTGTGAAAATCTTAATTACGGCAATTGTAATGATGCCATAATTACAATAAATGTAATTGCACCAATAATTACCGCAACAGATGATTTAATAACAGCTGTAAATGGCTATAGCGGTAAAACAAATCTTCTGGTCGCTTATGATAATGATTTATTAAATGGAGGAGCAATTGATCTAAATACTGTAACTCCTACTATTATATCTGGTCCAAGCGCAATAAATGGAGGACCAATTCCATCATTTGATACAGCTACGGGAGGTGTAAGCGTTCCTCCGCTAACTCCTGCAGGAGAATATAAATTTATTTACAAGATTTGTGAGAAGCTAAACCCAAACAATTGTGATGATGCAATCATAACTATTGTTGTTGTTGCGGCTCCAATTGTTGCAGAAGATGATATTCCTTTTGAAGCTGTAAGTGGATTTACCGGAAATTCAAATACTATAAATGCTTTAGATAATGACACTCTAGATGGTGTTGTAGTAAATCCTTCAGAAGTTGAAATAAATGTTCTAATACCGGCAACTTCTATAAATGGTAATCCTGTTCCTATTTTAAATCCCTTAACCGGAAATGTTAATGTTCCGGCGGGTACTGCGGCAGGCAGCTATTTTATAACTTATCGTTTAACGGATAAATTAAATCGTACTAATAACGATACAGCAGTTATAATAATAGATGTTATAGCTGCTGCTATTGAAGCAAATGATGATACTGTTGCTAATATTAATGGTTATATCGCAACGGGGAATGCAATAAATGTTTTAACTAATGATACGCTAAATGGGTTAGGTACAAATTTAAATCAGGTAGTTATTAAAGTTGATGTTCCTGCAAAATCAATTAATGGAGGGCTGGTTCCCGTGCTGCAACCATTAACTGGTATTGTAAGAGTTCCGGCAGGAACTCCCGAGGGAAATTATGAAATCAAATATCACATTTGCGAAAAAATAAACCCAGCCAATTGTAATGATGCAATTGTATCGATTAATGTAGTTGGCGCACCAATTGACGCAGTTGATGATATTTCTTCAATTCCGGTTAATGGATTTGCAGGTGCAATAAATGTGGTAAATGCTTTGACTAATGATACTCTTAACGGAATTGCTATAATTCCCTCCCAGGTAAACATAAGTAATGTCATTCCGGCGAGTGCTATTAATGGTGGCGCAATTCCGGTACTTGATGTAACAACTGGATATGTTAGTATTCCTGAAGGTACAACAGCAGGCACTTATTTTATTACCTATCGTCTAAACGAGAATATGAATCCTTCAAATTTTGATACTGCAACCATAACAATTGCTGTTACAGCTCCAAATATTATTGCTAATACTGATTCTGTAACTAATATTAATGGATGGAATGGAGCAAATGATGTAATAAATGCTATTACAAATGACAGATTAAACAGCATGGATATTCCATTGATTAAAATTGATATTACATCAGTCAGTACAACAACGCCTGCAGATTATGTTTCAGGAAATCCGATACCGGTACTGAATGTACTAACAGGAAATGTAGATGTACCGGTTGAAACATCAGGAGGAACTTATACCATTCATTATAGAATTTGCGAAAAATTAAATCCTTCCAATTGCAGTGAAGCATCTATTATACTGAATGTATCAGCAACAATAATTGATGCCAATAATGATTTTACGGGTAATATTAATGGATATACAGGAGCTTCCAATGTTGTTAATGCTCTAACAAATGATCATCTTAATGGTGTGCCTGTTCAAACACTTCAAATTGATATTCATTCAACAAATACAATAGTACCTGCAACTTCAACGAATGGAATAGTGCCGGTATTGGATTTGCCTACCGGAAATGTTGACGTACCCGCTGGAACATCGGCAGGAACTTATACAATTCAATATGAAATTTGCGAAAAATTAAATCCAGCCAATTGTAGCCACGCAATAATTGTAGTTATTGTAGATGCGCCTCAAATTGAAGCCGAAGATGATTTAATTTCTAATGTAGAGGGTTTTCCCGGTGCACCAGAAGTAGTGAATGCTTTAACCAGCAATGACAAATATAACGGAGCATTTTTAAGTGATATTAATTTAGTAATAAGTACTGTTGTATCTCCTGCAACACCAATTGATGGTGGTGTAGTTCCTTTCTTCTTGCCTGCAACCGGACTGGTTACTATTCCGCAACGAACGCCCGCGGGAACTTATCAAATTAAATATGCAATCTGTGACAGGTTAAATCCTTTAAATTGCGATGAAGCAACTATCACTGTTCTTGTAATAGCGCCACCAATTGTTGCAAATGATGATTTTGTAGATAATATTAACGGAAATACAGGGGCAAATAATGTATTAAACGCTTATGATAATGATACTTTAGATGGCAATCCTGTCACAATTTTGAATTCCGGAGGTACATTAGTTTCCGGACCAGCTACTATCAACGGTGCTCCGGTTCCTTTATTTGATATTGTGACAGGAAATGTAGATGTTCCGGTAGGTACACATGTGGGAGAATACTTTATTGTTTATAAAATTTGCGGCAAATTAAATCCATTTAATTGTGATGAAGCTGTGATTAAAATTAGAGTGATTCCTGCACCAATAGATGCAGTTAATGATAAGACTTCTGGAATCAATGGATTTGTTGGGACAACAAATGCTATTAATGTTTTAGATAATGATACTTTAAACGGAGTTTTAGTTAATCCGGCAGCTGTACTTATTACCAATGTTATTCCGGCAACAGCAATAAAGGGAGGAGCATTACCAGCATTAGACGCTGCAACAGGTATTGTTAATGTACCGGCAGGAACAACTCCGGGTGAATATACAATTACATACACGCTTCGGGAAGTATCAACCATGAGCAATAATGATACAGCTACCGTTACAATTATAGTTGATCCACTTGTTATAGAAGCCAACGATGATATTTTAGCAAATAGTAACGGGTATATTGCAACAAATAATGCGATCGATGTTTTAGCAAATGACACACTGAACGGGGCGCCAACCAGTTTAAGTAATATTACTATAATGGTTGATGGTGTTGCAATGCCAATTAATAACGGACCAGTTCCAATATTTGATCCTTTAACTGGAAAAGTACATATTCTGGCAGGCACCCCAGCAGGAAATTATGAGATTAAATATCACATCTGCGAAAATCTAAATTCAACCAATTGTAATGATGCAACTGTCTATATTAAAATTATTGGAACACCAATTCTTGCTCTTGATGATACAACAACCAATGTTAATGGGTATATAGGTGCAAGCAATGTTATAAATGCAATTACAAATGACTTGCTAAACGGAGCGACAGTTCAATTGACTGAAATAAATATCAATTCATTAAATACCGCAACTCCAATAGACTATGTTGCAGGAAATCCGGTTCCGGTTCTGAATACCGAAACAGGAAGTGTAGATGTACCTGCAGGAACTTCAGCAGGAACGTATACAATTCACTATAGCATTTGCGAAAAACTGAATCCAACAAATTGTAGCGAAGCAAATAGTATTGTTATTGTAAATGCGGCTAAAATCATTGCTAATAATGATATTGATATCATTGTCAACGGTTATATTGGAAATCCAAATGCATTAAATGTTTTAGACAATGACTCTTTTAATGATTCTTCAATTGAAGCTAAAAAAGCAAAAGTAGTTGCTATAAATAGCAGCCAAATCACCACTACAATTTTAGATCCGGCAGATCCTATTAACGGAAATCCAAATATTCCTGTTTTAGATCCCGTAACCGGAATCATAAATGTTCCTCCGCAAACTCCAGCTGGATTATATACTATTCAATACAGGATTGCAGAGAATTTGAATCCGTCAAATTTTGATGATGCAACGATTTTTATTACGGTTACTGCAACGGTAATTGAGGCCAATAGTGATACTGTTCTAAACATAAATGGTTTTAATGGTCAGGCCAATGTTGTAAATGCAATTACGAATGATAATTTAAATGGAGTCGCAGCTCAATTATCTCAAATTACTATTGGAGTTGTGACACCAGCGACGTCAATTAATGCTGGCCCGATACCAATATTAGATATTATTTCAGGACAGGTAAATGTTCCGGCAGGCACTTCAAGTGGAACGTATACCATTCATTATTCTATTTGCGAGAATTTAAATCCAATAAATTGCAGTCAGTCAGATATAATTGTAACGGTTATTTCAGGGCCAATTATAGCCAATGACGATACCGCAACCGGAATCAATGGTTTAGACGGAGCTGCCAATGTGGTAAATGTTTTAACGAATGATTTATTAGAGAATGTGGCTCCAATTTTATCTCAGGTTAAAATAACGATTTTGTCTCCTGCAAATCCTATTTCCGGAGCAGTAGTTCCG
This sequence comes from Flavobacterium sp. GQ95, assembly GCF_059758655.1. Taxonomy (NCBI): domain Bacteria; kingdom Pseudomonadati; phylum Bacteroidota; class Flavobacteriia; order Flavobacteriales; family Flavobacteriaceae; genus Flavobacterium; species Flavobacterium sp. GQ95. The sequence continues at coordinate 123,907 of NZ_JCAXEB010000005.1, forward strand.
ATACTGAATACAACAACAGGTTTGGTAAGTGTTCCGGCCGGTACACCAGCCGGAATATATACAATTGTTTATTCGATCTGCGAAAATCTGAATGCTGTCAATTGTGATCAGGCAATCATTAAAATTTCGGTTTCGCAACCTGGAATTACATTGGTTAAACAAGGTGTTTTCTCTGATACTAATGGCGATGGTTATGCGCAACCGGGAGAATTGATTCGCTATTCATTCCGCATTACAAATACAGGAACCATAGATTTGACTAATGTTACGGTTACAGATCCAAAAGCAACTATTGTTGGAACCCCAATAGCAACATTGGCAGTAGGACAGTTTAATACAACCAATTATACAGGAACTTATATAGTAACACAAGCTGATATCAATGCAGGATTTGTTGTCAATCAGGCTTTGGTTAGGGCTCAGCCTGCCGTTGGAACTGCTATTCAGGATTTATCAGACAGCAATGATCCGACACTTATTGGGAATGATGATCCAACGGTAACGCCAGTTATTCAGTTTAAAGATTTAACTTTAATTAAAGGAGGACAGTTAACTGGAAACGGAGATGCTGGTTCTCTAATAAATTATAGCTTCACAGTTAGAAATACAGGAAACGTATATCTTACGAATGTTATAATAACCGATCCGATGTTGACTACAAGTTCAATACAGGTAACACCAAGCACATTGGCTCCTGGTGCAACAGGAACTGCGACGGCTTCTTATATTGTAAAAGCAAGCGATGTTGCGAATGGAGAAGTAATAAATACCGCTCTTGCGATTGGTGATGATCCACAAGGAAAACCTATTACAGCTGTTTCAGATAGTACTGATCCTATATTACTCGGCGATGATGATCCGACCGTTATTGATTTGACGTTACGACCTTCAATAGCGCTGGTTAAAACAGCACTATTTAATGATGAAAACAAAAATGGTTATGCAGAAATAGGAGAGACGTTGACCTACCACTTTGCACTTACCAATACGGGAAATGTTGACTTAGTAAACATTGTTGTAAAAGATTCTAAACCCGGAATTACCATTTCCCAAGATCCGATCAGCCTGAAACAGGAAGAAAGCAATACTACTGCTTTTATTGGCAACTATGTGCTAACCGCAGCTGATATTGACGCAGGTCTCGTAGAAAATCAGGCTGAGGTTACTGCCTTGAGCACAAATGGATTAACAGTAAAAGATCTTTCTGATGACCACTCTATTTCAGAAGATAACCCTACAATTCTTTCTTTAAACGCTTGTAAAGTCACGATTCACAATGCCTTTTCTCCAGATGGTGATGGTAAAAACGAGGTCTTTAAAATAGATGGCATAGAATGTTATGCTAACGCATATGTACAAATTTATGACCGTTGGGGAGTTCTGGTTTATGATGCTTATAACTATGATAATAATGCAGTAGCGTTTAGAGGTATTTCTGAAGGAAGGGTCACCATCAATAAGCAAAAAGGATTGCCGGACGGAACTTATTTCTATGTCATAACTTACACCACATATCTGAATGAACCAGTAAGTAAAACTGGATATTTATATATGTCTGCGAAGAATTAATGAGAATATAAAATTTTAAATGCAAATAATTTTAAGAAAAGATATTTATTCAGATAGCCTTTTTTATTTCAGCACAAATCCATTCTCTTTCAAGGTATTCAAAACCTCAGCTATAATTTTAGAACGGTTTTCTGAATCATTTTTCTTGGTACTTGTTTCTTCCCAATAGCGAATGTTTAATTGTACAATTGCAGCAGTAACATCTGTAATAACGGCGGCATCATCATGATCTTTGTCACTTACTTTGTCATTGCGTTTGAGAACATCTTTCACCAATGAAATGGCACGGTTATAATCTGATCCATATTCAAGGCCAACTGTAAAAGATTGCAGCAAAAAACCGCCACTGCTATAGTTGATTAAGGTACTTTTAATCAGCAATGCATTCGGAATATAGATAATTTTATTATCACTTTTGATTTCGGTATCACGCAAGTTTAAGGTAAGGACTTCACCTTTTACACCATTGCTTTCAATAATATCTCCTATTGAAAAAGGTCTTTTAAACGCAAGTAGTATTCCGGCGAGAAAATTTTCTCCAATATCCTTAAGGGCAAAACCGATGATGAAAGCAGAAATTCCGGCTCCGGCCAAAATACTCTGGGCAACTCCGGTAAGGCCAATAATTCGGAACATGAATAATAATCCAATAATCAAAAGAATATATTTAATCAATCGGGCAATAAAAGTAGCAAGCAAAGGATCGTCCATTTTCCGCTTTAGTCTGAGGTCTGCAAAAAGCCCGATTCTGGTTGCAATAAACCATGATATGAGGATGGTAAGTATAGCCAATAAAAGTTTTGGAGTTAAATCAACAAGGCTGTAATAATAATTTTCTACGTGCTTAAAAATGTCCTGAATAAACTTTTCCATATTGATAATTTTCATGAAAAATAAATTTACGGTTTATTCAAAAAGTACGAATTATAGAAAAAATAAGAAATCTTATAGAATTTTAAGCGTTTTTACGACTCGTTATTTTATAAAAGATTCCCGAGATCCTATAAGAGATAATGTGCACTCTGAGTTTAATTTTAAGTTAGTTTTTAAATTGTGAAATCATGAGATCAATATGGACAGGTTCAATCAGTTTTGGTTTAATAAATATTCCCGTAAAATTATTTTCAGCCGTACAGGAAAGTAATCTCGATTTGGATATGCTGGATGCAAAAGATCATTCGAACATTACTTTTAAAAGATTTAATGAAAGTACAGGTAAGGAAGTAGCATATGGAAATATTATTAAAGGCTATAAAATTGAAGACAAATATGTAATTCTGGAAGCTGAAGATTTTCAGGCTGCCGATGCAGTCAAAACAAAAACGATAGATATTCAAAGTTTTGTTGCTGAAAAAGACATTGACAGTATTTATTATGAGCAGCCTTATTTTTTGGAACCCGACAAAGGCGCAATGAAAGCGTATGCTTTGCTTCGTGACGCACTTGCAGAATCTGGAAAAGTAGGGGTAACCAGTTTTGTTCTCCGAAATAAAGAAAGTCTGGCGATTTTAAAACCGTATAAAAATGTTATTGTTTTAAACCGAATCCGATTTGAACAGGAAATTAGAGATCCATCCGAATTAAAACTTCCTCCAGTTGCCAAAACCAGCGCGAAAGAAATTAATATGGCTGAAAAATTAATTGATCAGCTTACCGAAAAATTTGACATCAGTAGTTTCAAAGATGAATATACCGCTAAACTTTTGGATATCATTAAAAAGAAAGCCAAAGGAAAAATAACCAAAAAACCGGCAGAACTTAAAGTGGTTCATAAACAATCAGACGATCTTATGGAAATGCTAAAAGCAAGTTTAGAAACTAAGAAGAAAAAGTCTTCTTAGCCTTTGCTGCGATCTTCAATTTTTTTAATGATTTTTTTAACGTTAGCTCCTTTTTGTAAAACGGGCGTCCATAGATCACCTTTTTTCTCAAAACGGTTTAATACATTTTTTATAGTAAATTGCGATGGATGTAAGGTGTCATTTACTTCACTCCATTCCAAAGGAGTTGACACAGTTGCACCTGGTTTAGGACGAACAGAATACGGCGCCGCCAAAGTCTGAGCACGTCTGTTTTGTAAATAATCAATATAAATTTTACGGTCTCTTTTTTTGATGCTACGTTCTAATGTTGTTGTATCCGGTAAACGCGATTGAACTTCTTTCGCTATTAATTCGGCTAAAATTTTTGTTGAATCGTAATCGTATTGTGCTCCTAACGGAATATAAACATGGAGTCCGGAAGATCCTGAAGTTTTGCACAAACATTCGGTTTCTAATTCATCCATGACTTCTTTTACGGTTAAAGCTGTTTTTACAACTTCAGTAAAATCTTGATTATCAGGATCAATGTCAATAACGAGCCAATCCGGATTATCAATATGCTGAATGGTAGAATTCCAGGGATTGATTTCAATACAGCCTAAATTGGCCATATAAAGCAAGGTTTCCTTATTGTTACAAATAAGATAGTTTATATCAGCATCATTTGATTCAGAGAAGATTTTCTTTGTTTTGAGCCAAGACGGACTTTTTTCTACATCTACTTCTTTTTGATAAAAACTAGTGCCATCAATTCCGTTAGGAAAACGGTTCATCGATTGTGGTCTGTTTTTTAAATAGGGAAGCATCATATCAGCTACTTCATTATAATACTGAACAACATCTCCCTTGGTAATTTTATCATCAGGAAAATAAATTTTATTCTGATTAGTTAGATGAAGTACTGTTTTGCCCACTTTTAAATCATAATCATCCTCTGATTTATTTTTTTTAGTATCTTCCATTTTTTCTTCTTCTTTTAGTTCAGTTGGATTTTTAATATTCGTTGGTAAAAAGACTTCATTCGGTTTTTTATCTATTCTCAGACCAAGATATACAGGATGTCTGAGGCGTTTATCATCTGTCCATTCAGAAAATTTTATCTGACAAACTAATTTTGGTTTTACCCATTGAATGGTATCTCGTAGTCCTGTTTTTTCACTTAAAGGAGATTCGGCAATAAAATAGGGCTGTAGTTTTGTGTACAATTCCTCAAGTATTTGTTCCGTAAAACCTGTTCCGCATTTTCCGATATATTGAAGTCTTTTTCCATAATATTGTGCCATCAAGATGGCACCAAAATGCTTTCTTGAATTTTTGGGCTCTGTAATTCCTATGATAATCGCTTCTTCCTGATTGGCTGTTTTAATTTTAAGCCAGTCATGACTGCGTTTGTCCGATAGATAAATGCTGTCAGCTTTTTTAGCAACAATACCTTCGTCAGTATTTTTGGTAGCGAGTTCAAATTGTTTTATACCATCGCCAATAGTATGGCCGGCATAAAAAATATTTGAAAAATTATATTTATTAAATAAAATTTTCAATAGTTCTTTTCGGTCAAGAGTAGACAATTTAGTGACAAGATTTCCGTCTAGACTCAGTAAGTCAAATACATAATATTTTAGGTTTCCAAAACCCGTTTTAAGGTAATTTTGAAGCAATTGAAAACTTGCTTTGCCTTTTTCATCTTCAACTACAACTTCTCCATCTAACACAACCGCATGATCAATTTTTTTTAATTCTTCTGCAATGGGTTTAAAACTAGTATTGAAAGAAATTTCATTTCTACTGTATAATTCAACATCATCATTTGGGTTGATAACTGCAATAGTTCTGTAACCATCATATTTATTTTCAAATATCCAATCGTCATCATCAAATGCCTTATCAGTAATTGTGGCTAACATGGGCTTAATGAATTCAGCAGGTTTACCAGCCTTTTTAGCTGTTTTTTCGGTTTGCTTTTCTTCATCGGAGGTCGTAACTATTTCACTAGCTTTTTCTCCCAATTCATCTAAAGTTCTTTTAGAAATAACCGATTTATCTTTTTGTAATATGTCATTATCGTTAACATATTTATCATTTTTTTTGATTAATAACCAGGCATTTTCCTGTTTTCCATTTAGTTTTACCAATGAAAATTCACCTTTAAGTTTTTCGCCATTAAGGACAAAACTCAAACGGCCTTTTTTTAAATTCGCCAATAACGTTTTTTCAGGTGATGCTGTTTTTTCTGATGGAGTATAAGTTCCGTTATCCCAGACAATGACATTTCCGGCACCGTAATTTCCAGCTGGAATAGTACCTTCAAAATCCTTATAACTGTACGGGTGATCTTCAACCATCATAGCAAGACGCTTAATATCAGGATCCATTGAAGGTCCTTTTGGGACTGCCCAACTTTTAAGAACACCATCCATTTCCAGCCTAAAATCATAATGTAAATGTGAGGCTGCATGCTTTTGCACCACAAAAATCAATTTATTTACTGATTTTTCAACTTTACCTTTGGGTTCCTGTGTTTGCTTAAAATCTCTTTTTTTATTGTATTTGGAAAGTGACATAGGTTAGAATTGATGAGTTAGATAAATGAGTGAACTGGCTCAAACTATAAAAAATAATAGCTTAAAAAATTTAAGTAATTGCTTATAATGGTCAATACAACAAATATAGAATTGAAAAAGAGGAATTTTTTTATAAGATTCTGTCTCACGATTTCATAATTATCAGATTTTATTGTAAATAATACATTTAAAGTTAACCAACGGTTTCAACTGGTAAGACCAATATTATTTATTTTCTGTTTCCGAATTTTGACTATCAAGGTTGAATCTTAGGCTATAAATGATGTTTTCGTAGATTTGTTTAAAAACATAGCCAACGGTTTCATCCGTTAGAACACTCTAATAAATTATTTATACTGACTTACAATAAATTGTATAAGTTTTACGATTAATTATGTAAGATTTTCTACATTTTATTTTAGAACTTCGTGTGGAATTTTATTACCAAATAATTTTAATATTAACCTTTAACCTACTAAATACAATGCGACACTTTAACTATATTGCCATTTTTTCGAGCGCCCTGCTAATTGCTTGTAGCTGCTCTAACGATAATCCCGCTACAAATCCAGATCCGGGAACACCGACAAATCCGGTAGAAAACAATCCAGCTAATACAACTTATACTCCTGCTTTTTCTGGTCAAACGCGAATTGGGGGTTTACAAACGAATACTAGTTATGAAGGAAAAGTTATTACTTCGGCACTAACTGCTCCCTGGGGTGTAAAAAGTCTTCCGGATGGAAGATTACTGATTACTCAAAAAGCCGGAACGATGCGTATTGTTACTGTTGCCGGAGAAGTAAGTGCTCCAATTACAGGTATTCCAACAGTGAATCCGGCAGGACAAGGCGGATTGTTAGGGTTGTGTCTTGATCCTGAATTTTCGTCAAACCGAATGATTTACTGGGTTTTTTCTGAAGCATCAACAGGAGGAAATCAAACTTCAGTTGCCAAAGGAAAATTATCAGCAGATGAAAAAACAATAGAAGGAGCGGTCGTAATTTATCGCGCTAATCCGGCTAATCCGAGTAATTTGCATTACGGCGGCCGTATACTTTTTGACCAAACCGGAAATTTAATTGTGAGTACCGGAGAGCGATCTGTACTACAAACAAGACCATTAGCACAATCTGTTACAGCGGCACTAGGAAAAGTAATCAGAATAAACAAAAACGGTCAGGCAGCAACAGGTAATCCAACTTTTACGCAGGCCGGAGCGTTACCGGAATTATATAGTATTGGCCACAGAAATCCTCAAGGATTGGCACTTAATCCATCTACCAACGAAATCTGGTTGTCAGAGCATGGACCAAGAGGAGGTGATGAAATTAATCGCCTGAAAGCAGGTGCAAATTATGGATGGCCTACTATTACATACGGAATTGAATATGATGGGCCAGCAATTGGAGCAGGAATTCAGAAACAAGATGGTATGGAGCAACCTGTTTATTATTGGGATCCGGTAGTATCGCCAAGCGGAATGACTTTCTACACCGGTAATCGTGTTCCTGAATGGCAAAATAATCTATTTATTGGAGCTTTAAGCGGTATGCATATTGTTCGTTTAGCCATAGATAATAATAAAGTTGTTGGTGAAGAAAGGCTGTTGGCAGGCGAAGGACAACGCTTTAGAGATATTACACAAGGAAATGACGGCGCTTTATATGCAGTTACAGATCAGGGCCGACTTTATAAAATTGACAAGAAATAATATTTAAATCAATAAAAACAAAAAATGGTGCCTTGATAGGCACCATTTTTTGTTTTATCAATTGTAGAATTCTTTGAATTTGTATTGTAAGTCACTTTGGAGCTAAATAAGCATTGGTAACAAAGCATAGTTAAAGAAATAGGATAAACTTGCATAACTAAAATAAAGTCCATAGCCGATATTGAGGCAATTGAGACTATTATTATCTGAAGAATAATTTTAAAGATCCATAACAAGTTATTTTTTGAGTACTAAATGAATGTGTTTCATCTATTGTCATTGAATTATTGAAAATAGATGAAACACATCAATTATTATTAAGTACTCGCAATTGGATCATTATCTATTTGCTTTTCTTTTTCTTCTTCCTTCTTTTCATTGGTTTTAGAAACAGAAGAATTTGAATACTTTTTATAACATCCAATAGCTAATAACGGAAAAGCCCATTTTCCAAAGAATGAACTGGCCTGACCTTTTCCTGCCAGTTTTAAAGTCGCTGCCAGAAACAAAGAGCCGGCTCCAGCGCAAAGAAATGTATTTGAAGAAAGACTTGAAAATTTCTTTTCTAAGGTTTCTCCAAAATTTTCTATGTTTTCTGGGTTAAAAATATTTTCCATGATTTTAGATTTATTTGTTAGCGAGAGACTAGTCAACTTTTGATGAATCTTTATTTCGGATATTCTGTTCTTCCCTGTCCAGATCCGGATTATTAAGATGATCACCTTCCAGGTCATTTAGATTATTGTCTTCCAGATCATCATCTGCATCTTCGTTTTCATAGAGATCATCTACATCAGGGGTTCCATCATCATAAGCATTAGGATCGCCTTTGTCAAGATTATTTTGATCATCGTATATTTCCTTATCCTCATCTTCTTCTAAAGCATCTAAAAATTCCTGATCTAAATTATCCTGATCATTTGTAATAGAATCTTCTTCATTAACGATTTCCTCATTAGGATCATAATCAGTGTCAGTTTTATTGCTTTCGTATTCATCAACATAACTAGAATTTTCATCTGACTGAGGAGGATCTGTAACTACTGATTCGCTAAAATGAAAATCACGGTCAGACTGACCGTAATTTTCCGGATTTTCTGTTCTCATATTTGAGTTTTTTGTTTAAAAAAGTTAATTTTTTTTTGAAACCGATTTTTTATCATCGCTACTTGATTTTGTAGTGCTTTTTGAAGTACTTCCTTTAGAATCAGATTTTCTGTCCGAAGTTTTTGCACTTGTAGTGCTACCGCTTTTTTGATTTGAAGTGTTCATAATAATTAGTTTTAATTAATAATAAGTTTGCAATTTTATAATTTCAGATGTTTATGTTTTGAATTTGAAAATGTACTTCCTGGTATCAGTATCCGAAATTTCCGGTACAGTTTTACTAATTCTTATTTGTGATGAAAAAAGTTATTATGAATACCGGAAGTACAAATCAATTCTAAATTGTCTGAATTTTAAATTCATTTTTAATAATCTAATATTGTAATCCAAATTTAAAACTGTACTAATAGTTTTTTTTACAAAATTTTAGTTTGTAATTGTGTAATTATCAGTGGTTTGATAGTTTGTCTCAACTCAGGATGTTTCACTTAAGTCCAAAAAAAAGATGCTGATCTGAATTAGCATCTTTATTATTAAGGAGATAAAAATTTGTTTACAATGGGATGTAAACAGAAAATGTACTGCCATGATTAATCTTACTTGTTGCTATAATAAAACCATGGTGATTGGATATAATTTTTCTAGCTATAGTTAAACCAAGACCACTTCCGCTATATTGATCGTTACTGTGCAATCTGTAAAACGGATCAAAAATTTTGTCTTCAAAATCACTATTAAAACCAATACCATTATCGATAACATTAATTTTCGTATAATTAATTTCCGGACCCCCACCAATTTTAACTATTTCTGCTTTCGATGGCTGTTCCGCTTCAATTTTAATTTGAGGAATCGCATCGTCTTTTGTATACTTGATGGCATTAACAATCAAGTTGATGAATAACTGTTGCATTTGTGACGGAATAACATTTACCTGAGGTAGAGATGAAATAGTAATGAGTGCTTCTTTTTCCAGAATGCGATCTTTTAAATCGGTAATTACTTTCTTTAAAAGTACATTCAGATCGATCTTTTTATACGCTTTTTCAATAAAATTAATTCTCGAATAAGTAATTAGGTCTTCAATTAATTGGCTCATATTGCCTGAAATAACTTGAATTCGATCGAGATTATGAATGCCAGATTCTGTCAAATTTTTTTCATGATCAATGATTCTGTTGCAAAACATCTGAATCTTACGAAGTGGTTCCTGCAAATCATTACTTGCTGCAGAACTAATAGTTTCTAATTGGTCATTATATTTTTCCAGTTCCAGATTCTTTTTAGTTAATAGGTTGTGGGTTGTGATAAGATCTGTAACATCCTCAATGGCGAGAAGTATCATTCCCGATGATTGTGTATTCATAATGCGACGAGCATTGACAATCATAATTTTTTTACCGAGACCAGTACAAATGGTGTCGATTTTAAAATCTTCTACAATATCTTTTTCAACAAGCGTTTTTAAAAGCAATTCTTTAAATTCAGGAATATCCCACTGACAGTCACCAATTTCAAAAAAAGAATGGCCTTCTGTTTCTTTTTGTGTGGTTTCAAAATATTTATAAAATGCCGGATTTGCGCTTTTTATAAAAAAATCCTGATCAATAATTAACAAAGGTTCACGAATAACATTGACAATATATTCAGAATAATTCCGCATTGAAATGAGTTGTTCCTGACGATTCATTAATTCATCATTTACACACAATAATTCGGCATCATTTGACTGTAATTGTTCCGTAGCCGTTTCAAGTTCTAGGCTTATTCTTTTTAGCGTTTTATGAGCTTCAGCTAACTCATTTTCCAGTTCCTTAATTCGCAATTCCTGAGATTTCTTTTTATCTGAGATCTCTTCACTCTTATCTACATTGGCATATTCCAAAGGATCTGGCAAATAATTTTCATCAGAAGGTTTGCGAACAAATATTTTTTCAGGTTTTGAGAGAGTTGTAAATATATATTTTCCATTACGAATGTTTTCAGATTTTCCAAGAAACAAAATTCCTTCGTTTTTAAGGGAATAATGAAACGAGTTTAAAACTTTATTTTGTAAAAATGAATCGAGGTATGTAAGCACATTTCTACAAGAAACTAAATCTACTCTGGCAAAAGGAGGGTCTTTTATAAAGTTGTGTACGGCAAAAATGCACATGTCCCGGATAACTTTATTAATATGATAATGACCATCAATTTTGGTGAAATAATGATGCAATCTGGTTTGTGAAATTTGTTGTACATCCTGAGCAGAATAAATGGCAGCTCTCGCTTTTGAAATACATTTTTCTGAAATATCAGAAGCAAAAATCTGAACTTTTAAATCGTTGTTTCTCTCTGATAAGTATTCATGAAGCTCTATTGCCAATGAATAAGCTTCTTCGCCAGTGGCACATCCGGCAACCCAGATACGTAAATTGTTATTGACTGAATTTTTAATTAATTGTGGGAATGCCAGTTTTGGCAGAGCATTAAAAAAGTTTTGATCTCTAAAAAAATACGTAATAGGAATAAGAAAGTCATTAAAAAGCAAATTTTGTTCTACTTTATCATTTCGAAGATGGAAATAATAATCCTGTAGACTCTCTTTCCCATTCATTACCATTCTTCTGGCGATACGTCTTCTTATGGTAGGTTGTTTATAATGACGAAAATCATTTCCTGTTCTTAGAAAAATTAGATTTATAATTTGCATTAATATTTCTTCTTCATTCTTTGGAAGATGTTCTTCGTTAGTGTACGCATGATTTGTTGTATAACTTTTTTGTATTTCCAATAGTTGCGGAGGAATAAGTTCAGGCGCTAAAACATAATCAACAATATCTGCATCTAAGGCACTTTGTGGCATTCCTTTAAATTCTGCCGTTTCAGGATTCTGAACAATTGTTGTTCCGCCAACTTCTTTTATTTTTTTAAATCCAAAAGTTCCTTCAAAAGCAGTTCCGGAAAGAATTACACCAATAGTAAAACTTTGATATACTTCTGCCAGGGATTCAAAGAAAATATCAATACTTGCATTTTTTCTTTCACCACGTATTCTTTGATGTAGTTTTAATACTCCGTCTTGTGCGATTAGATTATTATTTTCAGGAATAATATAAATATGATTCGGAACAAGATTAATAACATTTATAATCTCGTGAACAGGTATTTTTGCGTATTGCTCCAAAATATCAGATAAACTTCCAGAATGATTAGGAGATAAATGTTGCAGAATTATATAGGCCATTCCAGAATCTGGATGTATTGCTGTTAGTAATTTTTTAATAGCGTCTAATCCGCCTGCAGAAGCACCTATGCCAACAACGGGGAAATTCTGTTCTGCTTTTTTTGGGTGTTTTGTATCAGTAATTTTCATGGGATTATATGCTGTTACTTATATCAAAGATATGGTAAGTGTTTCATTTTAAGAAAATTATGGAAATGATGTAACCTTTAAATTATAACTATGTAAATAAATCGCAAAAATCTTTTGAAAATTTGTCTTATTACAAGTATTAAAAAAATATAAATATTTAAAAATCAAGATTATGAAAAATTTATTAATGACATTAGCCATGCTTCTTTTTGTTGGAACGGTCTCTGCACAGGAAACTCCTAAAACAACTAAAAAAGCTAAAACAAGTACAGACACCATTTTAAAAAGTAGTACTACAAAATCTTCTACGCACAAGACAGATTCAGTTAAAACAAAGCATCCTGCTACTAAAAAGAAAAGTAGTACAAGACCCAAAACTGCAACTGATACCATAAAACCATAAAAAATATAATGGAATCAATCGTAGAAAATAAAAAAAGCCTGTATAATACGGGCTTTTTTATTAATTTGTTACCTGTAATTAATAAATTTTGTCAACCAAAAATTAATTATAAAATGCTTCTTAATATATTTTTGAGGTCATTAAAATTACTCGGTTTAGTTACATAATCTTTTGCATCGAGTGTTTTTACCAGATTTGCTGATATAGGAGCCGTTGAAAATATAATGACAGGAATATTTTTAATAGCCTCTCTTTTTTTAATTTCTGCCAAAAGTTCAATACCACTCATCAGGGGCATATTAATATCAAGGAAAATCAAGTCTGGTTTTATTTCTTTGTCAACCAATTTTTGTAAAGCTTCTATCGGATTATGAAGAGCCATATATGCAGCAGTTGACACTCCTTCCAGCGCCTGCTGAAAAAATTCGCAATCATCAAAATCATCATCAATTTGCAAAATATTTTTATACTTCATATGCAGCTTATTTGGTTTGATTTTTATCAATGATCTTCTTGTAAATTTAAATATTTTCAAGGAAATAAAATAGTTTATTTCCTTGTTTTTTTACATATTGTAGGATTATATTTATTTTTTATACATTTGAAAAGAGATAAAAAACTTGTTTAATAACAATTTCCTGATTTAATATTAAGTTTCATTGTGATGGGGTGAAGATATTTTTAAAGAATCTGAGTTATAGCTTCTTTAGATTTGAATCTCTTGTATAGTCCTCATCATAACAATGTTTACTACAACTCATGGATGCAATTATTAAAAGGATTACGCCGGTAATAATCTTAAAGTTTAAATTCGTCATAGGAAAAAAGTTAAGTTTTAGTTATTGATTTTTTATAAAAATAAATTGATGACAAAAGACGATTTTATATAATTTTTGTTTTTAGTTACATAATTCCCATGTTCGATGAAATGCGTATTATTTTTAGTAAATTTAAGTCTAATTAAAAGTTGAGTGAAGGATAAGATTGAAACCTTGTAACATTTAAATAAAATTATGTAAGAGATAGTAAATATATATGTTCACTTTTGTTGTCTTAAATACCCTGGATAAACTGAGTCAAAATGGAAATTGTAATTAAAAAGAATAGATATAAAGCCAAAAACACAAATTGAAAACCTGAAAATAATTACATATTACATTCATATACTTGAATATTTAAAAAACAAATCTTCAAAATTTTGAAACCTATTTTTTTTTAACTATTAAAACTTAATTGTATGAATTCAGATTTCTTTGAAATAAATAACTATTTTGTTGATAACATAAGTAGTTTACGCAAAAAATATCACATCTATAATGATAAACGTGAGCGTATTGGAAGTATAAAACAGAACCTAACATTTAGGCAAAAAATATTAAAATTAATTCCCTGTAAAACTTTGTTTCCTTTTTTGATAGAAATAAGGAATGCAAACGGCGGACTTGAATCTTCGATTGCAAAACGTAGTTTCTCATTTGTGTCTGATATTACTTTGTACGATGCACTTGGCAAAAAGATTGGAACAATTTACAGAAGAAATTTTTTTACACCCGAGTTCAAAGTTTTAAATGCTTCAAATGAAGTTATAGCCGAAATCCGTGATGCCTGGCATGGACCTAATTTTGTTGTTTATGATACAACAGAAAGACAAATAGGTTCTATCGATAAAAAATGGACCGGACGAATGAAGAATTTCGTAAAATCGAATCGCAGTTATAATGTAAGTATGAGTACAAATTATTCAGAAAATGAAAATCGAATTGCAATTTTAACCAGTGCTATAGCAATCAATATGCTTTTTTTTAATTGATTAAATTATATTTTTTGTTTTTCATTGAAAAATTAGACATTCCTATTTATAAGCCTGTCAAAATAGTAAATAAACTATTTTTAATTTTAAAAAATTAGAATTATTGAAAGAACTTTACACATCAGAAATGCCAAATAAACGCATAACGTATAGTAATATACTACAAATTGATGATGATTCAGACGATTGTGAATTATTCATGGAAGCACTGGAAGCGGTATCTGCCGCTAACTACACTGCTATTTATGATCCGGTAGAAGCATTGCGAAAATTGATGCAGAAAGAAATTAACCCGGATGTTATCTTTCTCGATCTTAACATGCCCATCATGTCAGGACTTGAATTTATGACTGAAATTAAAAAAGAAGAAGAACTAAAAGAAATTCCCATCATTATCTTTTCGACTTCGCAGTTAGATGATATTATTCGTGAAGCCAAATCATATGGAGCCCATGATTATATATCCAAACCAAACAATTTTAATGATTTAAAACGAATTTTAAGTCAATATACTTTTTCAGTTTAGCCGTTATTAATTATAATATTATTGTAGCCGTAAAGGGTTCAGCAGTGTAAATGATGCTAAGAAAATATTCAGGGAAGATTTTATTATTTTTATTATTTTTATGGGATAATCGAGTGCCAAATCGTGTATATGGTCCTTTAATTGTAATTAGATGAAATTATCTACTCAAATTCTAGTTGCGTTTACTCTTGTGATTTTGTTGTCCATTGCGGACTCATACACGAATTATATGCTATCGAAAAAGGTACAGCTTAACTCGCAGTTTCTCGCCAGATCTGAAGAGATCATTCGTAATTCTAATAAAACGCATAAAGCTATAATCGAAATGCAAAGCGCTTTTCGAGGTTTTTTGCTTACTGATGATTATACTTTTCTGGATTCTTATTTTATCGGACTAAAAAAAGTGCCTTCATTGATCAAAGAACAGCAACTTCGCGTTGGAAATAAGAATGACCAGCGTGCCACATTAGATTCTATCAGTACACTTCACGCTAATTGGGTTCGATATTCTGAAGAATTGATAAAATCCAGAAAAGAAATGCCGGATTCGTATAAAACCTTATTCAATACTTCTTTAAAAAGGCATGTTGGAAAAAAAATAAACGACGCGATTGCCGAAAAATTTTCCCGATTTGATAAAATCGAATATAAAAAGAGAAAACATCATACAGAAATGTTACTCACTTCTTTAAGATATGCACACACTTTTTCATTTATATTCCTAACGCTAACCGTCATCGTCGGATTGTTAAGTACTATCTTTATTATGTATGTAACCAATAAAAGAATTAATTCGATGGTTCGTCTTGCCGAAAATATCTCTAAAGGAAATTTCACTATAGTAAAAGATACTAGAAATGATGAGCTGACTGCCCTGTCAACATCGCTAAACAGAATGTCAGGAAAACTCGATAAAAACATTCATGAGCTGAAAAACAGAAATGCTGAGCTCAATAAATTTGCCTATGCAGTTTCTCATGATCTTAAAGCACCTATTCGTGGTATTCACAATGTGGTAAGCTGGATAGAGGAAGACATGGAAAACGAGTTATCGCCAGAACTAAAAAGATATCTCAGGATTATTCCGCAAAAAACCAGACGTATGGAAGCCCTCATTAATGGTTTGCTGGATTATGCCCGCCTAAACTTAAAAACACCTTCAGAATATATCGACACCAATGCCCTGGTGCACGAAATTGCAGATTCGATTGTTCCGAGAAATTTCAAACTTGAAATTGGTAAACTTCCGGATCTTTTTACAGAGAGAATTAAATTGGAACAGGTTTTTGCCAATTTGATTAGTAATGCCGTAAAATATACGCCGCAACAGGATGGCTTGATTCAGATCAGTTGCGTTACATTTGGTGGAGTGCATGAATTTTCAGTAAAGGATAACGGAATTGGTATTGCGGTAGATTATCACCAGAAAATATTTGAAATATTTCAGACACTTCGGGAACAAAATGAACAGGAAAGTACCGGGGTTGGTCTCGCAATTGTAAAAAAAATAATTGATGATCAACAGGAAATTATAATAGTTAAATCGAAATTGGGCGAAGGTGCCGAATTCATTTTTACATGGAGAAACAATTAAGTTATGAAAAAGCCCACAATTTTATTAGTTGAAGATGACGAACTGGATGTGATAAGTGTCGAGCGATGTTTGAAAAAATTAGAAAGCGAGTATGTACTACACACCGCTTATAACGGAATCGAAGCGTTAAAAATACTTAGAGATACTGAAGCAGTATTAGTTCCGGATGTAATTTTGCTGGATATTAATATGCCAAGAATGAACGGAATAGAATTCCTGAAAGTACTAAGAGAAGATAAAAAACTAAAGGATTTAAAAGTGTTTATCATGACAACATCCTCAGAAGGAAATGATCGGACTGCGGCAGAAAAATTAGGGATATCAGGTTATATTATTAAACCTTTGAATTACAATGATAATACAAAACGTTCCGATTCTATGGATGCTTTTGTGCAATTTCATTTAAGGAAAATATTATTTGATGATGGTATATAAAACAAAGTTTTTTATAGTAAAAAATAGTAGATTAGTAAAAGATTAAGGGGCAGATTTTTTAAATTATTCGATAAAAGTTGGGAATATGAAAAATAAAAAAGAAATTGAAACGAAAGAATCTCAGGATGTCCTTGAGTTTCCGATTGTTTTGACAGAAAAACCTTCAACGGCAAGGGACAAAAAGGTAGATTCTGAGGAATCTATTTTGACTGACGCAGAGTTTTTAAAGATTTTGATAAAAGTTAAAAATGGTAATTTCACACAACGTTTCCCAACAGATCAGAATGGAATTAAAAGATCAATTTGCGATACCTTAAATGAAATCATTGACCTCAATGAGCGAATGGTTTTTGAGTTTCAAAAAGTAGGAAAAAGTATTGGTAAACAAGGAAAACTAACCAATAGGGTTGCACTTGATGGCGCTCGTGGTTCGTGGAGTTCCTGTGTCGATTCTGTAAATACGCTGATTTCAGATCTGGTGCACCCAACTATCGAAATTGCCCACGTAATTACCTCGGTGGCAAAAGGAAATTTATCTCAGGAAATGCCGCTTTCTATCGAAGGAAACCCGCTTCAGGGAGAATTCCTCAGAATTGCAAAAGAGGTAAACGGAATGGTAAAACAGCTGAATCTGTTTTCGATGGAGGTTACACGTGTGGCACGTGAGGTAGGTACAGAAGGTAAACTGGGAGGTCAGGCAAAAGTGCGAGGTGTTGGTGGGGTTTGGAAAGATTTGACCGACTCTGTAAATAAAATGGCGAGTAACTTAACGGGTCAGGTACGTAATATTGCAGATGTAACAACAGCGGTAGCAAAAGGAGATTTATCTAAAAAAATTACGGTTGACGTAAAAGGAGAAATCCTGGAACTTAAAAATACGATCAATACGATGGTGGATCAGCTGAATTCGTTTTCTTCTGAGGTAACCCGTGTGGCAAGAGAGGTAGGAACCGAAGGAAAATTAGGAGGTCAGGCACAGGTAAAAGGTGTAGGAGGAACCTGGAAAGATTTAACAGATTCGGTAAATCAGATGGCATCCAACTTAACCGGCCAGGTACGTAATATCGCCGATGTAACAACTGCGGTAGCAAAAGGAGATTTATCTAAAAAAATTACCGTAGATGTAAAAGGAGAGATATTAGAATTAAAAAATACCATCAATACGATGGTGGATCAGCTGAACTCGTTTTCTTCTGAGGTTACGCGTGTGGCGGTAGAAGTTGGATCTGAAGGAAAACTGGGAGGTCAGGCAAAAGTAAGAGGTGTTGGAGGGGTTTGGAAAGATTTGACCGATTCAGTGAACCAGATGGCATCGAATCTAACGGGTCAGGTACGTAATATTGCCGAGGTAACAACAGCGGTAGCAAAAGGGGATTTATCTAAAAAAATTACAGTAAACGTTGCAGGAGAAATCCTTGAACTTAAAAATACGATCAACACAATGGTGGATCAGCTGAACTCCTTTGGTGCCGAGGTAACCCGTGTGGCACGTGAGGTAGGTTCAGAAGGAAAACTGGGAGGTCAGGCAAAAGTAAAAGGGGTTGGTGGAACCTGGAAAGATTTAACCGATTCCGTGAATCAGATGGCATCGAACTTAACAGGTCAGGTTCGTAATATTGCCGAGGTAACAACCGCAGTAGCCAATGGAGATTTATCGAAAAAGATTACGGCTGTAGCCGAAGGGGAAATCCTGGAGTTGAAGAAAACCATTAATACGATGGTGGATCAGCTGAACTCTTTCTCATCTGAGGTGACGCGTGTGGCACTTGAGGTTGGAACGGAAGGAAAACTGGGAGGTCAGGCAAAAGTAAAAGGTGTTGGAGGAACCTGGAAAGATTTAACGGACTCGGTGAATCAAATGGCATCGAACTTAACAGGTCAGGTTCGTAATATCGCAGAGGTAACCACAGCAGTAGCAAAAGGCGATTTATCACGCCAGATTACCGTAGATACAAAAGGAGAAATCCTGGAGCTTAAAAACACCATTAATACGATGGTGGGACAGCTGAATTCATTTGCATCCGAGGTAACCCGTGTGGCGCGTGAGGTAGGTACCGAAGGAAAACTGGGAGGTCAGGCTCAGGTGGAAGGTGTTGGTGGAACCTGGAAAGATTTAACGGATTCGGTGAACCAAATGGCATCGAATTTAACCGGCCAGGTACGTAATATCGCCGAGGTAACCACTGCGGTTGCAAAAGGGGATTTATCATTACAAATTACAGTAGACGTAAAAGGAGAAATCCTGGAACTTAAAAATACAATTAATACCATGGTGGATCAGCTTCGAGGCTTTGCTTCGGAGGTAACACGTGTATCAAGAGAGGTAGGAACAGAAGGAAAGCTTGGAGGTCAGGCGAATGTACCGGGAGTTGCCGGAACCTGGAAAGATTTAACAGATTCGGTTAACCAGATGGCGGGTAACTTAACTGCTCAGGTACGTAATATTGCCGATGTGGCGATTGCCGTAGCAAATGGAGATATGTCCCGAAAAATTACCGTTGACGTTCGTGGGGAAATTTTGCAATTAAAAGAAACCCTGAACACGATGGTGGATCAGCTTCGTGAATTTGCCTCCGAGGTAACTCGTGTGGCACGTGAGGTAGGTACCGAAGGAAAACTGGGAGGTCAGGCGAATGTACCGGGAGTTGCCGGAACGTGGAAAGATTTGACCGATTCGGTGAATCAGATGGCGGGTAACTTAACGACTCAGGTACGTAATATCGCCGAGGTAACGATTGCCGTTGCGAATGGAGATATGTCGAAAAAAATTACGGCTGACGTTCGTGGAGAAATCCTTCAATTAAAAGAAACAGTAAATACGATGGTGGATCAGCTTCGAAGTTTTGCTTCAGAAGTAACCCGTGTATCAAGAGAGGTAGGAACAGAAGGAAAACTGGGAGGGCAGGCGTTCGTACCCGGAGTTGCCGGAACCTGGAAAGATTTAACAGATTCGGTGAATCAGATGGCCTCTAACTTAACAGGTCAGGTGCGTAATATTGCCGATGTAACTAAAGCAGTAGCCAATGGTGACCTTTCGAAACAAATTACGGTTGACGTAAAAGGAGAAATTCTGGATTTGAAAAATACCTTCAACACGATGGTGGAACAGCTGAATTCGTTTTCATCTGAGGTAACCCGTGTAGCACGTGAGGTGGGTACTGAAGGAAAACTGGGAGGGCAATCTGAAGTAAAAGGGGTTGCGGGAACGTGGAAAGATTTAACGGATTCGGTTAACTTGATGGCTTCTAACTTAACTTCTCAGGTTCGTGGAATCGCGAAAGTTGTAACTTCCGTAGCAAAAGGAAACCTGAAACAAAAATTATCAATTGATGCCAAAGGTGAGGTTGCACAATTAACAGATACGATCAACGAAATGATTGATACGCTGGCAACCTTCTCAGATCAGGTAACAACCGTGGCGCGTGAGGTAGGAGCAGAAGGAAAACTGGGAGGTCAGGCAAATGTACCTGGAGCTTCCGGAACATGGAAAAACTTAACAGAAAACGTAAACCAACTTGCGGCGAATTTAACGACTCAGGTACGTGCGATTTCTGAAGTGGCTTCTGCGGTAACACAAGGGGATTTAACACGAACTATTGGTGTTGAAGCAAAAGGGGAGGTAGAGGCTCTTAAAGATACCATCAACCAGATGATCTCGAACCTGAAAGCAACAACTTTAAGAAATCAGGAACAAGACTGGCTGAAATCGAATTTGGCTAAATTTACCCAAATGCTTCAGGGACAAAAAGAACTTAATTCGGTTACCAGAAAAATCCTTTCTGAGCTGGCAACGGTTGTAACAGCACAACACGGACTCTTTTATATTTTGCAGGAAGATGAAAATTTTGAGGACTCAAAACTGAATCTGATTGCCTCTTATGCTTACATCAAAAGAAAAAATTCGCCTACGCAATATGCAATGGGAGAAGGACTTATTGGTCAGGTGGCAATCGAAAAAGAACGAATTATTCTGAGCAATGTACCTAAAGATTATATTCGAATCAATTCAGGTTTGGGTGATGCCAAACCACAGGACGTTATTATTTTGCCGGTACTTTTTGAAGGACAATTAAAAGCCGTTATAGAATTGGCATCTTTGGATACATTCAGTCAGACACACTTAGATTTCCTTGAAGGATTGACAGAAAGTATCGGAATTGTATTGAATACAATTGAATCGAACTCAAGAACAGAGGAGCTTTTGGTACAATCTCAATCGTTAGCAAGCGAGCTAAAAAGTCAGCAGGAAGTACTAAAAAACACCAATGAAGAACTGGAGGAAAAAGCATTCTTACTAGCGAATCAAAAAGAAGAAGTAGAGCTTAAAAACCAAGAGGTAGAGGTAGCGAGAAAAGCTTTGGAAGAAAAAGCAGATCAGTTGACTTTAACATCCAAATATAAATCGGAATTCTTAGCGAATATGTCGCATGAGTTGAGAACACCGCTTAACAGTTTACAGATTTTAGCCAACGAATTAATCGCTAACAGAGACGGAAATCTTTCTGAAAAACAAATTCAGTTTGCCAAAACGATAAATTCCTGCGGTGATGACTTAATTCAGTTGATTAATGACATTCTGGATCTTTCGAAAATCGAATCAGGGTATATTTCTGTGGATTACAATCCGATTAGTTTTGATGAAATCAGCCGATTTGTGGAATCAACCTTTAATCCAATTGCGGCAGCCAAACATTTACGCTTTAAAATCAGCATGGATGAAGAACTACCGGAGTTGATTGAAACCGATTCACAACGATTAAATCAAATTTTGAAAAACTTGCTGTCGAACTCTTTCAAATTTACAGAAAAGGGTGAAGTGCAATTAAAAATATACAAAGCCAATAACAATTGGAAAACGGCCAATCTTAGTCTCGATAAAGCAGAAGCAGTTGTTGCCTTTGAGATTTCGGATACCGGAATTGGAATTTCCAAAGAAAAACAAAACATCATATTTGAAGCTTTCCAACAAGCCGAAGGTTCAACCAGCCGTAAATATGGTGGAACTGGTTTGGGATTATCAATCAGCCGTGGGCTTTCAGATTTATTGGGAGGAAGTATTGAACTGGAAAGCGACACGAATATCGGAAGTAAATTTACACTTTTCCTTCCTTTGCAGTATGTAGATATTTCTGAAATAGAAAATATTGATGTAGAAGAAGAAACAGATGTAAAAGGCCGTATCAAATCATTGCCTTCTGAAAAATTCAACCGATCTGATATTGATTTGTTTTTTGTGGATGAAATAGGCGATGACAGAACCGATATTAAGCCTGGAGACAAAGTATTATTGATCGCAGAAGATAATCTGACATTTGCGAGAATTATGCTGGAGCAGGCACATCTCAACGGAATTAAAGCAATTGTAACCACAAAAGGAAATGATGTGATTGATTTTATTAATCAGTTTCATCCGCATGCCATTACAATGGATTTAAATATGCCGGACAGCAGTGGATGGAAAATTCTGGACAGATTGAAAACGGATTTTAATTTACGCCATATTCCGGTTTACATTATTTCTGGTGAAGACGAGAGAAATAAAGGACTTAAACGTGGTGCGAGGAACTTTTTCTTAAAACCGGTTAAGAACGATTCACTGTCTTATCTTTTTAATGATATTCATGACTTTAAAAATAAAAAAATAAAAAATCTGCTAGTAGTAGATGATAATGAACTTGAATTGAGCCGAATAATAAATGCTATTGACGGAGATGATATTACAATATCCAGTGCTAAAACGGCGAAAGAAGCAGTTGCATTAATACAGGAAAAATCATTTGATTGTATTATCTTAGATTTGGTTTTACCAGATGCAGATGGTCTTGAGATCATTACGGATTTGGAGAATAATATTGCCGGACAGGAAACAGCTATTATTATACATTCAGCTGGTGATGTTACAAAAAAACAAAGGCTAAAACTGAACAGATTTGCTCATAGTATTATTACGAAAAGCGCTGGTTCGATGGAAGAATTGATTGATCAGACTGCTTTGTTTATGCATCGTGTTCATAAAGAACTTCCTAATGAAATGAAAGAAATCATCGAATCATTTTATTTGAAAGAAGATGTATTGCCGGGTAAAAAAGTTTTATTAGTAGATGATGATGTACGTAATCTTTTCGCATTGACAACAGCTCTCGAGCGATATGGATTGGATGTAATTAGTGCCGAAAGTGGTCAGGAAGCAATCGATATTCTGAATCAAAAGAAAGACATTGATATTGTCCTGATGGATATTATGATGCCCGAAATGGATGGTTATGAAACGATGAAACGCATTCGAAAAGATGCTAAACATAAGGATCTTACCATTATTGCCGTAACAGCAAAAGCAATGAAGGGCGATAGACAGCGTTGTATAGAATCGGGTGCCTCAGATTATATGACGAAACCCGTAAATGTTGAGCAGTTGTCGTCGCTTATGCGCGTGTGGCTTAAATAATAATTTTATATTCAATGCAAAATAAGAATGGGAGACGCAATTAAAATCTTAATAGTCGATGATAAAAAAGAAAACCTACTTTCTTTACAAGTCATCCTGGCTGACCGTGGTTATCAGTTTGTTGAAGCGACATCGGGGAAAGATGCTTTGCGGATCCTGCTAAAAAACCAGGATTTTGCAATTATCCTTATGGATGTTCAAATGCCATTGATGGATGGTTTTGAAACAGCCGAATTAATTCGCCAAAGTGAAAAACTAAAACACGTTCCCATTATCTTCTTAACCGCCAATATGAATACCAATGAATACATTTTCAAAGGGTATCAGTCCGGCGCGGTTGATTATATGATTAAACCTTTGTCGCCAGAAATCTTGCAGGCAAAAGTGATGGTTTTTACCGAATTGTTCCGAAAAAACCAGGAATTAAGAAAGAAAGAAGAAGAAACGCATGCGCTTAACGAAATTATTCTAAAGACCAATAAGGAACTTGCATCTCAATATGCAGCGATAGAAAAACATGCCGAAGAACTGAAAAAGAAAAACATGGAGTTGGATGCTTTTACATACATCTCAAGCCATGATCTTCAGGAACCACTGCGAAAAATTCAGACCTTTGCAAATCTCATTATGTCTAATGAATATGGCAATTTATCAGAAGATGGAAAGACAAAGTTCGACAGGATTCTTTATGCCTGCAACAGAATGCGTGAACTGATTAACAGTCTACTTACCTTCTCACGTGCAACACTTGTAGACAGAAGGTATGAAACGGTTGATCTTAATGCTATAATTAACGATGTAAAAGAGGCGTTAAACGAAAATTTAAACGAAAAAGGAGCTACCATTATTACTGATTTTCATGATACGGCCAAAGTAATCCCTTTTCAGTTTGTTCAGTTAATGGAAAACCTGATTCATAATGCCATCAAATTTGCCAAAACAGAAACGCCATTAGAAATCAATATTAAAAGCCGTTTGGTTTATGGTATGGATTTAAAAATCGAAAACTTGTCTACAGATGTCAATTATTGTCACATTAGTTTTGGAGATAACGGAATTGGTTTTGAACCACAACACAGCGAGAAAATTTTTGGTGTTTTTCAGAAATTACACGGAAGGGATTTGTATGAAGGAACCGGTATAGGACTAGCCATAGTTAAGAAAATTGTAGAAAACCATAATGGTCATATAAACGCAGTTGGCGAACCCATGCAAGGGGCAACTTTTAATATTTATATTCCCTGTTAATTGAATTCTGTAATACTATTTTGGATTTATATAAAATTTCAAACCTATTGTGAATTAATTTTAAGCTTCTGAAAATGAAAGTTTTATTTTTTTGTTTGAAGTTTAATCTTAAAATGAAATTCACCATGTATTTATCCCTAAAAAACAGCATTGTTACGATGGTGCTATGTTTAACATTCAGTTTCGTAGATGCACAGCAAAATGTAAGCAATTCTCAATGTCGTTACAGCAAAACCGCTGAAGGATTCCTGATGGTATTGCGTGAAGGAGATAACGTTATTTCTTCAATTGAAAATTTGGTTAAAGAACAACAAATTCCATCCGGAAATTTTACCGGAATTGGCTTTGCAGGAGAGGTCACTTTCGGCTTTTTCGACTTTAGTCGGAAAAAATTTAATCCGAAGACATTTAATAAAGTAGAGATGGGAAGCCTTACCGGTTCTGTTGCCTGGAGTGAAGGAAAACCATCCTTACATATTCATGGTGTAGCCACCGATGATAAGTTTAATGCATATGGCGGACATATTTTAGCGCTTAAAGTAGGAACAGGTTCGATGGAAATTTATATTACCATGAATCATGAAAAGTTAGAAAGAAAAATGGAACAACCATTGGGAGCAAATGTTCTACAATTGCCTTGTGTAAAAAATTAACTTATTAAATTTAAAGTTTAAAATCTGATTTTAAATATTTTAGGGCTAAAGTGTCTGATGTTGAGATTTTTATAGTACTTTTAAGTTGTAATATTTTAATTTTTTATCATATGAAAAACAATATTTTAAATGGATTATTATTAGGAAGTGTGCTGATTTCAATGTTGGCCTGTAATACTAAGAAGGAGGAAGAAAAACCTGTAGTAGTAGTTGATAAAGAGCAAATAAAAAAGGAAATCCAGGCAAAAGAAGATGAATTTGCGGCAACTTACAATTCTGGTGAAGCTAAAGAAATTGGATACTATGCTGATGATGCTGTAAGTTATTATCAACACAGAAAACCTTTGGTGGGTAAGAAGGCAATTGGAGAGTTCCTTATGGCCGATTTAGGAACCAATTCTAATAAAATTTCTTTTAAGACCAATGAAGTTTTTGTTTCAAATGATGGAAATCAGGTTGTAGAAAGTGGTTCTTTTACCGTAACAGATTCAGTTAGTAAAACTGTTATTAATAGCGGAAATTATCTTAGTTTATTTGAAAAAAGGGATGGTAAATATGTTTGTGTCAGAGATATGAGTGCCTCAGATGTGGAGGCAAGATAAAAAAACTAAATGCATAAAAAAATGGACTAAAACCTAATAAGTTTTAGTCCATTTTTTTATAAGAAAGAATTTATTTTTAACGTCTTCTTCCGCCTCCGCCTCCAAAGCCGCCACCACCTCGACCACCACTAAAACCGCCGCCACCGCTAAAACCATTACCTGCGCCGCCGCCTCTGGTACGACCGGAATCAAAACTTGGCGATGCCGAACGATTTGAAGTCGACGAACGATTTAGATTTGAGGATCGATCTGAAGTCCCGGCTGAAGGGCGATTTATGTTCGAGGAACGATCTGAGGTACCAGCTGAAGGACGGTTCACTTTTGAAGATCTATCTGAAGTACCTGCCGATGCCCGATTGTTATTTCCTCTGGCCGGCTGCGTACCAGCTCTGTTACCATTACCATAATTTCCTTTTGCCCTGTTATCTGAAACGGTATTGGATCGGTTTCTATCGTTATTATAATGATTAATTTGATTTCTGTTATTAATAATTACTGTATTTCCACCACCATAATGTCCGCCATAATAACCACCATGGTACCAATTGTTATGACGATAAATACCTACTGCCAACACTGTAAATGCTGCAAAATAAGGAGGATAAAAACCATAGTAATAGGGAGGATAATACGGAACATAAGCCGGAGAATATACATACTGCACAATTGGCGCCGATTCTACAACAATAGTAGTGGTAGCAGGAACATTAACTGTAACAGGGTTAGAACCAACATAGGCAGGATTTGCTGTTACTGAAGCACTTGTAGTTTTAGGTTCGATAACATAATTTTTACCATAAAGATCTTCATCTCCAACAATTTGCAGAGAAACTTTTCCATTTTTGTCCTTATTCACTAAAATGACAGCAACATCCTGAGTTTCCTTTTCATTTACGTTTACCTGAAGTACAAACGTAAAAGCATTACCATCTTTTTTAGTGACTACTTTAATAAAGTCAACTTTTTTATCAAGATTCAAATCCAGGTTATTGATTTTTGTCTCCTTTTGATTTAATGTTTTTTCAAAATCTTCAATGGTCTTTGACTTTTGAAAAAGATCAAGTACCGCATACAAATCCAGATTGTCTCCGGGCAAACCTAATGGAGGTACATCTTCGTCTTTTGTTTGAGAAAAAACAGATTGACCCGATAAGCATATTACAACCACTAATAATGACAAAAAAAGTTTTTTCATAATAGGAAAATTTAGAGGAATATACTGCAAGTTAATGAAAATCAGTAATATAAAAAAATATTATATGCTGTTTTGCTTAGACTTGAATTTCTTATTTGTACAAAACATTTTTTCTGTAAAATTTAGTAAACAGGATAGTGCATGACGCTAAGTTAGTTAGTATTAGATACTTTTATTAAAGACTAACCTAACCAAATCAGTTATGATTACTAAAATAAGCTATTCCTTTAATTTTATTGCTTTAATGATTTTCTCCTTCATCATTACAATATCAAATAACAGTATTGCTCAGAAATTAAATATCAAAAATGATGTATTCTGGAACACCAAAGATGGTCTTCCTTTAAACAGTCAGGGTGGTGGTATTTTTAAATTTTCTGATCCTGTAACTGGTGTACAAAAATATTATTGGTACGGCGTTCAATATGTCGAAGCCAATCATTATCGGGAGAATCCGGCAATCACACTAACCAGATCAACTTTTGAAGCTGTAACATGTTATAGCTCAGTTGACTTGGTGAATTGGACATTTGAAGGCAACGTTTTGACGAAAGAAAAAGCTAATCCGAATGGTAAAAGTTGGGTGGGACGTTTAGGTGTCTGTTATATCAAAGAGCTGAAAAAATATGCCATGTTTGTTCAGCATGACAAAGAGGTATTGATTACGCTTTCAGATTCGCCTACAGGAGAATTTGTTTGGGATAAGAAAATAAATATGGAGAAAATGATCGGAACGAGTAATACGGGCGATCAAACCATTTTTACAGATGAAGATACCGGAAAATCGTATTTAGTCTATTCTTACGGAAGAGGCCGCAACAAAATCTATGTTTCTGAAATTGGCCTGAAAGACGGAAAAGTGAATCTGTTAGATTGCACAGAAATTTTTAAAGGAGAAAGTCGTGAAGGAAACTGCATGTTCAAATATCAAAATAAGTATTATATGTTTGCTTCTAACATTTATGGCTGGGACGGTTCTTTTGCTTATTATTTAGTAGCCGATGATATCAGAGGTCCTTATCTTCCAGTAAATGACATGTTGATAATGAAAGGTTGTGAAGAGGATTTTGCACATATTTCGCAAACCGGATTTTTCTTTTCTGTCAAAGGAAGTAAACAAGAAACAATTGTGTATTGTGGAGACCGCTGGGCAGATTTTGCAGGAAATGGCTTGGGGTACAATCAATGGTGTCCGATTTCTTTTGAAGGAAAAGTGCCTTATTTTAATTCTTTAAGTTCATGGAATCTCAATGCTAAAACCGGAAACTGGAAAGTTGCTTCAGACAATAATTATGTAAAAAATGGCAGTTTTGAAGCGGATCGCAGACATATTCCGAGCCCTGTTAAACCGGTGCAAATTCAATTGACAGGCTGGGCAAGTGAAGCTATGGAAGGAAATAAAATAGGGTTAGACAGTATTAATTCACCGGTTTTAAATCATTTTAATACAGAAAGTGAAAGAAAAATTGTCATTGGAGAAAAGAGTTTAAATATTAGCGATAAAGTTAATTTTAAAAGAAAAATTTTTCAGGTTATGTCCTCTTCACCCTTTGTAAAATTAGAGGATGGGTCCTATACTTTAACGGCAAAAATTAAAAACAGTAACGGGTTTACGAATTTGGAAATGTATGCTTTAAGCAACGGAAAAACATTTAATTCTACTATTAAAAACGAGAATACAGAATGGAAAACAATTGTGATTAAAAATATTGTCATTAAAGGAGGCAAGGTCGAAGTAGGTTTTAAGGCAGATGGAAATGCAAATGCTTTTTGTTTAGTTGATGATGTTTCTTTGGTGAGAAGTTAGGAATTATAAGTTATAAGTTATGAGTTTAAAATGGAACTTGAAAGTGAAAAGGTAGGCGTTAGAAATGGATAGAATGATACCTTAAACATGAAATTTCGAGTTTGGAATTTGGAATTTTTTTATTGGAATTTAAATTTTAGAAATTTTGTTGATTCACTAAATAATTTACATTTGTAGAAATGTAATTCATTATGGCTAAAAAAATTCTAATAGTTGACGATCATTTAGTGGTTCGAAATGGGGTTGCTATGGTTTTAGAAAAGCAAATTGAAGATGTAGTGATCTCAAATGCCGAAAATTTCTTTGAAGCTATTGCACTTCTAAAAGAAGATTCTTTTGATCTGATTATTTTGGATATCAATATTCCGGGTGGTAAAAGTACCGGGATGATTACCGATTTGAGAGCTATTCAGCCTTCAGTAAAAATTCTTGTTTTTTCAGCTCATGAAGAAGAGCAATACGCCATAAAATACATTTCTGCCGGTGCTAACGGATATCTGAATAAACTCTGCAGTGAAGAAAAAATAATGTTTGCTATTAACTCTATTTTTGAATCTTCGACTTATATTTCTGCTGAACTCGTAAGTAAACTGGTCGAAGCAAAGGGAAGCAAAAAGGCAATAAATCCGCTGGAAGTTTTATCTAAAAGAGAACTTCAAATTGCACAACTCTTAATAAATGGCAATGGAAATCTTGAAATTTCCAATATGCTGGATATCCACATGTCTACGGTGAGTACTTATAAGGCAAGAGTTTTTGAAAAACTTAAAATTAGTAATTTGGTAGAATTAATTAATCTCTACAAAAGTTTTGAGCATTAATTAAATTCCACCATTATTTCTATAGTGGTTCCTTCATTAATAGTACTCTTAATATTGATATTTCCTTTAATTATCAGAAGAAGTTCAATAATCATATGCAACCCCAAATGATAATTTTTCACGATCGGATTTTTGTAAAAATCAAGATAATACTCAATCAGTTCTTTACTCATACCTTTCCCATTATCAGATATCGTTAAGGTTAGCATATTGTCTTGTGTAACCGATAACAATTCTATCTTTCCATTTTTTGTATTCTTTATGGCATTATCGAGTAAATTATGAATTATAATAGATAACGCTTTATTATTTGTTCTGATGAATAGATTTTGATCTACATTGTTAACGATTATCGTATTTTCTGCGGCAGCAATTTTTCTGAAAATCTGAATTTTTTCCTCAATCAGATCGTATAATGAATAACTTTTATCTTCAAGTTTTTTTCCTTCACTAAATATTGTCGAATATTTTATAAGGTTTTCAACATACTCATATAGCTCATCAGACGATAATTGTATCGTTTCTATTTGTCGTTTAAGTTTTTCATCCTGCTGAATATTTTCGTTATCAGACAAGTGATTTATAGAGGATGTTAGAAATTTTAATGGGCTTTTTATATCATGACTTATACTTTTTACCAGAGTTTCCTGCTGTTTGATCTCTTGTTTTAAATCTTTTTCGGTGCTTTTTAATTTGCTGACAGTTCTTGCCAGCTTTTTGGTTTTTATTGCGATAATCTCCTGAAGCCTTATATTTTTCAATTCGATATAATACAATCGTACGTACCAGATAAAAATTAGAAATAATACGACTAATACATAACAGAGTATCTGAAACCAAATAGTCTGATGAAATTTGGCAGGTATAATGATTGTAATTTTTTTATAGGTATATTTTCCATCAAATCCTGATAAGTTTCTTATTGTCAGCGTGTATTCTCCCGGAGGTAATGTAGTAAAGGATATTAAATTATCTTCTCTTATTTTTTCCCAGCGACTATTGGCTATTTTATCCAGTCTTGCTTCAATGTTTATATTTTCCGGGTTGCCATAATACGGGTAAACTATTGAAAAGCTTATTCTTTGAAAATTGTTTTTCAGTACAATAGTATCTTTTGGATAAAAAACTTTCTGATCAACGAGGACTTTGTCAATAAAAAGTTCCTGACTTGGAAGTAACGGAGTAATTTTATAAGGATCAAAAAATACAATACCATTCATCGACGGTAAAGCGATTTGTTCATTTTTAAGAAAATTTCCGCAAGGCTGGCACCCGCCATTAAATTCATTGGTTAAAAAACCATCTGTCTTATTGTATTGATGGTAATATATAGATTGTTTTTTATTTTTGCTGTAATCTAGTAATGCTTTTCTGGACATCTGGAAGAGACCCTTATTAGTAGGAATCCAGAAAAAACCATTTTTGTCCTCGATTATACAATGAGAGGAGTTAAGATAATTGTGTTCATCTTTAGGGAAGGTATGAAAAACCTTGTCTGAGTACAGGAAAAAACCATTTTCATAAGTAGTAAGCCATATTTTTTTTTCGCTATCAATAAAAACACCCCTAACATGTATCTTTTTGGAGTTCTTTATAAAAAACAACTTCTTTTCCTCTTTTTTATATTTATAAAGACCTATTTCAGTTCCCAGATACAAGGTATTATCATCATACTGCGCAATATGATTGATGTTATCTTCAAATACCGCTACAAGCGATAAAGCACCCTTTTTAATACTGTATAATTTAGCCTTTTGAAATTCGTCTTTTGCCAGACTAATCCATATTGTATTGTTTTGGTCCTTAAATATAGCTTTTGCAGATTGCTTAAAATTATAAGTAGTATATTTTTTATAATTAGATTTCTTTAAATAACAAAAAACATCAAAGGCTCTGCCGATCCATAAATTATCATCATCATCTTTTGCAATTGTTATGTGTTCGTTTAAATAGGTAGATTTAACAAAGGACAGGCTATCAATAACTTTTTTATTAGTAAATATCAGTCCTTCAGCTGTAACAAGCGTATTATCACTGGCAGCTATTGATCCATAATAAATTTCCGCCGATTTATGTAAATCCTTTTTTACAGTATTAAAATCAGGAAAAGTGATGATGCATAGTCCATTCGTATAACTTCCTAAATACAGTTTGTGATTTTTGTTGTCATAAAGAAGAGAAATAATATTACCTTTTTCAAACTCCTTGAAGTTCACAATTGGTATAAATGATAAATGACCTGCACGTGTTGTTAGAAGGTATATATTGTTCTGTGAATAAATAAATACCTGGTTGGCACTAATATTCCAGTAGAGTTTATATTTGTTTTTTAAAAGCGGAGAATGAAGCGTTGCCGATTTTCCCTGTTCTGAAAAGCAATCAATGTCACCGTTCTCTTTGAGATAAAATAGGGTGTTGTTAATGGTAAAAAACTTAAAGACATTATCGCTTTTGTAGTTTGTTTTATAAATACGCTGCAGTTTAGCATCACAGAGTTCTATTTTTTCAGTATCTATAAAAAAAAGATTCCCAGTGGATGTTCTGATATAATATGGCTCACGCGGATTTATGGTGTTGTTGGAAGGAAGCCCGTCATGATAGTAAAAACGCTGCCCATTTCTGATAATTTTATAGGCGGGACTGCCTTTTTTGATGAGCCGGATCTTTCTCTGATGAATAAGAACAAGTTCTTTTTTATCAGTATTATAACAAAACAAACTATCTTTTTGTACGTTGCCTAAAATCTCAGTAAAACGACATTGTTTTAAGTCTGTATTAGAAGAATTAAATGTAAGGAAACTATTGCCGTCGTAGCGAACCAGTCCATTTTCGGTTGTCATCCAGATAAAATTATATTTATCCTGTGCGATTGCTTTTACACTACTTTGAGGTAATTCATTATTGTCTGCCGTATACCATCTTGCTGTATAGTTTTCCTGACAATTTACTTTAATTGAAGTTAGTAATACTACAAGGAAGCAATAACGAAATGATGAAAACAACGTCATTTTTGACATCGGACTGATTTTAAGCACACAAACTTAACAAACATAATTCATAATTTTTGATTTGTAGTTTTAAATCTACAAACTTGTAGGTTTATTGGTACAAGTTGTCGTAATTTCACAATGTTCGATACGGTTATATTTGTTTAAAACCGTAGTCTTAAAAACTTTTGATTAAAAAGAAAGATGAATAAAAATTAGAGATTATGAAAATAGGTATTATAGGAGTTTGTAATATAACTTTAGATTTTGCTGACAGAGCTGCCAAATCAGGACATGAAGTGCTGATTAGCCATAATCGTTGTAACCAAAGTTTAAAACCTATTATTGAAAAAATGGGAAATAAGGTAAAATTAGTTACTAAAGAGAAAGCTGTAAAAGCCAATATGATCATATTGTTTATTCCCCGTCAGGACCTTAAAGCTTTTTTTGATGATTTGCCTGATATGACAGAAAAGATATTGCTTCATACAAACAATCCTCTTTTTAGTCTGGAATATCTGGAATCTGATAAAGATACCAAATCTTCCAGTGAAATTATAGCTTCTCTGTTACCAGCCGCTCATGTGGTTAAAATATTCAATATTCTGCAACCCGGAATAATCTTGCCACAATCTCAAAATCAGGCCGGAAATGAAATATTCTATACCGGAACGAATACAAAAGCAAAAAATAAGGTAAAAAGTTTTTTAAAAACTATAAATTTTTCAGGCTGCGATCTTGAAGACTATCAATTAAGCCGATGCTAAAATTATAAATAGTAAGGCTTAAAAAAAATGTACTTCCAGGTTATCCCCTGTAAATATCAGCATGAAAAAAACACATTCAAACAAGGAAGTACAAAAATTAATAATTTCCGATAATTATATTTTCAAATATATAAACCTTACATGCCGGAAGTTTATAAAATTAAAATTTGCACTTATATAATTATCACATCTTCCTTCTGTCCAATTTCGACGAATAATTGCTACAAGAAAGATGTAAACTTTTGATTTATCTCATTTTATCCTCAAGATATTAAATCGTATTCCTTTATAATAATAGATTTTATCTATTAAAGTAGATTAATTTAATATACATCTTTCGATTAACTCTTTTATTTTGTTTGTAAATTAGTCTGATCATAAATAATTAGACAAGTAATAAAAACAAAAAATAAATTGTAATCATGGAAGACCACTCAAATGACATCAGCAAATGCCCTTTTCATAATGGCAGTATGGACAATGTAGCAGCTACAGGCACAAAAAATCGTGACTGGTGGCCCAACCAATTAAAAGTAAATATTCTGCGACAACATTCTCCATTATCAGACCCAATGGGAGGAAACTTTAATTATGCAGAAGCTTTTAAAAGCCTTGATCTTGAAGCATTAAAAAAAGATTTACATGACCTAATGACTGATTCACAAGAATGGTGGCCGGCAGATTTTGGTCATTATGGAGGTCTTTTTATCCGAATGGCATGGCATAGTGCCGGAACGTACCGTGTAGAAGATGGACGAGGAGGAGCAGGTGCAGGACAACAGCGTTTTGCCCCTCTGAACAGCTGGCCTGATAACGTAAGTCTTGACAAAGCACGCAGGTTGCTATGGCCTATAAAACAGAAATATGGAAGAAAAATTTCCTGGGCCGATTTGCTGATTCTAACAGGAAATATTGCATTAGAATCAATGGGCTTTAAAACTTTTGGTTTTGCCGGAGGAAGAGCAGACGTTTGGGAACCGGACGAAGCAGTTTACTGGGGATCAGAAACTACATGGTTAGGAGGCGATGAACGTTACAAAGATGGTTCTGAAGGAGTGCCGAAAGAGCATGGAGTTGTATCGTCAGATGACGATGCCGATGGACATGTACATACCAGAAATCTGGAGAAACCGCTTGCTGCAGTACAAATGGGACTTATATACGTAAATCCTGAAGGGCCAGATGGAAATCCGGATCCTATTTTAGCTGCGAAAGATATTAGAGACACTTTTGGTCGTATGGCCATGAATGATGAAGAAACGGTTGCACTTATTGCCGGTGGACATACCTTTGGTAAAACGCATGGTGCTGCTTCTTCTGATAATGTAGCTGAAGAGCCTGAAGCAGCCGGTTTAGAACTACAAGGTTTTGGCTGGAAAAATGGTTTTGGTTCAGGTAAAGGTGCTGATGCCATCACAAGTGGACTTGAAGTGACCTGGACAACAACACCAACACAATGGAGTAATAATTTCTTCGAAAATTTATTTGGTTTTGAATGGGAATTATCTAAAAGTCCTGCAGGTGCGCACCAATGGGTAGCTAAAAATGCACAACCTATTATTCCGGATGCCTTTGACAGTTCTAAAAAACATTTACCAACAATGCTTACAACAGATTTATCATTGCGATTAGATCCTGAGTATGAAAAAATATCAAGACGTTTTCTTGAAAACCCTGATCAGTTTGCAGATGCATTTGCACGTGCCTGGTATAAACTGACACATCGTGATATGGGACCTATCTCGCGTTATTTAGGACCTGATGTTCCACAGGAAGAATTATTATGGCAAGACCCTATTCCAGTACTAAATCATGAATTAATAGATCAGAACGATATAGAGCAATTAAAAGGGAAAATTCTGAATTCAGGACTAAGCATTTCTCAATTAGTGGGAACAGCCTGGGCTTCGGCTTCTACTTTTAGAGGATCAGATAAACGTGGCGGTGCGAATGGTGCACGTATAAGACTGGCTCCGCAAAAAGACTGGTCCGTAAATAATCCGGCGCAACTTAAGGTGGTTTTAGATAAACTGGAAAGTATTCAGGCAGACTTTAATGCAGCACAAGGAGGTGGAAAAAGAGTTTCATTAGCAGATCTAATTGTTTTGGCTGGTTGTGCAGGAGTTGAGAAAGCAGCTGCAGCTGCCGGAAGTACAGTTAGTGTACCTTTTTACCAAGGGCGAATGGATGCAACTGCAGAACAAACTGATGTGGAGTCTGTTGGATACTTAGAACCAAAAGCAGATGGTTTCCGTAATTACAGAAGAACAAAATCATCAGTGGCGACTGAAGAATTGCTAATTGATAAAGCACATTTGTTAACACTTACTGCCCCAGAACTAACCGTACTTTTAGGAGGACTGCGTGTATTGGATATTAATACTGATGGTTCTAAAAACGGAGTTTTTACACACCGTCCGGGTCAGCTTACGAATGATTTCTTTGTAAATTTGCTTGATATGAATACACAATGGCAATCTGTTTCTAACGATAAAGAACTTTATGCAGGAAACGATCGTAAAACAGGTCAGCCAAAATGGATAGGAACACGTGCCGATTTGGTTTTTGGATCTAATTCAGAATTAAGAGCCGTTGCAGAGGTTTATGCAAGTAGCGATGCACAGGAAAAATTTGTGAAAGACTTTGTTGCGACATGGAATAAAGTCATGAATTTGGATCGATTTGATCTTGCTTAAAGTAAGAAAATAAATAGCTAAAAAAGGCGTCGAGAATTCGGCGCCTTTTTTGTTTAACAGTGCTATAATATTTTATAGTAGAATCCTGAAAATGCCTTTCTAAAACCATAAACAAGCCGTTTAAGCTATAAAAGTACGTGTATAAGTACATCTACACCCCTTAAAAAGAAAAAATACAGACCTCTTTTTTTTGTTTTAGATTTATCTTGCAGTACGTTTGGTTCAATTTTATAATCCTAATTGCATCTAAACTCTTTTTAAATTCATTTTATGAAAAAGATTACTACCTGCATTTTAAAATTTATTTTATTTTGTTCAATTTCTTTTAGCGCTGTAGCTCAGGCGCCGGATTTGTATTTTGATCATATAAATTATGATGTAAGTTTTTCTCAAAGCGCCATTTCCAGCATTCATCAAACCAAGAAAGGTTTTATCTGGATCGGAACTGGAAATGGTTTAATTAGTTATGATGGTTACAATTTTTTAAGATATACCTACAATAAAGATGTACTGACCACAATAAGTAATAGTCACATCAATGTGATATTAGAAGACAATCAAAAGCAACTTTGGGTCGGAACCAATAATGGCTTAAACCTGTTCAATAAAAAAGAGAATAATTTTTTAAGAATTGATGTTCTTAAAGTTAAAGGAGGTAGAAACTATATTTCGTCTATCATTCAGGATGACAATAATACCATTTGGGTGGGAACTTTTGGAGGTATCAAACGTCTCAACAAAAAGAAACTTTTATTAGAAGAAATCTCTGCGGATCTCAATTCTCCATTTAGAAAAAGCAGGGTACTTTCTTTGTTTTTTGATCGTAAATATGGCGTGTTAGTTGGTACATCTAAAGGATTAGAATGTTTTGATCCTAAAAACGGATCCCGGAAAAATTTACCAAAAGCCTTAAGCGATAATGCTTCTTTACTTAAATCGAAAATATGGAAAATCGTCAAGGAAAAAAATGGTGATTTATGGTTTGCAACTGAGGCAAATGGAGTATTTCATTATGCTGTGGCGAAAAATTCGGTTACCAATTATCTGGTTGATTTCAGTAGCCGAAAAAGTTTATCTTCAAATTGGATTAATGATATTACAGTTGTAGATAGTAACACAATTTGGTTTGCTACTAAAAATGGCGTTTGCGTTTTTAAGAAGGATAAAAATGAATTTACAACTTACAAACACAATCCGTTAACCAATTACAGCCTTTCTGACGATGATGTGAAATGCTTTCTCAAAGACCGTCATGATGATATCTGGATTGGAACAAATGGAGGTGGAGTCAACTTTTTTCAAAAGACAAATACCAATTTTACAAAAATAAGTGAGGTTATTAAACCGAATTTTGGTCTGAATAATGCATTGGTTAATGCAGTTGCCAAAAGTGCTGACGGTACTTTGTGGGTTGGTACCAATGGCGGAGGCCTGAACCATCTCGATTTCAAAAACAATAGAAATGCTGTTTATTTAATCGATAATTACGATTTTGAAAAGTCGGTTAATATGATAACCTCTTTAGTCCATCAGAATGACCAAAATTTATATTGCGGTACTTTTAAAGGCTTATTTAAGTTTAATAAAATCAGTAAAAACTTTAGTAGAATTCCACTTTCACAGAAAGATTCAAAAGAAAGCGAAAGACCAATAACTTCGCTTTTAATGGATAACGGAGATCTATGGGTGGGTACAAACGGAAATGGGCTTAAAAAAGTAATGCAGGATGGAACCGTTGAAAGTTATATGGCAGATGGCAGCGGAAATTCTATCAGTGATAATTTTATTACAGATATAGCCAACAGAAGCAACGGTTTATGGATTGCAACACAATATGGTTTGAACTTTTTTGATAAAAAATTAAAAAGAGTTACCAAAGTTTTCAAAACAGGGGGAAAGAGTAAATTACCTAATAATAGTCTAACGGTTTTGTTTACTGATTCGAAGAAAAGATTTTGGGTTGGAGCTGAAAGTGGCGGTATTAATTTATTTGACGAAAAATCAGAGCGGTTTTTTGAAATTAATAAAGCAATGGGTTTTACGGATGAAACCATAAAAAGCATTTCAGAAGATTCAGAAGGGAATATTTGGGTCAGCGACAATAATGTATTGTATAAGATCAAAACGAAAAATCTGAAACCGACACCGAATATTTCTGATTTTGAAATAACCTATTATTCCTCAAAAGATGGTTTGAAAGTAAAACAATTCTCCAATAACAGCAGTTTGAAACTGAACAATAGACAACTCGTATTTGGATCTTCAAACGGATTAATTCTTTTTAATCCTTCAAAATTAATTAAAGCGGAGCAAAAAGCAGAAGTAGTATTAACGAAGCTTATCGTAAACAATGAAGAAATAAGACCAGGAAATAAGGATATTCCGTTAGACAATTACATTAGTGAAACTTCAGAAATTACTTTGGGTTACGATCAGGGCTATATAGGGCTTGAATTCAGTGCGATGAACTTTGTAAATCCGGAGAAAAATGAATATGCTTATAAACTGGAAAGTTCTTTTAATAAAGACGATTGGCATACGATAGGCTCTCAGCATTATATCAATTTAACCAATTTAAATTCGGGAACTTATCTTTTAAAAATAAGAACTTCAGATGCCGGAGGAAAATGGAATCCTTCCATCAAAACATTAAAAATTATAATGCTGCCACCGTGGTGGAGAACATGGTGGGCTTATATTTTCTATTTAGGATTATTGGGGGCAGGTTCGGTTTTATTATTTCGCTTTTTTAGAAATCGTGAACTATTAAAACAGGCTTTTTATTTAGAACAGGTAGAGAAGGAGAGACAAGAAGAATTGTATAAAATGAAACTGGATTTTTTCACGAATGTATCCCACGAAATTAGAACTCCATTAACACTGATAAGCGGCCCCGTTGAAGAGCTTTTAAGTGGAGCCGAGAAGGATTCGAATCTGGAACATAAATTAAAAATTATAAAAAACAATTCAGACCGATTACTAAAATTGGTCAATGAATTAATGGATTTTAGAAAGGCGGAAAAAGGCAGCATGAAAATCTATTGTGAGCAACAGGACATTGTTTCCTTCTGTTTTGATATTTATGAGTCTTTCCGTGGCTTTGCAGTAGAGAAAAAGATCGACTACAAATTTGTGCTTAACATCAATTCATTGCCTATCTATTTTGATAAAAACCAAATGGAAAAGGTGATTTATAATTTACTGTCAAATGCTTTTAAATTTACGAGTAAAAATGGCCGTATCACTTTGGCTGTAGAACAAAAAGACGATTCAGATTCCATAGAAATAAAAGTCAA
Source organism: Flavobacterium sp. GQ95 (assembly GCF_059758655.1). Classification (NCBI taxonomy): domain Bacteria; kingdom Pseudomonadati; phylum Bacteroidota; class Flavobacteriia; order Flavobacteriales; family Flavobacteriaceae; genus Flavobacterium; species Flavobacterium sp. GQ95. The sequence goes on from NZ_JCAXEB010000005.1 coordinate 163,321, forward strand.
AGACAATGGAATTGGTATTCCGGAAAACAGGAAAAAGAAAATTTTCAAAAACTTTTTTCAGCTGGACGATCGCGGTAGTGCCAATTTGGGAAGCGGAATTGGTTTGGCATTAAGCAAAAGTATAGTTGAACTTCATCATGGAGAAATAAAAGTACAAACCGAAGCAGATGCAAATTTCACTACCATTTTCACCATTACCTTGAAAAAAGGAAAAGATCATTTTAAGAAATCTCAAATAGTTGAAAATGCAGTTGTAATTCCAGAAGCTGCAAGTCCAATTTCTGATGTTAAAACAGAAGTAGATACCTATGAAGCAGAATATTTAGAAGAATCAGAGAACCATACCAAAAAGACAATTTTGGTTGTGGAAGATAATGAAGAGGTATTGTCTTTTATTTTTGACATCTTATATACGGACTACAGAGTATTAAAATTCACCAATGGTCAGGACGCTTTGGATTATATGGACAAGGAGATTCCGGATCTTATTGTTAGCGATGTCATGATGCCGGAAATGGATGGCTTCGAATTATGCAAAATTTTGAAAACAAGTATCAATACCAATCATATTCCGGTTATTTTATTAACGGCTAAATCTTCTACTTTAAACAGAATTGAAGGACTTTCTACCGGAGCGGATTCTTATATTTCAAAACCTTTTAGTATTGAAGAATTGAAACTTACGATTCAGAATTTATTATCTGCCAAAGAAATAATGCGTCAGAAATACGGCGAAAGATTTATTTCAGATTCGGAACAGGAAAACCCGGATACGCCAGAAGGTTTATTCGTAAAAAAACTAACCAGCATAATTGAACAGAACATCGATAATCCAAATTTTGATGTAAATGATTTGGTCAAAGAGATTGGTATGAGCAGAACGGTTCTTTATAAAAAAGTACAAACACTTACGAATCATTCTGTGGCGGGATTTATCAAAAATATGCGATTAAAAAAAGCAGCGGGTTTATTAATGAATACGACTTATTCAGTTGCTGAAATAACCTATATGGTAGGTTTTAGTGATAGAAAACACTTTAGCAAAGAGTTTAAAAAGTTCTATAATCTGTCGCCTACTATTTATAAAAGTTCCCATACGAGTAATACTTAACCGCAAAGTTCGCTAAGGGTTTACGCAAGGTTCGCAAAGTTTATTTACAAAGCTTTGCGAACCTTTTTGTTTATTTCATTGCGCCCTTTGCGTAACCTCTTTTACGCCCGTTGCGGTTAAGTCTCAATCCAATAATTACGTCTCATACAAAATTTAAGGTTTTTATTACGAATACCGTTTTTAAAGACTTAAAAAGATGTTTAATCCTCAAATAAACACGTTCACGCCCCTAAAAACGAATAAATTCCTCCCCTCATACCCTCATTAATTAATCACATTTGCATTGTAAATCACTTACTGATTTATCTAACTAACCAATTTAATATTTTAACAATGAAAAACAACAAACATGTAAAGATGCTTTTTCTTGGAGGGAATTATTTAAAATTAATTCTAATCCTATTCATGTGTGTACTCTCTAACCACATGAGTGCACAAGAAAATTCAATCACAGGAAAAGTAGTTGATAATGCCGGATTGCCCTTACCAGGCGTAAATGTCCATGTTAAAGGAACTACTAAAGGAACACAAACTGATTTTGATGGGAATTTTACTCTTAATGTTGCTTCTAAGAGTACATTAGTTTTCTCTTTCATCGGAATGGATGAAGTTGCTGTTGAAACAGAAAATAAAAGAAATTTAAAAGTGGTTTTAAAACCTGCTTCACAAGCTTTAGACGAAATTGTAGTTGTAGGTTACGGTACCAAAAAGAAAAGTGATGTAATCAGTTCTGTGGCATCGGTTAAACCAAACGACATGCTAAAAGTGGCAACCTCAGATGTTGGAGAGATGTTGAGAGGAAAAGCTGCCGGGGTTCAGGTTACATTAGCTGATGGTGGACCGGGAAGTTCTTCTTCAATCCAAATCAGAGGAAAAAAATCAATTAACGGAAGTAACGAGCCTATTGTAATTGCCGATGGTATAGTTATAGGAAGTATCAATGACATCAATGCCAATGATATTGCTTCTCTGGAAATCCTGAAAGATGCCGCTGCACAATCTATATATGGAGCGAGAGCATCAAACGGTGTGATTTTAATTACAACCAAAAGAGGAAAGACAGGAAAAGCGAGAATTGCTTATAATGGTTTTTCTGGTGTTCAGACTGTAAATAGAAATTTTGACATTTATAGTGGCGAAGAATTTGCCCAATTAAAAAGAGAGGCATACAGAACCAGCAATAACGGAGTTTACAGACCAGACAATCAGGTTTTTTCTCCGCTTGAATTAGAATCTGTTCAATCAGGAAAATACATTGACTGGGAGAAAGATATTATGAGAACAGGTGTTACCAACAACCATAGTATCAGCGTTTCTTCAGGAACGGATAAGTCAAGTATTTTTACCAGTCTTAATTACATCAATACGATTGGGGTAATTCCTAATAGTGACTTTGAAAAAGTTGCCATGAGAATTAACGTGGATCAAAGAGTTACGGACTGGTTGAAAATAGGAATGAACGCTTCGCTTCAGTTTTCGGAATCAAATAGCCCAAATTCAGGGAATGTTTTAAACAATTCTATTTCAAATGATGCGAGGGTTGGGAATATTATAAGCAATTCAATTACAACATCACCACTTGGAAGAATTTATAATGATGATGGTTCGTACCGTCAACTGCCTGGAGGAATACAAGAAACACCAAATCCGTTAATTGATATTTACGAAACGAGATTAAACGAGTTAAACCGAAATGACATTGCTAATATTTTTCTGGATATCAACATTACAAAAGGACTTACTTATAAATTGAACACCAGCAGAAGATCATGGAATTACAAAGGTCTGGCTTTTAATACTTCTAAATCACTTTCTGGGATTGCCAATTCAGGTCAGGGTAGTGGAAGTATTGCATATAAAGACAATGTCGAATATCAGTTGAGTAATATCTTCAATTATAATTTTAAAGTGGCAGAAAAAAATCATTTTGCTGCGACAGCTGTTTACGAAGTAACATCATCTAAGTATAATGATTTTAAAAATACAGCGAGCAGAATACCAAGTGATATTTTGGGAATATATGGTTTAGAAAGTGCTTTCTTAAATACTCCTGAAATTGGAGGAAACGAAAGATCTCTACTTTCTTTCGCTGGAAAATTAGAATATGATTTTGACAACAAATATTATTTCACAGTTTCGGGAAGAGCTGACGGTTCATCTGTATTCGGAAAAAATAATAAATGGGGATATTTCCCTGCAGTCAATGCTGCATGGAATGTTTACAAAGAAGATTTTATAACAGAATATGCACCAGTAATTAGTAACTTAAAATTTAGAGCCAGTTATGGTAAAGTGGGGAATCAGCCTCAAAATCCGTATCAAAGTATGGCTACGGCGAATCAAAGGGATTATATCATCAATGGTGTGAAAGTGTCGGGTTATGTTCCTGGTAATCAATTATCAAATCCCGATTTACGTTGGGAAACTTCAACCCAATTAAATCTTGCTGTAGATTTTGGCTTATTCAAAAACAGATTAAGCGGTACTGTAGAGGTTTATAATACGGACACTTCTGATTTATTAATTTATGAAGCATTAAATGCCAACACAGGTTATACAACCAAATTGTCTAATCTTGGTAAGGTGAACAACAAAGGACTTGAGGTGACCTTGAATGGAGAATTGATCAAAAAGAAAGATTTTAGTCTGAATCTTGGTGCAACTTTCACCAAAAACAAAAACAGTATCAAAAGTATTTACGGTAAGGATGCAAACGGAGATGGAAAAGAAGATGATGCTGTAGGGAATTTATGGTTTATAGGTAAACCAATCGATGTTTATTACCAATATAAAGCAGTTGGAATTTATCAGGTAGGAGAAAATATTCCAGTTGTTACAGGTACGACATTGCTTCCGGGAGATATCAAATTATACGATGCAAATCCTTCAAATGGTGCAAATCCAAATCCGGATGAAGACAGAGTGATCACTTCAAAAATGCCGGATTGGTTCGGAACTGTATCCTTAAGCATGAAATACAAACGTTTCGATTTCTCTGCTGATTTTTATACCGTTCAGGGAATTACGAAAGACAATGCTTATTTATACGGCTATGTTCAGGGAGGATCTTTAAGAGGAGTTAAAAATGGTATCAAACAAAATTACTGGACACCTGAAAATCCGGGTGGAGACTGGCCAAGACCCAGAGACGGTAACGACCCGCCCTATATGTATACATTAGGCTTGCAAGATGCATCTTACATCAGACTTCAAAATGTATCTGCTGGTTTCACTTTGCCTGAAAACACACTCCAATCATTAGGATTGACTAATCTTAGACTTTATATAACAGGAAGTAATCTGGTTACTATTACAGATTTTCAATCCTACAGTCCTGAGAAAAACGTAGGCGATTATCCTGAACCAGTAACTTGTGTTATAGGCTTACAAGTTGGTTTTTAATGGTGCAGTTTAAAACATATAATAAATTAAAAAATAACAAGATTATGAAAAATATAAATTTTCTATTTGTTTTGATATTCCTGTTTTTTCTGGGATTTACTTCATGTGAATCATTTCTGGAAGAAGAAGTAAAGGATCAGATTGCAGTAGATTATATCTACAGTACCCCAGCTGGGTTAGAGGTTGGTGTAAACGCGCTTTATAACCAAATGCGATACTACAATTTACCATCAGGTGATAATAGTGATTTATGGGCCAATGTGTTTTTTATGGTGGCTACTGATTTAGGGTTGCACAGAACCTGGAATACACCTTACGGAACAGGTCATAACCCTGCTGCGTTTACAGGTTCAAAATGGATTCAGGGTTATAAAATTATCGACAGGTGTTCTGCTATTATTACATCTGCAAGATCAGTTAAAATGGATGATGCTGCTAAGAAAAGGCTAGTAGCACAAGCCAGGGTAATCAGAGGTGAATTGTATCTGGACTTAAAACAAATGTATGGCGGAATATTGATTGACACCATACCAACCACTCCGGAAAACATTAATGATGTAGTTGAATACAAAGTAGCCAGTGATGAAGATGTATATAAATTAATTGACGGGGATCTTGATTATGCAATCGCCAATCTTCCTTATAAAGTAGATGCAGGCCGTTATGGTCAGGGCGTGGCAAGACACATTCGCGGAAAAAGTGCCTTATGGCAAAAAGACTGGGCGGGAGCTGCAGCACAATTTGATGCGATTATTAATGACGGAACTCATGCATTAGTCCCATTAGCTGAGGTTTGGGGGCAAAATGGTAATAACAGAGAATCGCTTTTTGCTTATCAAAAAGACTTTTTATTAGGTCCAAACGATAATTTAGCTGGTGGTGGCGGTTCCTGGTTAAGTAGTGTTTTTACACAAAGAACTTACGAATTAAATCCAGGCGAACTAATTCAGGACGTTGCTTATGGCGGACAGGCTTTAGGATGGTTTTATCCTAACAATTACCTGAAATCTCTTTACGATCAGGCCAATGATTTACGATTCAAAACCTACTATTACTCTGATAATTATTTAGATTATAAAATCAATGTTGCAGGAAATCCAAAATTCGGACAACCTATAACTAATCCGGCGATTGCAGCTCCAAATGGTAATTACAGAGCATGGCACTGGAGTTTGAAAAAATACCATGATACAGAAAAACTCCCTATGACTTCAGACAGTTATAAAGATTATATGTATTACAGATTGGCCGAAACTTATTTATTGGGTTCTGAGGCACATCATAATTTAGGTAATGATACAAAGGCACTTCAATACCTGAATAAAGTTAGAAGAAGAGGGTATACCGGAGATCCTGCGAGCACGGTTACGACTTACGATATTACCACCTGGACGCTGAATACCTATTTGGATGAATCAGCGAGAGAATTGGCTTTTGAAAACAACAGATGGTTTTTATTGAAAAGATTGGGGCTATTGGTAGAAAGACAGAATTTATATTTCCGTTCCAGTCCTTCAGGTACTATTACAGGAGAAGTTCCACTAAAGATGACTCCGGCGATGGTGAATATGCCAATTCCGCAAAGTCAGATTGATTTGATGGGAAAACCTGCAGGATTTAATGTAGGCTATTAAGCAAAGAATGTTTTCAAAATAACAACGGATCCTGAACTCAGTTTGGGATCCTTAAAAAAATAATACGATGATAAATAAACAAATTATTTGGGGTGTATTGTTCACTTTGATATTGGCATCCTGCAGCAACGACGAGAAAGTAGTTTTCATTAATGTTGATGATAATCCGGTTAATCCGGTTCCAACTCAGACTTTAAAAGAAAAAGCAAAATTCAAAATTGGTGCGGCCGTTAAAATGAAAGATCTTCAAAGCGAAGTCAATTTTAAAAATGCTGTAGTAAAACATTACAGTCAAATTACAGCAGAGTACGAAATGAAAATGGCAAATATTTGGACTTCTTCAACGGTGTACAACTGGACAGCAGCAGACTATCTGGTAAATTTTGCCAAAGAAAACAATTTAGAAGTCCACGGACATACCTTGATTTGGTATGACTCTTTTCCGGAATGGTTTAAAACAGCAAAGTACGATTCGATTGCATTCGAGGCTAAAGTAAAAGTATATATTACGGATGTGGTGGGACGTTATAAAGGAAAAGTAAAAAGCTGGGATGTAGTCAATGAAGTATTTGCAGATGGCGGTGCTTTAAGAGAAGAAAGCGTTATAAAAACGGTTTTTAAAGATCCAATAGGTTTTTATGGCAGATGTTTTCAATATGCCAGAACTGCAGATCCTGATGCCAAATTGTTTTATAACGATTATAGCGTGGTTATAGATGCCGGAAAAAGAGCTGCGATTAAAAAAATGGTAACCAGATTTAAGGCCAAAGGTTATCCGATTGATGGTTTGGGAGATCAGTTTCATTATGGAAACGACACCAATAAACAAACTATGAAAACAGGTTTTACAGATCTTGCAAGCACGGGATTATTAATTCATATTTCAGAATTAGATATCAAAGTAAATACTGCTAAATCAGATTCCTATGTTTTTTCAGATGCTGAAGCACAAAAACAGTCCGAAACGTATCAGTATATAACGGCGATGTATGAAGAATTGCCTCAAAATCAAAAATTCGCAATTACAACCTGGGGCGTAACGGATAAGTACACCTGGCTTACCGCTTTTTGGAATCCAAAGGAATATCCTTTATTACTAGACAGCGAGTACAATAAGAAACCGGCTTATCAGGGGTTTTTATCGGGGTTGAAATAGAAAATATAGAACATAGAACATAGAATATAGAATATAGAATATAGAGTATAGAGCATAGATAAGAGAATTAAGATGGAAGCAAGATGAAAGAAACAAGAATCAAGATGGATATATAAAGTAAAATCTTTTCTCTTGCCTCTTGTTTCTAAAATCTAAAGTCTATTTTCTATACTCTATATTCTCCAAAACTAAAAAAACATGAAATTATGACAACAAAACTAAATCCTATAGCTAAATTAAATTATTTTGTTTTAGCACTTGCTTTGAGTTTCCTTTCCTGCGACAGCGATGTACGCGAGGTTTATTTATACAATCCTGGAAAACTAGAAGCAACTTCTACTAATACGGCTATTAAAGCGGGTGAAACCGTAACGTATACCGATTCATCAACAAAAGTACGTGCCATAAAATGGACGTTTCAAGGAGGATCGCCGGGTTCTTCGATAGAACCAAATGTTGTCGTTAAATATGCTAAAGGCGGGAGTTATGTTACCACTCTTGAAATCACTTACGTGGATAATCAAATAGCAAAAAAAACATTTAATGTTGCCGTTGAGGCGCCTGCAATTCCCCCGGTTGTTGTGCCGGTTGACGGACTGAAAATTTATTCTGACAATCCTGATTTCACAAAAACAGCTGCCACTTTAAACTGGGTTTCAAGCAATCAATTTGTTATTGCAGACAATCTTGACGGCGGTTACGAAGGTGCTTTTAAAAGCTTCACACTTCCGGCAACGGCACCTGCTACAGAAGCAAAATGGGCGATGGCAATTTTGCAATTTGTTGCCGTTACTGATATTTCATCTTACACTTATTTAAATCTGGCGGTAAGAACAACAAGTACCGGAAAAATCAGATTCAGAATGAAAGATGCCAGCAATACAGGTTACGTCGAATTTGACGCGACAAGCAATTTGTACGGATTAAAAAGAGACGGTAACTGGAATATGGTTAAGATTCCGATCGCAGAATATAAAAAGCAAAATCCATCTTTAGATTTAACCAAAATTAAAGATATACTGGTGTTACGAAGTGTTGATCCGGAAGATGTAAGAGCTTTAAATAATTATACTTTTGGTATTGACCACGTTTATTTATCTAAATAATATTTTGCCCCAAAATTATTTATTGGGACAGTTTTTTCTGTCCCAATATTTTTCAAGAATTGTAATACTAAAATATTAAGTACCCATTTAATGAAACATTCCATTTATGTATTGTTCTGTTTTCTTATAAGCCAAATTCCTATAGCTGCGCAGAATAATATTCAGTATCAAAAAGTCGAAGCCAGACAAAACGCATTAGATCCAAAATGGGTCGCCTACGAAGCAAAAACCGTAGATAAACTTCCTGCCTTTAAAATTAAAAAACAAGAGGCGATTTCTATGTACGGCGGTTGGAAAGTGTGGCAAAAAGAAGCAATTGGTTTTTTCAGAACACAAAAAATAGACAATCGATGGTGGATTATTGATCCCGAAGGTTATCCGTTTATTTATAAAGGAATTGCTGTTTTTAATGCTGGCCGTTCTGTAAACCAGCAAAAAGCGTTTGATAAAAAATACGGAACTCCCGAAAATTGGGTCAAACAGGAATCGCAATTACTACGTAATAACGGATTTAACGGAGTAGGAGCGTGGTCGAATATTGATTTAGTGAGAAAAGCCGAAAACCCGTTGGTGTATACCGTAATTGTTTCTCCAATGGGAAATTATCATGCTGCTCATATTAAAAAATATGGCGGAAAATATAAAGAAGCCAGCTGGCAAAATTACCGTTTTGATTTGGTAATGGTTTTCGACAAAGAATTTGATGCTTATGTAGAAAAAGCGATAGAACCCATTTCCCAATATAAAAATGATAAGTATTTGATGGGTTATTTTACTGATAATGAACTGCCCTGGTATAATGATGCTTTAGATAAACATTTAACTTTGTTAGCCAAAGATGAACAGGGATATATTGCAGCAAAAGAATGGCTGGATAAAAGAAAAGGTTTTAATGCTTCCATTGCAGATGTAACTCAGGAAGATCGTATGGCTTTTACCTCGTTTTATTTTGAAACGTACATGAAGAAAGTCACTACAGCACTTCGTAAAGCAGATCCGAATCATCTGTATTTAGGCTGTCGTTTCAATCAGGATAAAGAACAGGAACTAACGAATCCGGAAATTTTTAAAGTGGCCGGAAAATACATGGACATTGTTTCGATTAACCATTACAGAAAATGGGAGCCGAGTCAGGATTTGATGAACAAGTGGGGAGAATGGTCTGGGAAACCATTTTTAATTACAGAATGGTACACCAAAGCAGAAGATTCGGGATTGCCAAATAATACAGGAGCAGGATGGCTGGTTCGCACACAAAAGGAAAGAGGGCTTTTTTATCAAAATTTCACTTTGGAATTATTGAAAAATAAAAACTCCGTGGGTTGGCATTGGTTTAAATACATGGACAATGATCCTGAAGATTTGAGTACGGATTATTCGAACAGGGATTCTAATAAGGGAATTGTGAACAGCAAGTTTGAGCCTTATTTGCCTTTATTGAAAGAAATGAAAATAATCAATGATAACGCCTATCAATTGACACAATATTTTGATAAAAAATAAGACCAGAATTATAATTAATAAAATGATTTAGAATATGAAAAAAATAATAATGCTATGTTTTACTTTTTTATTTATAGGAAAAACAATAGCACAAGAAGTTCCGTTAGTCTCGAATATTGCATCCAGAAACAATATTAATTTAAATGGAAAATGGAGTTATATAGTAGATCCGTTAGAAAACGGATATTATGATTATCGTCTTATGCCTTTTAAAGACAATGGTTTTTTCCAAAATAAAGCATTTTCAACCTCTGATTTGGTAGAATATAATTTCGCGACTTCAGCAACGATGGATATTCCGTCTGACTGGAATAGTAAAGATGAAAAACTATTTTTTTATGAAGGAACGGTTTGGTTTGAAAAAGACTTCACTTATAAAAAATCTTCAGAAACAAAAGGAATCCTTTATTTTGGCGCTGTTAATTATGATGCAAAAGTGTACGTTAACGGCAAATTTGCAGGAAGTCACGTTGGCGGATACACCCCTTTTAATTTTGATGTAACCAATCTTTTAGTGGATGGCAATAATTTTGTGGTCGTTAAAGTAGACAACAAACGACATAAAGACAATGTTCCAACGGTGAATATGGATTGGTGGAATTATGGCGGAATTACCAGAGATGTTGTATTGGCTAAGGTTTCGAATACTTATATAGAAGATTATTTGGTTCAGTTGGATAAAAAGGATAAAACGAAAATTTCAGGATGGATTAAACTGAATAACGAAACAGCAAATCAATTAGTTTCCATCAATATTCCGGAATTAAAAATCAAGCAAAACATTAGTACTGATGCTAAAGGAATGGCTTATTTTGAAATTAAAACCAAGCCCGTTTTATGGACACCTGAAAAACCAAAATTATATGATGTTTCGATAACGAAAGCCGATGAAAATATTGCCGATAAAATTGGTTTTAGAACAATAGAAACCAAAGGGAAAGAAATTTTGTTAAATGGAAAAAAAGTCTTTTTAAGAGGAATAAGTATTCATGAAGAAGCACCGTTCAGATCAGGAAGAGCCTGGTCAGAAGAAGATGCTGTTACTTTATTGACCTGGGCTAAAGAATTAGGTTGCAATTATGTACGCTTGGCACATTATCCGCATAACGAAAATATGGTAAGACAAGCCGAGAAAATGGGCTTAATGATTTGGTCTGAAGTTCCGGTTTACTGGACAATCTCATGGACAAATCCGGATACTTACGCGAATGCTGAACGCCAATTGCATGACATGGTTTACAGAGATAAAAACCGTTGCGGAATCGTAATCTGGTCCATAGCAAACGAAACGCCACATGGCGATGACAGAGATATTTTCCTGAGTAAATTAGCCAAATATGCCCGCACACAAGATAATTCCCGTTTGATTAGTATGGCTATGGAAGTTACCAAAAGTCCAAACAATACGAATACGCTTCACGATAACATGAATGAATATGTCGATATCGTTAGTTTTAATCAATATTTGGGATGGTACAGAGGAACAAATGAATCTTGTAAAGACATGAAATGGGTAATTCCGTATAACAAACCGGTTATAATCAGCGAATTTGGAGGAGAGGCTTTGCAAGGCAGACATGGAGATAAAACAGAACGATGGACAGAAGAATATCAGGAAGAATTATACAAGCAAAACACTCAAATGTTCAATCACATTGAGGGTTTAGCAGGAGTATCTCCATGGATTTTGGTTGATTTTAGATCACCACGACGCCAACTTCCAAATATTCAGGATTTCTTTAACCGCAAAGGATTAATTTCAAGTGGAGGAATTAAAAAGAAAGCATTTTATGTAATGAAGGATTGGTATACACAAAAAGAGGAAGAATATAAATAAACTTTTTTCTTTGAAAGTACTATTAATACAAAAAGCCGTCTTAGACGGCTTTTTGCTTTTTATGTGAGTTTAAAATTACCAATTCAATTATTCCTCATCCTCTTCGTCTTCCGGCTCCGCTTTATTTGCGCTGTATTCGTCTAAAGTTCTTCTGTCCGGATCATTTTTGTCGCTTAAATCTCTTTCAGCATCTATTGTACGATTGCTGTTTTTTTGAAGATTAATATCATCATTATCGTCTAAATTTTGTCCGTCAGAATCGTCGTTGTTGTACGACTCTCTATTTTGATAGTTATTTTGATGCTGATTAATTGCCGGATCTTTATTTTCCATTGTTTCAGAAGTAATTGCTTCATTATCTGATCTGCTGTTTCTGTGGTTTGAAGTATTCATAATAATTGTTTTTATAGTTAATAATTACAAATCTACCAACTAAATAAAAAAAAGGGTTATAGATTTTTATGTTATAATTGCATTATTATCAGCTGTTTATGTTTGTGTTTCTGAAATTGTAGTTTATGGATATTTTATAATTTTTAATATGAATGATAGAACATTTTTATCATAGTTTCTTATTAATTTGGAGCAAATTACTGGATAAATATTCCTTACTTAAACTAATTTATTATGAAGATACCTAAAGAAATAATTAACGGGTTTTATATATTTTTGGGAATTGCACTTTTTTTCCTGTTGATGGAAGTTTTAAATCTTTCTCATTTATTTTATTTACGATTACTAAATGTGCTTTTCATTTTTTATGGTGTAAACAGAACTTTAAAAATGAATCTTGTTGAAGGCAAAAACAGTTTTCTCCCAAATGCAATATCGGCTATGGTAACTTCCTTTACCGGGGTTGTACTTAGTATCATCGCATTACTTATTTATAGTTATGCCAGAGGTGGCGATGCATATGTCAAATCACTGTCTGAAGCTTTTATGTTTGGTGGAGATCCCTCAGTACCAACCTATGTACTTTGTCTTCTTTTTGAAGGATCTGCATCTTGTGTAATTGTGACTTTGTTATTAATGCTATTATGGAATAATAAATACAAAGCCGATTAACTAATAGTGAAAAGTTAGGAGTTAGAAGTGAAAAGTAAAAAGTTAAACGGTAAATAAAAGCCGATAAATGCTTGTTCAGAGCATTTTATCGGCTTTTGTTTAATAATTTTCTGGATGATTTACCGGATCAACTTCTTCACGATCCTGATTTACTTTATCCTGCAGGGATAAATCAACATCTTTATAAAGATCACCTGGTCGATCCGTTTCTTCCAAATCATCATCATCATCAAAACCTTCCTCTTCTTCGAAGTCATCTTCTAAATCATCATCGTCCAGATCACCATCTTCTTCTAAATCGTCATCATCAACATCATCATAGTCCTCTTCATCGTTACGAGATTCTTCGTCAATATCATCCAGGTCGTCATCGTCATTACGATTATTATCAATATCGTTAAATTGTCGATTTAGATTCTGATCTTCATCATCAATTACCCCATCATCTAAGGCAGCGTTTCTATCATCATCTAAATATTCATCTTGAAAATTCGGTTCATCTCGTCCGAATTTTTCTCTTTCGTCTATATTCATAATTCCTTTTTTTTAAGATTTATAACAGTACTAAAGTACAGGTACTCAGAATCAAAATATTACAAAACACAACGGTGTTAATTACATAATTTAAAGGTTTTTATGAATAAAAAACCTTTATAGTTTGCTTTTAATTTTTAAGAAGAAAAAGGATAGGCAGCCATAATTAAATAAGCAATTATGATGATGCTCATCAGAAAAATAACAACAGTGAGAACGGTCAATAATAAAGTAGAATACAAATATTCGCCTTTTTGGAGCAATTTATGCGTTTGTCTGTATTTCCAATAGGATAATAAAATAGTTAACGCGCCTGTAAAAACCAGAGCGATACCAATAATTATAGTAAAACCATTTTTCGGAATATTGGCTTCATGAAAAAAACTGGCAGGCAATTGATTGACAAACAATGAAAATTTGACAATTACGAATCCAAATACCATGATTCCGATACCAGTTCGAACCCATGACAAAAATGTTCTTTCATTTGACATCTGCTCATTGATCATTTTTTTATTGTTCTCCATTTTGCTGTTGTTAGTGATTATCAAAAGGTTTGATATCAAAGTTATAACGGCATATTTTATTTTTTTTATAGAATTGTATTTCACATTTATACAATATCTATATCAAAAATACTTAACTGGAAAAGGCGTGTGCTAATTTTATAAAACCGAATTACAATCTTGTAAAAATCTGATAGTGTGCTATATATACTTTTGATAAGTATAAATTAATTAAAAAAAATATTATGAAAACGACAAACACTAAAACCAGTTCAACTGACACAAAAACTAAAAGTGCCAGAACATCAAGATCAAAAGCAAATGGAGCTGTAAAAGCAAAATCGTCAGCCGCAGAAGGGTTGAGAGAATTATTTGTAGACTCGCTGAAAGACATTTATTGGGCAGAAAAAGCTTTGACAAAAGCACTTCCAAAAATGGCTAAAAATGCGACTTCAGAAAATCTTATTGCTACAATTAATGATCATCTTACCGTAACAGAGGAACAAGTAACGAGATTAGAGCAAGTTTTTGATTTGATAGGAGAAAAAGCATCTGCAAAAAAATGCGAAGCCATGGAAGGTCTAATTAAAGAAGGCGAAAGCATTATGGAAGAAACTGAACAAGGACCAGTGCGTGATGCCGGAATTATTGCTGCATCCCAAAAAATCGAACATTACGAAATTGCTACTTATGGTACTCTTGCTGCTTTTGCCCATACTTTAGGTGAAGATGAAGCGCTGGACTTATTACAGCAAACTTTGGACGAAGAAAAAGAAGCAGATATACTTTTAACCGAAGTAGCTTATAACAACATTAATTTTGAAGCTTCTGATGAAGAAGATGAAGAATAAATTTAGTACTGCATTTAAATTAAAAAACCTGTAATTTTTCTAAAAAGATTACAGGTTTTTTATCACTCTAAAGTTAGAACCGTTTAATTGAATTTTACGTTGACATTCAAGTATCGATTTCATCTGTTCAGGATGCCATATCCTTTTTTCTTTACTTCTATATATGGATGAATCATATTATACCAATTTTAGACATTCACGTTCGTACACTTCTTTTCTGAGTCCGCTGCTCGAAAAACGATGATTACGTTTGTTATAAACGAGTTTAATATCCATTTTTTCACAATACTCGCGACCTGTAAAACTTTTGTCTTTATATTCTTCCCCAATAATTCGTACATCAATAGGAAAGGCCTGAAGTATGTCCTGGAGATCCTGTTCTGTTGTATACGGGATAATTTCGTCGACAAATTTGCATCCCTTAAGCTGTATATAACGCTCTACCACAGATTGTGTAGGTTTGTTTTTTTCAGGTCTGTCAATAGTTGGATCCGTTTGTAATCCTACAATTAAATAATCGCAGTGCTGTTTGGCTTCTTCAAGCATTCTCACATGTCCTGCATGCAGTAAGTCAAAGGCACTAAATGTAATTCCGGTTATCGTTTTAGTTAATTTCATTTGCTTATTTATTTAATAGTTTGTCATACTTCAGATAATGCACAAATATATTCAGTCGAATAGATTATTTCTTACAAATAAAAATTCAGTTCTTATATAATTTTAAGGTGTTTAGTCTGTAATTTTTTGTAAGAAATATATAAAGTGATGATTGATGATTATTTTACTTTTAAAAATTATGAACTTTAAAATCATTTATTATGAAAACACTATTCAAATCCAAATTGGCATTGTTGGTTCTTTTGACCGGACTTGCATTTTCGTGTAAAAAAAATGAAACTGTTCCTGCTAATGATTATACTAATGATGTTGATACCACACAAACAACAATTGACAGTGTAAATACAACTATAGACACCACAACTGTTAATTCAGGAACTAACGGAACTACTGGTGCAACTGGTGAAGGTTCGACAGGATCAGGAGCAGCAGGCACCACACAAAAAGGGAATACGAATTTGAACGATTCTACCACAACTACTACTCCAAAACGATAATTAAAAGTTGAGGAGAAATAAAAGAGCCTGTAATATTTGAATTACAGGCTCTTCTTAAAATCGATTAGAATAAACATACTAAATCCTAAACCGATTCTAAATACGTTTTGAAATTCATAATATCATCTTTTACCACTTTTTCAAAATACGGATTAAGCAATTTTGCAGCGCTTTCGCCAGCAACTCCCAATGGAGTATGATACGAGATAGTTACAATAATTTCGGTGCCATTTCCGCTTGGTCTGAAAACCACTTTACCGGCATTTTTAATAGAGGAATCCGGAAGTGAATTCCAACTGATGATTCTTTCTTTCTCGTCTTTTACGATTTCAGCTTTCCATGTTAATTTCCCTATACCGGCAGGCCCTTTAGCTGTCCATTTTGATGTTGTATAACTTAAAGGTTTTACAGATTCAAGGTGATTCATAAATTTTGGAAGATTTTCGAAATCACGCCAAAAATTATAAACCTCACTTATAGGTTTGTCGATTATGCTATTAACTCTGATGTTTACATTTGAAGCCTTATCATTTTTTAAATGATCTACGGCATCATAAACAGGACAATATCCTGAAAGTCCACGTAAAAGCATGGCGCTCCCTGAACCAATTTGAGCGATACTTTTATCCTCTTTCGATAATCCTTTATATAAAAGATAGCCACCACTGGTAACCATTAAAATTCTTTCCAATGCTGAAACGTTTGTTTTAAGTTTCGAAGTCCCTGAACTAGAAACTTGTTTTGAAGATGTTGCTGCTGTTTCCATGATTCTATATTTTATTAATATTAAATTTTAGTGTGAATTTTATTGTGTTAAAAATAAGCGCTTTATGTATTTTTTGCATTACACTATTAATGTTGATCCTTACAGAATTAAGCTTTAATGCCCATAAATGAGCGAATTTCGAAAATATATTTTTGCCACAGATTTTACAGATTCACACGGATTAAAATCCTTTACTCCGATGGCTATTGGGAGTAGAAATAAATCAGCGTCCGCTAATCCATAAAATCCGTCGGCCACCCATTTGACAGAGAATTAATCATTTTAATCCCTTAATCTGTGGCAAGAAAAAAACAATTATTTAGATAAAAAGTTGGTAAACAAAAAAGGCAACGATTCCAAAAATTACGTGTGCAAAAAACAATTGTACATAATAGCCTTTAATATCGATATTAGGTTTTTGAGGTACAATTTTAAACATAAAAACCCAACCCAAAATTCCTATGATACCACTGGCTGCTCCTAAAACAAATGCTGCTGGCCAGGACATTTCGACTACGTCATACACCCATAAATAATGATAAACCATGACAAAGAAAAGCCCAATTAAATAATGCAAAAGCCATGCTAACAACATTTTTATTTGCGGAGAGACTTCAAGTTTTAATGAAGAAAGTATGTACGTAAGCAATACGGGCTCTTTGTATAATTCTCTGGCACTTGCTGAGACGACATAACTAAATAAGGTCATTGCAGATGTTGCCGCTATTGTAGTAATTAGTATTTGAGATAGTATATGAAAAGTCATAATTAGAATGTTTTGGTGGTTACTAAAAAAATATACTTTCAAGTTTCATCGTTTAACATAAATCTGCTTAAATCTTTTTAAATCTGCGTGAAAACTTTAATTTTTTGAGTTCAATAAAATGTGTTTTGAAAATGAGTGCCCTAGCCCGAAGTGGAAATCCTTTTGCTTTTTTCTTTAAGAAGCAAAAGATTACTTCACTTAATTTTTATTTTAATTGGAGTTCAGTGAACTTCGTTTGCAACGGATAGCGGGATTAGCTCCTGAAAAAAACAAACTTCATTATTATTTTGATGCCTTTTTTAAGGATTCTGCCATTGCCTGAGCGTCTTTACCATACATTCGTTTGTAATACTGCAGTAATTGTGGCTTGGTTTTTTTTGCATCTTTTGCATGACCATCCCAAATTACACCCAACGATGTGTACGGTGGAACAGTTACGCCAATACTGCAAAAGAAATTTGCAATATTTCCTGTAATGTGTTCAACGCCGTCTGAATCTCCTGTTACGATTACACCACCAATTTTTCGATCGAGTGGGGAATCTTCTCCAGCAAGAATAATGTCATAAACTTCGTCGAGTCTTTCAATACAGCGTTGTAATTCAGACGAATGGTTGTTCCACCAAATTGGTGTTGCAAAAAGTAAAATTTTAGCGTCTAAGATTTTCTGGTAAATTGCTGGCCAGTCATCTTTAACATCCATATGCGTGTAACATCCAGGAACGATGTGATGATCCGTGAGTTTAATGATTTCATAATCAATGTCTTGTTCCTTCAAATAGTCAACAAAAAAATCAACAAGTGTTTCAGTATTAGAGCGGCCTTTCTTTTTGAGTGTGGCCAGAAGTATAATTGCTTTCATTTGTTTTTGATTTGATATGAATTTTATGTAAATCTGTTTGCGCCGGACCATTTATTACTGATCCGTCTGTAGAAAATCGGGAACCATGACAAGGACAGTCAAAAGATTTTTCATCAGAATTCCAATTTACAATGCAACCCAAATGAGGACACACAGCAGAAAACGCTTTTAAGGAATTATCAAAATCCCGATAAACGGCAATTCGTTTTAATCCGGATGAAATAACACCACCTTCTCCGGCCGGTAAATCTGCTGTATTTTTTAAGTCAGATGACGTAATCCAATCTACATATTGTGAAGCCATATTACTTAGTTCTTTTGCAAAATCAACCGCAATTTTAAGAGTAATACGTGATGGATTGTATAAATCTTCATATTTATTTTTAATACCCATTATACTATCACAAATGATCATAGCGCCAATTGTGGTATGTGTCATACCGTTTCCGGAATCACCGGTAATAATATAAATGTTGTCATCGCCGGGGTTTTTGCCCATAAAGCCCAAAGAATCTACCGGTTCCATGACTTGGCCCGACCATCTGTAAGTCAAATCATCTTCCAGCATAGGAAAATAGTTTCGGGTCCAGGCTTCCAGTCTGTCATAACGTTCCCCTGGTGAAATTCCTTCTTCATCTGCCTGACCTGTTTTGTGGTCTTCTCCTCCGGAAATTAATAAATCGTAGTTTTCATCATAACTTTCCAGACGTACATAATGATACGGCTGGGAAACCCATTTTGATTTCAGATCCCCAGTATCCCACCAAAGTGCGTATGGAAGTTCTCCTTTCGGAATTTTTCCGGCTATAACATAAGTTCTATACGCATGTTGTTTGGTGTGCATGGTCAAAACATCATTAACGGGACTGTTTGTTGCTACCACAATATGTTGTGCAGAAAAATTATATCCGTTCACCTTTGCGCCATTTTTAGTAATATCTTCTGCATGTGCTTCTGTATAAATTATTCCCCCCAAAGAAGTTATAGCTTCAGCAAGCCCTTTTAAATAATGTAAAATATGAAACTGTGCCTGATTAGCAAACGCAAGGCATCTTTGGTTTTCGGCATTCGCCAATGCCGGAATTCCTTTTAAAATCGAGGTTTTTAATCCCGCTTTTTGTGTGACATGAAATTCCTTGTCTAAATTTTCTTCCTTATCCGTTGGATGAAGAAACAAATAACCATTTACTCTTTTAAAAGAGCAATCGATATTTAATTCGGTAACAATTTGTTCAATTTCATCTATGGCTTCAGTATGACTTTCAGCTGCAAGTTTAGCAGCGTTTTCTCCGAAGATTTTTTCCAGAAAATAATAACGGTCGTCCAAAGCGCACGTTAAATGTGCTGTAGTTCGCCCAGTTTCGCCGCTGCCAATAAAACCGTCTTCTACCAGAACTATTTTTTTTCCGGCCTTTAGCAATTTATAAGCGGTAGTTAAACCAGCTATTCCGCCTCCGATAATTAATACTTCAGTTTCTATATCCTGGTCAGGGATATTACAGGAGATTATTTGTGTAGAATCAATCCAAAACGAAACATTGTCGCCTGAAGTTATACTGGAGCTTTTTAAACTATGATCCGATTTATTTTCCATGATTGTTTTGTTTTTGAGATTTGTCTAATTATGTAAGAGACTGATATTTAAAGTAAATGCTATCAAAGCTAGTAATGGTTTAGACGGAAATCTTATAAGTTTAATGCTAAATTTTATAGGATTACCATGGTGTTTTTTATGTAAGAATTTTGACGAATAATATAAGTGTAAAAGGCTTAATAGTAGTTAATTAGATTTTTTATTAATTCAAAAAAACAGATATATGAAAGCAGCTGTAATACATGGGCCGGGTTCTGTACAATATGATACAGTCGATGACCCGAAACTTAAAGAAAAAGACGATATTATTTTAAAAGTGACATCGACTGCTATATGCGGTTCTGATCTTCATATTTATTCGGGTGGATTTCCGCAACCAAGACCAATGGTACTCGGACATGAATTTATGGGTATAGTTGAAGAAACAGGCTCAACAGTTACCCATCTTAAAAGAGGCGATCGCGTTGTAGTTCCGTTTCCTATTGCTTGTGGAAATTGTTTTTTCTGTGATCATAATTTGGTGGGAAACTGCGAACATAGTAACCCGGAACATTACGGACCAGAAGGAGGTATACTGACAGAAAAAGGAGGCGCTTTATTCGGATACACCGACCTTTATGGTGGCTATGACGGGGGGCAGGCACAATATGTGAGAGTTCCGTATGCGAACTTCGGGCCGAGAGTTGTTCCTGATAATTTAACGGATGAAGAAGTTCTTTTTTTGACTGATATTTTTCCGACTGGCTATACCGGCGTAGATTGGGGAGAAGTTAAAGGTGGTGAAACCATTGCGATATTTGGAGCGGGTCCGGTTGGAATTATGGCTGCTAAAAGTGCCTGGCTTTGTGGTGCTGCACAAGTAATTATTGTAGATACTGTACAATACCGATTGGATAAGGCAAAAGTCGCAGCAGATTGTACAACGATACTCTGGAATGACGGCGCAAAAGAGGTAGTAGAACAAATACGTGCCTTAACTTACGGACGTGGAGCAGATGTATGTATCGACGCCGTAGGTTTTGAACCCGACAGAAATTTTGCAGAACGTATAAAAGCAACTATAAATTTTGAAAAAGGCTCAACCAAAGTTTTAGAAGCTTGTATGAGTGCCGTGAGAAGAAGTGGGATCGTTTCCGTCTTGGGAGTTTATCCTGTAAATTATGATAATTTTCCAATAGGACAATTCTTCGATAAAGGAATAGTTTTAAAAGGAGGACAAGCACCCGCGCACAAACATATAGACAAATTGTTAGAGTTTGTCGTTCAGGGAAAAGTCAAACTGAATGATATTATTACCCATCGATTACCGCTGTCGAAAATTTCACATGCTTACGATATTTTTAATAAGAAAGAAGACGGCTGTGTTAAGGTTGTACTCGATCCCTGGCAATAGTTGTTTAAGATGAAATTCTAAATTAGGGAATTATCTCCTTTAGGATTTCATCTTATTGTATTATTGTAATTTGAGATGCAAAATGATTTTTTTATAGATTATTAATTCAAATTCCTGTACTCATTAGGGGTATTGCCAACATGCTGTTTAAAAAAATGGGTAAAGTGCTGCGGATATTTAAAATCCTAATTTATAAGCGACTTCGTTAATAGTTTTCGCAGAATCAAATATTTTGTTTTTGGCCGTATCGATTATCTTGTTTTGAATGTATTCCTGAGCAGATTTTCCGGTTTCTTTTCCGTGATTTAAGAAATATTTGATATTTGAATTTAAATAATTAAAAACCAATTGTTTGTGATTTTTTTGTAATTTAGAAAATAGAATAAACAACCATACTCCCAAAATAATTGTCAATCCTAAAATCAGACTTATTATGATACAATTAACCGTAAATGGCAAAAATGAAAAACTTGACGTAAGCCCGGAAATGCCGCTACTATGGGCATTACGTGACACATTAGGACTTACCGGAACCAAATTTGGTTGTGGAGTGGCTCAATGCGGTGCCTGCGTTGTGCATCTTGATGGTGAAGCTGTCCGTTCGTGCGTTACAAAAATGAGTCGTGCAGAAGGTAAAAATATAGTTACCATAGAAGGACTCTCTCAAAATAATGATCATCCGGCGCAAAAAGCATGGCAGGAAATTGACGTTCCCCAATGCGGTTATTGTCATTCCGGCCAAATCATGTCGGCCGCAGTATTGCTTCGGGAAAATCCAAATCCGACAGATCAGGATATAGATGACGCAATGGCTGGGAATATTTGCAGATGTGGTACGTATCCACGAATTCGCAAAGCGATACATCTTGCTTCACAAATGCAGGGAAAAAGCAGAACATGATTTATAAACAGAAAACAAAACTCATGTCAACAAAAACTAAATTTATATTGATAGCTGTAATTCTAATTTCTACAATTGGACTGGCATTTACTGTTTCGATGCATCGGATAACGGAAAAAAAATATATTAGTATTGCTCCCATAAAAAAAGACAGTGTAGCATCAGTGGCGGCTTTTAAGCAAGTATATAAGGTACTTATGAGTCCACGTTGTGTTAACTGTCATCCCATAGGAGATATTCCGCTTCAGGGTGATAATAGCGTTGTACACAGCATGCAACCCAAACGAGGAAAAGATGGAAAAGGAGTTTACGCAATGAAGTGTGCCAATTGTCATCAGCAATCCAATAGTCCCGGATTACATACACCTCCGGGAAATTCCGAATGGCATTTACCACCTGCTGATATGAAAATGGTATTTGAAGGGAAAACTCCTCATGAATTGGCCAAACAATTGGTTAATCCGGAACTGAATGGACATAAGGATTTGCAAAAACTTATTGCTCATGCTGATGACGGTTTAGTAAAAGCAGGCTGGAATCCTGGTAAAGGAAGAACAGTTCCGCCTTTAACGCATGCACAATTTAAAAAAGCCTGGATCACCTGGCTGCAAACTGGCGCTTATGCTCCTGCTAAATAGAATTGCTTTAATTTTAATGACGATCCGATGACTAAAAATAACAACGTTGATACGACAAGACGAAATTTTCTTAAGCTAACCGGTTTGGGTGGTGCAGCACTTTGTCTTGGCTTTTATTTTCCCGCAGATGGAGTTCCAACACTTGTGACACCTTCTGATTTAACTGATTCTGAAATCGAATTATGTCCCTGGATTATCATCAATCCATCAGGAAAAGTAACTATTGTGAATCACAGGGCAGAAATGGGGCAGGGTTCTTATCATTCGGTACCACAAATTGTAGCCGAAGAATTGGAAGTGGATATGAATGATATCAATGTCATTTTTGCAATTGGAAACGAAAAAAAATATGGTGGACAAGTAACAGGAGGAAGTTCAACGATTCGATCCTCTTATAAAAATCTCCTAAAATTAAGTGCGGCTTCGCGCGAAATGCTAATTGCTGCTGCCGCTGCAAAATGGAATGTTCCAGTTGCTGATTGTTATGCAGAATTGGGACATGTAATTCATAAACCTTCCGGCAAAAAAGCACATTATGGAGAACTTGCCGTAGCAGCCTCCAAACTGCCAACACCGAAAGAACCAAAGCTCAAAAAAATATCAGAATACAAATTAATTAGAAAACCATTACGAAGAATTGATACACCGTTTAAAACAAACGGTACATTAATTTTTGGGCTTGATAAAAGAATTCCCGGAATGCTGTTTGCTTCAGTAGAACGTGATCCTCGTTATTTTGGAAAAGTAAAAAGTTTTGATGCTACAGGCGCCTTAAAAGTTCCCGGAGTTAAGAAGGTCTTTAAAGTTGAAATGGGCTATTATGACTATAAGCGTGAAGGTGTTGCTGTAGTGGCAGATTCGACCTGGGCAGCTCTTGAAGGCAGAAAAGCATTAAAGGTAGAATGGGATAGCAGCGGTTTTAAACACTGGAGTACTCCGGAAATCTATAAAACTCAGGATGATTTATTGCAAAGTCAGGAAGGTATGATACTCAAAACGCAAGGCAATCCTACTGAAATACTAGCGCAATCAACTAAAAAAATAGATGTTGTTTACCAAACGCCCTATCAATCACATGTTGCGATGGAGCCTATTAACTGTATTGCTCATCATAAAGGCGATTCGATTGAAATTTGGGGACCAATACAAGCACCGGGATGGATTCAGGACGACATAAGTAAACAGTTTAAAATTGACAAAGAGAAAGTAATTGTGAATATGACTTTTCTTGGGGGAGGTTTTGGAAGAAAAGCCATGATCGATTATCCAAGTGAAGCAGTTGGAGTTTCGAAAATATTAGGCGGGCCAGTTCAGGTGATTTGGACACGTGAGGATGATGCTACTTTAGGGCCTTTTCGTCCGGGGATTTCTTATCGATGTGAAGGAACTATAGCTAATGGAAAAATTGAAGCATTGAAATTCAGAATGGCTGGTCAGAACAATGATCACTGGCGTGGTGGACCAAAAGACAAACCCAACAGAAGTACCAGTGAAGGATTTTTAAAACCATATTATGAGAGTATTAAAAACCTGAGTATTTCAGATGTTCTTTTTGAAACTACGATTCCAACGAGTTTTTGGCGATCTGTATATGCCTCTACAAACGGATTTGCTTATGAAAGTTTTATTGATGAAATGGCACACGAAGCAGGAAAAGATGCATTGGATTTTCGTCGCGAACACTTGCAGGAAGAGCGCTGCCAAAAGTTAATAGATAAAATGGAAGAAGTTTCGGGTTGGAAAAATCGCGCAAAAAATGAAGGTTACGGTGTAGCGATTACGGAATGTTTCAACTCAACAGTAGGGCATATTGTAAAAGTTTCTAAAAACACTAAGGGCGGTGTCAAAATTGATAAAGTCTGGGCTGTCATGGATTGTGGCTGGTATGTAAATCCGGATATTATTCACGCTCAGGTCGAAGGCTCCATTGTGATGGGTTTGGGTGCTGCAACAATGCATCAGATTACATTTAAAGATAATGTAGTGGAGCAACATAATTTTTATGATTATCAAATGTCGCGAATTAATGAAATTCCATCTATAGAAGTATACATCATAGATAATGAAGCAGATGCAGGCGGTGTTGGAGAACCAGGACTTCCACCTTTTGCTCCGGCTTTAACAAATGCTATTTTTGATTTAACTGGAAAACGAATCAGGACTTTGCCATTTAGTCTTTCAAATGTTTAAAAAAGTGATTTTTAATTATCAGTAATAATTTATCATAAGTTGAAATTTCTAAACTCCAAGCTCAAAATGAGATTGGAGTTTTTTTTTGAATAATTTAATAAGCAATACAAACAAACAAAAACTTCTCTATCAAAAGATTAAACTACCTGACTCTGAAAAATTAATTTATTATAAAAGAAAATAACTAAGTCAAAAGTGTAGTAAGATTCAAAATCAAATTTTACTCAAAGTAACAAAAATCTCCAATGTTAAGTTTTTGTTGAAAAGCAAAGCTTAACATTGGAGCGTTATTTTTAAAGGTATATTTGTTAATAATTAATTAACATTCAGTTAAAATAGAAATAACATTGAAAATTATTTAAAATTTCACTCTAATAAATATATCTGCACATGAAAGAAAAAGAAACCGAATTAAATGAAAACTCTGAAAATGATAGTTTAAAAGCCAGTGAGCAAACTCTTGAAAATGAAATTGCTTCTGACAATGACATAAAAACGGAAACAACGGATTCAAAACCAGCGGCAGCAGTAAAGCCAAAAACTACCATAACAAAAAAGAAATCTGTTAAAAAGCCTGAAGTTTTAGTACCAGAAACTACAGAACAAAAAGAAGAAACTGTTTCGGCTGAGGCTTTGGAAAAAACGGAAGAAATTGTTTCAGAAGATAAAAATAATATTAAATCTAAAAAGAAGAAGACCAAGATGAAAGAAAAAGACGCAAAAGACAAGGACAAAGAAAAAGCAAAAAAGAAAAAACAACTAGCTAAGAAAAAAGAAAAAGCTAAAGAAGATAAAAAGAAAGAGAAAGCTAAAAAAGCAAAGCAAAAAGCAAAAGCTAAAAAGCAAGCCAAAGCAAAAAAAGCAAAAGACAAAGCTAAGGCAAAAAAAATCGCCAAAAAGAAAGCAAAAAGATCGAAATCAAAATCGAAAAAGAAGAAATAAAAATAAAGCCCTGAAATTTCAGGGCTTTATTTTTTTACTGTAGCATTCTTTTCTTTATTCCGAATATGTTCCCGATGCGATATTCCCCAATTGATCATTTCACTAATGATGGGTCCAAAAGATTTGCAATATTCTGTTGATTCGTAAAGTATGGGAACTTTAGCATCACGGTCTTCCGTCCTTTTAACCAGATTATTGAGTTCCATATCTTTTAATTCTTTCGAAAGCATACGCGAAGTAATTCCGGGAATACTTTGCTGAATTTCCTTGAATCGTGTATTTCCATTACAAATGGAGTTTATAATAGGCAATTTCCATTTCCCTCCCAAAACATATAAAGTGTCCTGAAGTGCCTGAAACTCTTCTTTCTGATTCCTTGCCATAGTTAGAATTTTAATACTAAGATATAAATATTTTTTTTCACCATATAAGTGATATAAGTTCATTTAAAACTTTGTGTTTGTTGGAGCGTAATTTCTTTACCATATAAGTGATATAAGTTCATTTAAACTTTGTGGTTAGTTTGAATAATCCTTGCGGTAAGCTCATTTAAGCGGGACTTACAGTAGAGTAATTTTTATCGCATTAAGTTTAAGTGCTAAAATACTCATTACTATTTTCTTATATGACCTTGACTTTTATATGAAGCAAGTAAACACTTGCTATTATATGAACTTATATCACTTATATGGTGAAAAAACGTAGTATACTCTATGATATCGCTGAGAAAGCAATGTCTTTTCAGATTTAACTTTGTACCATTAATTTAAAAACTTAAAAAATGGACAATTTAAAAAATAAAATTGCAGTAATTACCGGAGGAAATAGCGGCATTGGTTACGCAACAGCCAAACAATTTAAAGAACAAGGTGCAAAAGTGATCATTACCGGAAGAAGAAAAGAAGCAATTGAAAAAGCAGCCTCAGAATTAGGAGTGCATGCCATTGTTGCGGATCAATCCCGTGTTTCAGATATTGAAAATCTGGCTTCAAAAGTAAAAGAAGACTTTGGTAAAGTTGATATTCTTTTTATTAATGCAGGAATTGCTGGTTTGGGAACTATTGAACAGGCAACAGAAACCTTGTATGATGATATTATGAATATCAATTTGAAAGGAGCGTATTTTACTTTAAGTCGATTTATTCCAATCCTGAAAGATAGTGCATCCGTAGTATTTCTTTCTTCTAATACTGCTAGCATGAGCGGAGCAGGATCATCTGTTTACTCTTCAAGCAAAACGGCGCTGAATGCAGTAATGAAAATTGCAGCAGTTGAATTAGCCCCAAGAAAAATCAGAGTAAATTCGGTTAGTCCTGGCCCAACAGAAACAGAAGTAATGAAAAAAGTAGGTTTAGATGAAACAACTGTAAAATCGATTATGAATGTTGTTGTGGAAAAGGTTCCGTTAAAACAAATGGGAGCTTCAGAAGATGTAGCGAAAATGGTTTCGCATTTAAGTAGTGAAGCCTCAAAATTCATCACCGGTGCTGATTTTATTATGGATGGGGGAATGGTTTTGGCTTAAAAGGCTTAACCGCAAAGTGCGCTAAGATTTACGCAAAGGTCGCAAAGTTATTCATCTCATAGCTTTGCGATCTTTGCGTTTCATAAAACCCTGCTAAAAAAATCTTTGCGCACTTTGCGGTTAAATCGCAAAGTATTTCAAATCTCAAATTTCACCCTGGCCGTTTCACTTCCTACTTTGTCCGTTTGAGCTATTTTCTGATTTTAAAAGAAGGATTGTCAAAGTACTTTTGACGAAGAAATTAACTGATAATCAAGTAATTTAAAAATCAAAAAAAATGAAAACAATTCAAAAAAACAAACGCAGCTTCTTAAATGCGATCGCAACAGGAGCTTTTATGTTGATAGCTACAACAAGCTTTGGACAGAAAAAACAAGTTGAAACAGCAAAAGAATCAGAAACGATTCGCCCTTATCATATTAGTATTTCAGAAAAAGCAATCACAGAACTTCGTGATCGTGTAAATGCTACAAGATGGCCGCAAAAAGAAACTGTAACAGATCAGTCGCAAGGAGTGAAATTAACTCAAATTCAAGGTATCGTAAAATATTGGGGAACTGGTTACGACTGGCATAAAACAGAAACGAAGCTAAATGCCTTACCTCAATTTATTACTAAAATTGATGGCTTAGATATTCAATTCATCCATGTAAAATCCAAACATAAAAATGCTCTGCCAATTATTATTACACATGGCTGGCCGGGATCATTCTTTGAACTTTTAAAAGTTATTGGTCCGTTAACAGATCCTACTGCTTATGGTGGAAAAGCAGAAGATGCTTTTGATGTTGTAATTCCTTCAATGCCCGGTTATGGTTTTTCTGAAAAACCAACAGAAACCGGTTGGGGACCTGAAAGAATTGGAAAAGCATGGGATGTTTTAATGAAACGTTTAGGGTATACACATTATGTATCACAAGGTGGTGACTGGGGTTCTGTAATTGCAGATGCAATGGCCGTACAGGCTCCACAGGGACTGTTGGGAATTCATTTGAATATGCCTGCAACAGTACCGGCAAATATTGCTAAAGCATTACAAGACGGTAGTCCGGCACCTGCAGGATTATCGGTTAAAGAAAAAACGGCTTTTAATTCGTTGAATAAATTATATACCAGAGGCGCAGGATATGCCGGAATGATGGTAACCCGTCCTCAAACTTTAGGTTACGGACTTACAGATTCGCCAGTTGGTTTGGCTTCATTTTTCCTGGATAAATTCAACGATTGGACTTACAGCGGTGGCAATGTTGAAAAATCATTGACCAGAGATGAAATCCTTGACGATATATCACTGTACTGGTTTACTAATACAGCTAATTCTTCAGCCAGTTTATATTGGGAGAACAACAATAACAACTTTAATGTTGTAGAGCAAAAAACAAATGAAATCAAAATTCCGGTGGCGGTGACTGTTTTTCCGGGAGAGATTTATCAGGCACCAAAAAGCTGGACGGAGAAAGCATATAAAAACCTGATTTATTTCAATGAAGTAAACAAAGGTGGTCACTTTGCTTCCTGGGAAGAACCGCAACTTTTTACAGAAGAACTTCGCGCCGCTTTTAAATCATTAAGAAAATAATAAAATCCTATTGCCTGATAGGTTTTAAAATCTACCAGGCAATTAATTCACTACGCTAAACAATAAAATTATGGAAACAAAGAAAAACAAAACATGGGTAGTAGTCGCTATTATCATTTTAGGAATAATCGCTTTTTTAATTCCCAATCAGATTGCCGCACAAACCGGTATAAAACGAACCGATTTACAAAAGCATGATCTGAGTATTCCCGGACGCGAAACAGTACAGGCGAGAATCGATTTTGAACCACACACCGCTTTTGGAAAACATTCTCATCCTGGTGAAGAAGTTATTTATGTCCTTGAAGGTTCATTAGAATATCAAATCAATGATGATAAACCAGTAACATTAAAAGCAGGAGAAGTACTTTTTATTCCTGCAGGCGTAATTCACTCAGCTAGAAATCACAGCAACGCAAAAGCTTCAGAACTGGCAACTTATATTGTAGAAAAAGGGAAACCAATTTTGGTACTAAAAAAATAAAAAGTTTACAAACTGGCAGAAAGTATAAAACTTCATCTATAAGGCTGTCCGTTTCAATCATCACTTTGTCCATTTGAGTTATTTTCTGATGGTACAGGTATTGTAACAGGGATACTTTTGACGAAGAAATTAACTGATACTGAATTAGTTTAAAAAATAAACACAATGAAAAATAATAAACAAACAGAGATAAATCGAATTTTAAAGGTCGCTGCTGTACAAATTAGTCCCGTTTTATACAGTCGTGATGCAACTGTTGAAAAGGTAGTCAACAAAATATTAGATCTTGGAAAACAAGGTGTTCAATTTGCCACATTTCCGGAAACAATAGTGCCTTATTATCCTTATTTCTCTTTTCTTCAGGCTCCGTTTGCAATGGCAAAAGAGCATCAGCGCCTATTGGAAGAATCAGTTACGATTCCATCTGCAGCAACCGATGCAATAGGAAATGCAGCAAAAGAAGCAAACATGGTAGTATCGATTGGAGTAAATGAAAGAGATGGAGGAACCATTTATAATACACAGCTTCTTTTTGATGCTGATGGAACACTTATTCAACGCCGTAGAAAACTAACACCAACCTATCATGAAAAAATGATTTGGGGTCAAGGTGATGGTTCTGGTCTGCGTGCAGTTGATAGTGCAGTTGGTCGCATTGGGCAGCTTGCTTGTTGGGAACATTATAATCCACTTTTTAGATATGCCCTGATTGCGGACGGAGAACAAATCCACTCGGCTATGTATCCGGGGTCTATTTTTGGTCCATTATTCAGTGAACAGACAGAAGTGAATGTTCGACAACACGCACTTGAATCAGCTTGTTTTGTTGTTGTTGCAACCGGATGGTTAGATGCAGATCAACAAGCTCAAATTGCTAAAGATACCAATGGGCCAACAGGTCCTATTAGTGGAGGTTGTTTTACTGCTATAATTGGCCCTGATGGACAAATTATAGGGGAAGCTCTTAAATCTGGAGAAGGAGAAGTCATAGCTGAAATAGATTTTGCACAAATTGATGCCCGCAAAAGACTTATGGATGCAAGCGGTCATTACAGCCGTCCGGAACTTTTAAGTTTACTGATCGACAGAACTCCAAAACCTCATGTTCACGAACTTGCTGAGCAAGCTATTTTACAAGAATAATTTCTACGAAATAAAAAAATAAAAACAAAAAAATAAAGAAAATACAAAATGAAGAATAAAGCAAAAATCATTGCTCATACACTATGGGTAATACTATTCGCACTTGCGTTGAGTGAAGTTACAGCACAAGAAAAAAATATAAAAGATGTAAAAAATGGTGAGGCAATTCGGCCTTATAAAGTTAATATTTCGAATGCCGATTTAAAAGATCTTAAAGAACGTATTCAGGATACAAAATGGCCAACAAAAGAAACCGTTGCCGATCAGTCTCAGGGAGCAAATCTTTCTAAAATGAAAGACTTAGTACATTATTGGGGAACTACTTATGACTGGAGAAAAGCAGAAGCTAAACTAAATGCTTATCCACAGTTTATAACAAAAATTGATGGTGTCGATATTCACTTTATTCATGTTCGCTCTCAAGAAAAGAATGCAATGCCGCTTATCCTAAGTCACGGATGGCCAGGATCAGTATTTGAATTTATGAGTGTTATCGGGCCCTTAACTAATCCTGTTGCTTATGGCGGAAAAGCCGAAGATGCTTTTGATGTAATTATACCATCATTACCAGGATTTGGATTTTCAGGAAAACCAACAGAAGTAGGATGGGATATTGACCGAATTGCAAAAGCATGGGCAGTATTGATGAATCGTTTGGAATATAAACAATATGTTGCCCAAGGTGGAGACTGGGGAGCTGGAATTGTTAATTCAATGGCATTACAAGCACCAAAAGGATTGCTTGGTATTCATAGCAACTTACCTGCAACCTTACCAACAGAAGGTGGAAAGGCTCTGGGAAGTGGAATAGCTCCGGAAAGTTTTTCTGCAAAAGAACGCGCTTCTTTCAATCATCTTAGCAAATCAATTAAGGAAGGTGATTTTACTTATAAGATGACAATGACGACAAGACCTCAGGCAGTAGGCTACGCTTTGAATGATTCTCCTGCCGGTCTTGCAGCATGGCTTCTTTTACATCCCGGTTTTGCTAATTGGTCATATGGGACAGATCCTAAACAATCACCAACAAAAGATGAAGTTCTGGATGATATTTCATTGTATTGGCTTACTAATAGTGCAACTTCTGCATCAAGAATATATTGGGAAAACAGAAACATCGAAATTGTAAGTTCGGCTTCAATGAAAACCGATCAGATTAAATTACCAGTTGCTATTACCGTTTTTCCGGAAGATGTTTTTACATCGCCAGAAACATGGGCACGCAAAGCATTCAAAAACTTAATTTATTTTCACGAAGTAGATAAAGGAGGACATTTCGCAGCATGGGAACAACCACAATTGTTTACAGCAGAATTGCGTCTTGCATTTAAAACGCTTAGATAATTTAAAAGAGGGGCTAAGTTGCTAAGGAGCTAAGAGACTAAGGTTTTTTTATCTCAGAAATTTAGAAACTCAGAATCTCTGGCCTTATCTTTTTCGAACCTTAAACACAACAATAAAAAATGCTAAGATGCTAATATCTCAGAACCTTAGCACCTTAGTACCTCAGAACCTTAAAAAAAACAAAAAAATGGAAACAAACAATTCAAAAGTGCTTTACACAGCTGTAACGCATACAACAGGTGGAAGAACAGGCGAATCTCGCAGTTCAGATGGTAAATTAGATATCAAACTTTCAACTCCGGGATCTACAGGTCCGGGTACAAATCCGGAACAATTATTTGCGGCAGGCTGGTCTGCTTGTTTTATTGGAGCAATGGGAAAAGCAGCAGCAAATTTACAAGTTACACTTCCTGTAGGACATTACGTTAGTACAGAAGTTGACTTAGTTTCAGGTGATGATGGTTATTCATTGCAGGCACGTTTAAACATTAGCTTACCAGGTTTGGATCCTGAAATTGCTAAAAGCATTATACAAGGTGCATCAGAAACTTGTCCTTATTCAAAAGCTATAAAAGGCAACATTAAAACAGAGTACAATCTTATCTAAGAAAAACTCATTTAAAAGGTTCTGATCAATTTAAAAATCAGAACCTTTTTGCTTTAGTAAAGAAATGATTCCTTCATAG
Organism: Flavobacterium sp. GQ95; assembly: GCF_059758655.1. Classification (NCBI taxonomy): domain Bacteria; kingdom Pseudomonadati; phylum Bacteroidota; class Flavobacteriia; order Flavobacteriales; family Flavobacteriaceae; genus Flavobacterium; species Flavobacterium sp. GQ95. The sequence goes on from NZ_JCAXEB010000005.1 coordinate 195,953, forward strand.
TGGAGTATCTAATTGCAAAGTAATCTTATATCCAATTAAACATAAAACTTCAACTTTATGCCTGTCCGTTTCAACTTTTACTTTGTCCGGTTGAGCTATTTTCTGATTGTATAAGGACTGTTGTCGGCATACTTTTGACGAAGAAATTAACTAATAATCAAATAATTAAAACATCAGAAATTATGAAAACAATATCAAAAATCTCAAACAGTATTACAACTTTAACTTCTAAAGTATTTTTAATCACCGTTCTTTTCTTTGCCATGACATCAATCAATGCACAATCAGAAAATCAAAAAACAAATGCAATTGCAGTAAGTTCTTCTCTTGGAACTTTAAAACAAATCAACGCCGGTTTATTAAACGTAGGTTATACTGAAGCAGGGCCTTCAAATGGAAAACCTGTAATTTTACTTCACGGCTGGCCTTATGACATTCACAGTTATAATGAAGTGGTTCCCATTTTAGTGGCAAAAGGCTACAGAGTAATCACACCGTATTTAAGAGGATCCGGAACTACAACCTTTCTTTCAAAAGATACTTTTAGAAATGGCCAACAAGCAGCATTAGCAAGTGATATTATCGCTTTGATGGATGCACTTAAAATTGACAAAGCAGTGATTGGCGGTTTCGACTGGGGAGCAAGAACAGCTGTGGTTATGGCGGCACTTTGGCCAGAACGTTTACAAGGATTGGTTTCGGTAAGCGGTTATTTGGTGGTAAATCTTGAAGCCAATTTAAAACCATTACCTCCAAAAGCAGAATTAGGATGGTGGTACCAATATTACTTCGCTACAGAAAGAGGAAAATTAGGATATGCTCAAAACACTTATGAGTTCAATAAACAAATCTGGCAAATAGCTTCTCCTTTATGGAAATTCGATAAAGCAACTTACGATCAGACAGCGCAGTCTTTTGATAACCCTGATCATGTAGTAATTGTAATTCACAATTACAGATGGAGACAATCTCTTGAAGCTGGAGAATCTAAATATGATAGTTTAGAAAAACGTTTGGCAGCAAGACCTGCAATTAAAGTTCCGACAATTACAATTGCAAGTGATTTTGATGGCGCTTTCGCGGATGGAAAAGCGTATGCAGACAAATTCACAGGTAAATACGAGCATAGAGTTTTAAAAGGAATAGGGCACAACGTACCACAAGAAGATCCAAAAGCATTTGCACAAGCGATTATTGACGTAGATGGCTTTGCTAAGAATTAAAAATTGCAATATCAAAAAGCAATTTCAATCTCAATGTTAATTACAATTACAATTACAAAATTCAAATAATCTAAAATCTAAAAATTAAAAAATCATGGAAACAAAAATCTTATACACAGGAAAAACACACACAACTGGCGGTCGCGAAGGAGCATCACAAAGTTCAGATGATCAATTGAATATTAAATTAAGTTCTCCGGGGTCTTCACGTCCTGGTACAAATCCGGAACAGCTTTTTGCAGCGGGATGGTCAGCCTGTTTTATTGGCGCAATGGGAATCGCCGCTTCAAAACTAAATATTAAACTGCCTGCAGATACCGCAGTAGATGCTGAAGTAGATTTGGCTGTAACAGACGGAGCTTACTCCTTACAGGCTCGTTTAAATATAAGTCTGCCAGGTTTAGATAGTGAAACTGCAAGAAAATTAGCAGATGAAGCACATCAGACTTGTCCTTACTCTAAAGCTACAAGAGGGAATATTAAGGTTGAAATTAATATTCTTTAAATTTATACAGGTTAAAAGTTAAGGGTTAAAAGTTAGATGTTAGAAGTTATGACCCAGTTTAACGTCAAACTCTTAACCCCTTAACTCTTAACTTCTTAGTTAACGTCTAACATCTAACTTCTAACTTTAGAAAAAATGAAAAAAATAAAATTAATACCAGCATTCTTTATTGCAGTGATTCTTCTAATCGGAATAACTGCTTTTGGACAAAACAACCCTGAGAAAAAAGCAGTGAAAGGTTTTACCTTATTAGAATTATATACTTCTGAAGGCTGTTCGAGCTGTCCTCCCGCAGATGATTTGATGGGAAGGATTCAAAATGAATACAAAGATGACAATGTGTATGTTTTGGCATATCACGTCGATTACTGGGACAGACAGGGGTGGAAAGATGTTTTTAGTAATGCAGATTATACCAAAAGACAGTATGATTATGCCAAATTCCTTGGAAAAGAACCTATTTATACACCGCAGTTAATCATAAACGGAAAAGCAGATTATATCGCTTCGCAGGAAACGTTGGTTCGAAACGGAATCAAATCGGCGCTTTCAAAACCTGTTACAACTGATTTATCTTTAGAAGCCAGTCAGGCCAATAATAATCTTACCGTAAATTATAACATCGAAGGAACTTTTAAAAACAGTAGCTTATTAATTGCCATTGTTCAGAAAGCAGCTAAAACTAATGTAAAAAGAGGGGAGAATGCCAACCGCATTTTGTCACATTATCAAATTGTACATCATTTGCATTCAGTTGATTTAAAAGGCAAAAAAGGAACTGTATCGATTCATTTACCAAAAAGTTTTAATGAAAAAGAGTATGAAGTGATCGGTTTTGTGCAGGACAAAAATAATGGAAATATTTCAGGAGCAACAAGAGCTGCTTTTCAACAATCTTCTATCTTATGAAAACACTATTCTTAAGCTTAACCCGTTGCAGCAAAACGGAAAATGCAAAACGCAACAACACTATAAAGCGTCATAAAAACGATCTTCTTATAAAAGAAAACATCATGCAGTTAATGCAGGATAATAAAGCACTTTGGCTCTAAATCAAATTTTAAAAGGTATTGAAATCGGGATAAAAATATTTTGTTCCGATTTTTTCTGTCAGTAAAAAATCCTTTTTAAATATTCTATCTTTGACAAGCAAGATAAAAAACAGAAAAAAATTATGGAAAAAGTAAAAAGCTTTCAGGTTTCACAAAAAGTGATTTGGGGAAGTTCTATAGCACTTGCAATTCTTGCTTCAGTACCAAAATTATTTGATGCCGATTCAACAGCTTCAGATCTTGTAATCAATTCTTCGATTACCCTGATGTTTTCTATATTTATATGGTATTATAATATTTACAGCCTGCCTAAATTTTCTTCCCAGCGTACCAATAAAAGTTTATTTAACTGGAAACTTTTACTAAGTGTTATATTAGGAATTCTAATTATGATTATACTGGTAATTGGACATCAGGAACTTTTTCAGATCTCGAAAATGGATGCCCCAATTATGTTTGAATTAAGGGGAGTTTTAATCAATCTGATCGTTTATATGTTTCTGCATTTGCTTTTTCAAAACTATCAGACACAGCAAATGGGAATCGAATTAGAACGTACGCATGCCGTAAATCTGGGAGCACAATACGAATTATTGAAACAACAGGTCAATCCGCATTTTTTGTTTAATAGCCTGAATACATTAAAATCAATGGTAGAAATCCAGGATCCGCAAAGTGCTGATTTTATTCTGAAATTATCTGATTTTTATCGTTTTACCTTAGAAAGCAGAAAAATGGATTTGATTCCGCTTCGCGAAGAACTCCAGATTTTAGATTCGTATGTTTATTTGCTAAAAGCGCGTTTTGAAGACGGATTTGTTTTGAATAATAATGTTGATCAAAAACAATACGATTCGGCTATTCCGCCTTTTACTTTACAATTATTGATTGAAAACAGTATCAAACACAATGTTGTTTCTCTGGATAAACCGTTGGAAATAAAATTATATACTGAAAATGATTTCTTAGTAATTGAAAACCAGATTCAGCTTAAAAGAGGCGTGTTATCTACCGGAGTTGGTTTAGACAATATCAATCAGCGCTTTATGCATTTGGTTCACAAAGAAATTGAAATTGATAAAAATGAAACTACTTTTAAAGTAAAAATACCACTGATTTATGACTATCGTAGTAATTGAAGATGAAATAAAAACGGCCAAAGCACTTGGTCAGCTAATTTTGAGTATCAGGCCCGATGCTCAAATTTTGTCGTATATACAAAGCATAGACGGAGCCGTGAGTTATCTATTGGAAAATGATCAGCCCGATTTGATTTTTATGGATATTCAGCTGGCAGATGGTTTGTGTTTTGAGATTTTTAAAAATGTTGAGGTTCTGTCTCCTGTAATATTTTGTACAGCCTTTGATGATTATGCGATTGAAGCATTTAAGTCAAATGGAATCGATTATGTACTAAAACCTTTTTCAAGAGAAAGCATTGCACAGGCCATCAAAAAAGCAGGTGAATTGAAGAATTTCTTCCAAAGAAATAAAAAAATGATGCCGGATTTCGAGTATTTATTAACCCGAACGGGAGAGAATAAAGGAAAGAGCAGTTTTTTGGTTTTCAAAAACAATAAATACCAAACGGTTTTAACAGAGAACATTGCCTTGTTTTATATTAAAAATGAAACCCCAACGATTATGTGTTTTGATAAAACCGAATATCAAATTACACAATCCCTGGATGAGGTCCATAAACTGTTATCGCCAATACAATTCTTTAGAATGAACAGGCAATATTTGGTGAATTTTGCAGCAATAAGAGAAGCAGAACATTATTTCTCCCGTAAATTAATCATCAAATTGACCATTCCGACAGAAGAAAAATTATTGGTTGGAAAAGAGAAAGCTACTGCTTTTTTGAGTTGGTTAGAAAACAGATAACAGTACTTGGAATTTAACCGCAAAGCACGCAAAGTTTTTTTTGAGGTAGAGAGCGTTATAAAAACGCAAAGGTCGCAAAGCTAAATGTTACTTTGCGACCTTTGCGTAATTCCTTGCGTACTTTGCGGTTAAATTTTTTCAGCTTTTGTGGTTATGGAGATTTGTCCCGTATTTGTATTTTGAATAAAACCAATTATTTCGAAATCTTTTGAATTGAAATTGTCGGGTTGTACGATCTTTATGTTTCCTTCTTTTTTAGTTAGTTGAAAAGAATTAAGCTGTTTTACAATCTGAACATGCTGCAGTGTAGCACCTTGGTTTTCTCCGCGAAATACTTTTGAAATGGCTTGCTTCTGAATAGTAGCGACAACCAAATTAATATCTTTTTGAAGCAGATTAGTTGTGTAATTAATTTCTAAAGAATCGTTATTTGTTTTTGCTGTAAGGTTTAAATCTGCCGTTGTTTTGGTTTCCAGGGCATTTGAAACTTTTTCGTATAAAGCAGTTTCATTATAACCTGCAAATTCTGAAGTTCCGTTAATAATGAATTGTGGCGTATACATCACATACAAATTAAGCCAATTCTGGTATTTTTGTTGACGTTTTGTAAATTCATTCGAACTAAATTGATCCTTCCAGCCTAAACGATCCCAATAATCAACGTGATAAGCTAAGAGGTAAATGTTTTTGTCTCCGGCCTCACGTTGCAATTTTGCTAATAATTCATCAGCCGGAGGGCAGCTCGAACAGCCTTCAGAAGTAAAAAGTTCTACTATAGCAAAACCATTGTTATTTGCGGTTTCTAATTTTGCTTTTTCCGTTTTAAAATTCCCGGCTATTTCGCTTTCAGGAAACATAAAACAGTCTAAAAAAAAGAGGGAGGAAAGGGTTATAGCGAAGAAGATTAGAATACTATTTTTCATAATTTCTATTTTTAAAATTTGACATTCTGTTTATTTACTCAAAGGTAAAATCACAGTTGCTTTTTTTAAAACGAAAAAATGTCAAGTGTCCATATTGGTAGTTGAATAGTCCAATCTTTGGTGTAGAAAAAAGAATAAGCTGTATGTTGAATTTAACCGCAAGGATCGCAAAGGGTTTACGCAAAGTTCGCAAAGTTGATAAAGCTTTGCGAACTTTGCGTTTTTATTACGTCCTCTACTTCAAAAAAAACCTTGCGTACTTTGCGGTTAAATTTTTCACACTTTCGATGGAGATAATCCATATTGTTTTTTAAAGGCGAAGGAGAAATGAGAAAGATCTTCAAAACCCACTTCCAAATAAACTTCCGATGGGGTTTTTCCTTTTTCTTTTATAAGATAATAAGCTTGTTGTAATCTTTTTTGTAGTAACCATCGACTTGGCGAAATTTCAAAAATATGTTGGAAGTCACGTTTAAAAGTAGCCAGACTTCGACCAGTTAAATAAGCAAAACGATCTAATTGTACATTAAAATGAAAATTCTTTTTCATAAAAGCTTCCAAATCAATTTTACCAGGTTCATTAAAATCAAATAAAATGTCTTTGAGTTCCGGTTTGCATTGCAATAAAATATTTATGGCTTCATTTACTTTTAAAGCCTGAAGTTCTTCGGTAATTAATTGATCTTCGTTGATATAAGGAATCAGTGAATCCATTAAACTTTTAAGCAATGGAACTTCTTTTAATTGAAAAACAGTTTCTGTTTCAGGACTTTTAATTAAACTTGTTTTCTGATTGTGTTTTATAGAAAAATCGCGTAACGCCTCCTGATTCAGATAAATTGAAATGGACTGAAATGCGGTATTAGGATCGGGTTGTTTATTGAATTTTATAAGCTGATTCCTTTTGATAAAACGAAAATCGCCAGGCTTGAACACATATTCCTGATTCCCATTGTTTAAAGTAAGTATCCCCGAAATCTGAAAACTTAAAACATGTTCTGCCGCAAATTGCTCGCCTTCCCGATTTTGCGTATAATAGCAGGAATAAGCAATTGGTGATGTTTTTTGATTTATTTTGGAATCGTTCATATCACAAATTTATAAAAAAATGGACAGTAATCATGGATAACTGCCCATTGTAACACGTATTTAAATTATTGTTTTTTACCATTATTGGTATACCATTTTCCTTGTGCTGTATCAAAAAAACTTCCGGCATCATCATGGTCGGTAGATAAACTAACGTCGATCCATTTTTCCATTTCTTCTGTTCGGCTTTGATCAGCATTTTTTAAAATACCAATGGCTTCGCTTCCTAATACCAAATGCACTGGTGGATTTGGATGAGAAGCTAAATTTACCATTACTTTCGCTGCTTTTTCAGGATCTCCCACAGCAACAAATTTTCCTCCTTTGAAAAAATCAGTACGTTGTTTTACCGTTTCGTAGCCTTCAATTTCAGCTGCATACGACATAGAAGCGCCAGCCCAATCCGTACGGAAACCGCCTGGCTCAACGCTGGTTACCAAAATACCAAGCGGAGCAACTTCTTTAGCCAAAGCTTCAGTGAATCCGCTTAAACCAAATTTTGCTGCCTGATACATTGTTAGACCCGGATTACCAACACGTCCGCCAATAGAACTGATTTGTAAAATTCTTCCTGAACCCTGTTTACGCATATAAGGCAATACTGCACGGGTAATTTCAATTGGTGCATATAAATTGGTTTCCAACTGACTTCTAACTTGTTCATCGGTATATGCTTCAGCAGCACCAATGATTCCGAATCCGGCATTGTTTACCAATACATCTATTCTTCCAAAATGTGCTGCAGCTGTTTGAACGGCACTATACACTTGTTCGTAGTTAGTAACATCTAAAGCTAAGGGAAAGATCTGCTCTTTAAAACGTTCTTTCAAATCATTTAACTGACTAATATCGCGGGCTGTTGCTGCTACTTTATCACCGCTCTCTAAAACTGCTTCTGTAAGATCACGTCCTAATCCTCTTGAGCTTCCTGTAATAAACCATATTTTGTTCATTGTAATTGTATTTAATTGTTCGTGACAAAATTACATCAGAAGTAATATTTGTTATTTTGTTGAAAAGCTCAATTTTATGTGTTTAAAAGCTCAATAATAAAAACAAAAAAGCCTAAGAATAAATCTCAGGCTTTTAAATTCTTATTGCAATAAGTTTATTCTACAGTAGTTGCAATATATTGAACACTATATAATTTTCTGAACATGAAATAAGTCACACTTACCATTACAAAAGCAATGATAGCATCGGCCGTTGCAGAAAAACCTATTACTGCCAGTTTTGAAAAGAAAGCGAAGGTAATGTCAAAGAAAACACCAGCAAATACCCATTCTTTCAATCGTAATAATTTATTCGGAATTAATAGTACTATGACTCCGGCTACTTTGAATACACCAAGTAAATAAATAAAATGTTCCGGATAACCTAATTGTTGTGTAATTCCCCAAACAATTGGATTGGTTGTAAGTTCAAAAAAACCGCTGGCGCCAAACCATAAAGAAGTTAAAATAACACCTGTCCAATAAATAATTTTTGTTGTTTTTGCATTCATGATTTTAAATTTTTAAGTTGTTAAACAGGACAAATTTCTATCAGAAGCATCAAAAAAAATAGTGCTTTTTTGCCGAACCGGACAATTTTAGCTTCCAAATAGACAAACAATAAGTTCAACAGATTTTATAACTTTACAAAAGATTTATTCAGATTTTAAAATGGAAGCCAAAGAACTCTTACAACAACATATTGCCAAAATATCTTCATTGACAGATGAAGACTTCACTTATATTTTTTCTCATTTTAAACCACAATCTTTTAAAAAAGGACAGGTTATTATCGGTGAAGGAGATAAAGTTGATTGCGAATATTTTGTGATTTCGGGCTGTCTGAAAGCGTTCTTTATTAATGACGAAATCAAAATGTACATTTTGCAGTTTGCCATGCCAACCTGGTGGGCTTCTGATTATGCTGCTTTATACAACCAAACCCCGGCCACAATAAGTGTCGATTGCATCACAGATGCAGAGGTGCTTTGCCTTTCTAGTGAGGATCGCGAAAAACTTTGTAGCGAATTCCATCAATTAGAGCATTTTTTCCGCTGGCGAACCAATAGAGGTTATATCGCTTCTCAAAAAAGGCTTTTATCTTTTATGAATAACAATGTCAAAAAAAGATATGGAGAGTTATTGGCATTATATCCTCAATTATACAATCTTGTCCCAAAACATTTGATTGCCGCATATCTTGGAGTTTCCAGAGAAACCTTAAGCCGATTGCATAGCTCTTAAAATAAATTGTGATTTTATGTAGATAAAAATTTCACACAGATTTGGCAGATTTAAGCAGATTTAAAAAGATTTTTTTTTAACATTAGCACATAAATAATCTGCGCTAATCTGCTTAAATCTTTTTAAATCTGCGTGAAATAAAAAACACTTTGCGACTCAGCGCCCGATCGCTATCGGGATTGCGAGATTAAAAAGACAACGTATATAAAAACTAAAAATCCGCGTGAAATAAGCCTATTATAATCATGATTTAACCCCCAAATCAGAATGTGATCTACATCACGTAACCAATTTTGATAGTCGCCGTTCCTTTGTATTGTACTTTTAAATACAATAAAAATGGAAACAACAAATTTTAAAATCGTAAGCTCAAATAGCAACGTAGAATGGACTGGTAGAAAAGTTACCGGTGCTCATAATGGTACAATTGGTATCAAAGAAGGTAATTTCGTCTTTAATGATGGAATAATAAAAGAAGGTAATGTTGTCATCAACACTTCTTCAATTAAAATTCTGGATGTAACAGATCCGGCTACAAACGCGCAATTCGCGGGTCATCTTGCCTCAGATGATTTTTTCTCAATCGAAAAATTTCCTACTGCCTCTTTTGATATTCTTACTGTTAGAGAAGTATCAGACAGCACTTATTATCTTGAAGGTAATCTTACCATAAAAGATATTACACACGTTGTTGGTTTTGAAGCAACGGTTGAAAACAACAGAAATGCAATTACACTTTCAGGTAAACTGGTAATTGATCGTACTAAATACGACATCAGATTCCGTTCAGGGAATTTCTTCAAAGATTTAGGAGACACCTTAATTTACAATGACTTCGAACTAGATTTTAATATCACTGCCGAGGCCATATTTTCAGAACAATCTAAAAACTAAAGCCATGCCTTACGTAAAAATCGAATTGACCCGCGAAGGCGTAACTCGCGAGCAAAAACAGGAATTAATCAGCGGTATAACCAATCTGATTACAGAAGTATTAAACAAAGATCCGCACTTAACTCACGTAGTAATTCAGGAAATTGAATTAGACGATTGGGGTTACGCAGGAGAACAAGTATCAGTATTAAGAGAAAAAGGCATAACTGCCGATAAAAAATAAGTATCATGAAAAAACAAACAATAATCGTAACAGGTGCAGCATCTGGTATAGGAAAAGGAATCGCTAAATACTTTTTAGACAGAGGCGATAATGTAGTAATCAATTCAGTAACTCCAGCATCATTAGAAATTGCTTACAACGAATTTGGGGCAGGAGATAATCTGGCAATGTATGCCGGAGATATCAGCGATAAAAACACTGGAGAGCAACTGGTGAAAATTGCACTTGAGAAATTTGGTTCTGTTGATGTATTAGTGAACAATGCCGGAATATTTGACAGCAAACCCTTTTTAGAAGTTGATGAAGCCTATCTGGATAAATTTTTAACAACAAATCTTAAAGGAACTTATTTTACTACCCAAGCCGTTGTTCCTCAAATGTTGAAACAAAAAGATGGTGTTGTAATTAATATCGGAACGCCTTTGGTGAACCACGGATTAGGTGGGTGGCCAGCTTCGGCTCCGGTTGCAAGTAAAGGTGCAATTCATGCTTTAACCATTCAATTGGCTGCAGAATTTGGGAAACAAAACATTCGTTTTAATACTGTTGCTCCGGGCGTTATCAGAACTCCAATGCATGGTGATAAAGCCGATCAGAATGCAGGTCTGCATTTATTAAACAGAGTAGGAGAGATTGATGATGTTGCCGAAATGGTTTATACCGTAGCAAAAAGCACTTTCATTACCGGATCAATTATCAATGTTGATGGTGGGAAAGCAGCTGGTCACAACTTAAATTAATTTAAAAAAGAATAATAACTGCTTCAATGCTTTGTAGCAATATAAAGTGTTGAAGCATAAATAATAAGAAAAATGAAAAATATAATGAAATCAGTATTTATTGCTCTTTTTGCAATAAGTAATCTTGCGGTTATTGCGCAGGAGAACAAAAAAACAAAAGTATTGTTTGTTTTAACTTCACACAATAAATTAGGTGACACTGGGGAATTAACCGGTTCATGGATTGAAGAATTTGCAACACCTTATTTTTACTTTTTAGATAAAGGAATTGAAGTCGTAATTGCTACTCCAAATGGTGGACAGGCTCCGATTGATCCCAAAAGTAATGATCCGTCATTTCAAACTCCGGCAACTAAACGCTTTTATGCAGATCAAAAGGCACAAAATGCATTGGCAAGTACAGTGAAAATTACCAGTGTAAAACAAAAGGATTTCAAAGCAGTCTTCTACCCGGGAGGTCACGGTCCAATGTGGGATTTGGCTACTGATAAAAATTCGATAAAACTTATTCAGGATTTTTACAATAATAGCAAACCAATCGCTTTTGTATGTCATGCACCTGCAGCTTTGGTAAATGTTAAAGACAAAAGCGGAAAATATCTGATAGCCGGAAAAAAAGTAACAGGTTTTACTAACACTGAAGAGGCAGCTGTCGGATTAACCAAAGTGGTTCCTTTTTTACTGGAAGATAAATTAAAAGAACGTGGAGGTAAATATTCTCAGGGTTCTGATTGGGGTTCTTATGTAGTAGAAGATGGCTTATTATTGACAGGTCAAAATCCACAATCTTCTGAAGAAGTAGCTACTAAATTATTATCAAAAATAAAATAAGTAATGATTTGGTATGGTTTGAAAAACAGCTGTACCAAATCTTTTTTTAATATTTAAATAGATTCGTTATGAGATATAAAGTATTCTTTAATAGTATCTTAGCACTATCTTTTATTTTTGCTAACCTAAGTGCTGCACAAGGACTAAGTACTAAACAATTTAATTTTATAAATCCGGAAAATATAGTCTGGAATTCATTTCCAGCTTTTCCTGAAAAAGTAAAACTGGCCATTTTAGTGGGTAATCCAACTAAAACAGAACCCTTTATTGTTCGGGTAAAAGTACCCAACGGCGAAAAGATAATGCCACATCTACATCCTGAAGACAGGATTTATACGGTAGTTTCAGGTATCTTTTATATCGGAATAGGCGACAAGTATGATGAAAATAATTTAAAAGCCTATCCGCCTGGTTCAGTAGTGGTATTACCGGGAAATACTCCTCATTTTCATCTTGCTAAATCGGGCGAATATATTACTCAGGTATATGCCATAGGTCCTCTTGGTTTAGACTATCTGGATAAGCAATTTGATCCGAGAATAAAATCTAAATAATACTATTTAAGTGATGTAGATCACGTACTCTTCTCGCTGTTTCTCTTGAAATTTGTAGTGTAATTATAAACTTAAAAATCATGAAACTGCAAAAATCAAAATTGTTAATATCAAAAGTAATTTTAGTAATCGCTTTAATGCTCTATAATGTACAGGGTATAAAAGCACAAAACAATAACACAATGAAAAATCATAATTCAGACACAGAGGCAATCACAGATGCGATAGAAAATTATTATTTTAAAGGCATTTATGAAGGAGATGCCATACTGTTGGAAAGTATTTTTTATCCAGGAACATTAGTTTATGGAGATGTAAACGGGCAGCCGTACTTTAAAACAGCCGATCTTTATTTGAATGGTGTGAAAAACAGACAAAGTCCGAAAGATTCAGGCAAACCTTTTAAAGGCGAAATTCTGAATATAAAAGTCGTAAATTCAATTGCGATGGCGGAGATTAATTTAAAAATGTACGAGTTTAATTATCGGGATTTTTTATCTTTCCATAAGATTAATGGCAAATGGTATATTGTCAATAAAATGCTGACCAATGTAAGTGAATAACTTTAAAAGTAAAGTCATGTGGTACAATACAAAAGCAACAGAATTACTTGGAATTCAATACCCAATATTACAAGGACCATTTGGAGGTAATCTATCCTCTGTAGCCTTAACCGCAGCCGTTTCAAATGCTGGCGGACTTGGCGGTTATGGTGCCTATACAATGACACCTCAGGAAATTTTTGAGGTTGATAAACAAATAAAAGCCGCAACTGATAAACCGTATAACATTAATCTTTGGGTTTCTGATCATGATATTCCTGAAGGTGGTTTAACAGATGAACAATTCAATAAAGCAAAGGAATTATTTAAACCTTATTTTGATGAAGCAGGAATTCCGTTACCGGAAAAACCAGCTTCCTTTCAATCCAGATTCGAAAATCAGTTGGACGTTATTTTAGATGTTCGCCCAAAAGTATTCAGTTTTATGTTTGGTGCATTACCGGCTGATGTTTTAGAACAATGCCGAAAATTCGGTATTGTAACAGTTGGAGCAGCAACAACTGTTGACGAAGCCATTTTTTTAGAAAATTCAGGTGTTGATATGATTATCGCATCCGGTTTTGAAGCTGGCGGACACCGACCTTCCTTTTTAGCTTCGGCAGAAAGCTCTTTAAACGGAACTTTTGTTTTGTTGCAGTTAATTCGGGAGAAAGTAAAAATTCCGGTTATTGCAGCTGGCGGAATTGCAAATGGAAAAGGAGTCGCAGCGGCATTAGCTTTGGGAGCAAGTGCAGCGCAAATCGGGACTGCTTTTCTGGCTGTTGACGAATCGAATGCATTACCAATCCATAAACAAATGTTGTTCTCAGATGCAGCGAAATATTCTACTTTATCACGCGCCTATACAGGAAGATTGGGACGTGGATTAACGAGCAGAATTGCTAAAGAAATTATGGGAAAAGAAAGTGATATTTTGCCATTTCCATTACAAACTACTTTCATGTCTCCTTTGCGTAAAGCAGCCCTGGATCAGGAAAAATGGGATATGATTTTATTTTGGGGAGGACAAATTGCACCCATTTTAAAACATACTAAAGCCACTGAATTGATGCATTCCTTAATTGAAGAAACAACGGCTTATTTTGATAATTTAAAGGCGTAACCGAAATTCATTTTTAAATTATAGTTAAAAAGTTTTGAAATAAAGACCGCTCGGTCTATATTTGCAACTTAGAATTTGGAAATCATGAGTAAAGCAGAACGAACCAGACAATTTATAATTGAAACGTCGGCACCTCTTATTAATAAGAAAGGCATGGCGGGTACTTCTTTGAGTGATATAATGGAAGCTACAAAGTTGGCTAAAGGTGGTATCTATGGTAATTTTGAAAATAAAGAGGAAATCTGTATGGAGTCTTTTTTATATCTAAGGACACAATTAGCTTCCAAATTAGATATAGCTGTTTCTAAAGGTAAATCTGCTAAAGAGAAGCTTTTTAATTTGCTGGATGTTTATGGCAATGACAAAAATATGGTAGAAGGTTGTCCGATTTTGAATTTTGGAACAGAAGCCGATGACACAAATCCAATTATGAGAGAACAGGTAAAAAAAGCAATTCTTTCTGCTCAGAAAAGATTTTTCAACATAGTTGAAGACGGTATTCAGAATAAGGAATTGTCGTCAGAAATAAATCCGGAACATTTTAGTATCAGGACTTTCGCCATGATAGAAGGCGCTGTTTTGTGCCGAAAAATATTTGGAAACAATAATCAAATGAATATCGTTTTGGACAGCATCAAAAATGAATTTGAAAGATATGTTTTATAACATATTTTTTTTAAATAATTTTAGACCGATTGGTCTATTTTAATAATAGATAATTTTTACAAAATGAGAAATTTACAAGAAAACCATAAAGGTTTCAGCACCCTTTTAGCCCTGGCACTTATACCGCTATCCGGATTTGCAACAGATATTTATTTACCGTCGCTTCCTGCCATGGCAAAAGACTTAAATGTAACAGCTGGCGCCATTCAGCTTTCGTTAGTCTTTTTCATGTTCAGTTTAGGTGTAAGCCAGATTTTTATAGGTAGTATTTTAGATAGTTTTGGGCGTTTTAAAATCAGCATTGCCTCATTGGCTGTCTTTTCATTGACAAGTTTTGTTATTGCTTTTGTGCCTAATATTTATGTTATATACGCCATGCGTATCATTCAGGGAATTGCAATTGCCTTTATTGTAGTCTCGAAACGTGCTTACTTTGTCGATCTGTATTCAGGTGACAAATTAAAAAGCTATATCAGTTTATTTTCGATCATTTGGGCCTGCGCGCCAATTATGGCTCCGTTTTTAGGAGGTTATCTGCAAAATCTTTTTGGCTGGAGATCTAATTTTTATTTCCTTGGTGGATTATCATTACTTTTTCTGGTTTTGGAACTTTTTTATAGTGGAGAATCGTTAAAATATTTTCATCCGTTTAAATTAAAATCTATTGCGCAAACTTATTCAGGTATGCTAAAAACAGCCGATTTTACATTAGGAATCGTAATCCTCGGTATTTGTTTTGGTTTAGTGGTAATCTATAATTTGGTTAGCCCTTTTATTATAGAACGCGTATTTGGGTATTCTGCTATTACAACGGGTTATAGTTCTTTATTGTCCGGTTTGTCTGTGATGACAGGCGGTATCATTGCGAAATCTCTTATTCATAAACCTTTGGCAAAAAAAGTATCAATTGCGGTTTCTGTACAACTTACGTTAGTTTTACTAATGATATTTACGGCACAGTTTGAAAGCAATATCTATACAGTAATTGGTTTTACAATGGGGTTGAATGTCTGTGGGGGTTTTATCTTTAATGTTATTTACGGATACTGTTTAAGTCGTTTTTCAAAAAATGCAGGTATAGCAAGTGGACTTACAGGTGGTGCTACTTATATGGTCAGCTCAGTCTTCAGCTATGGATTTGTTAATTTATATGCCGTTAAAAGTCAAGTATTGCTTGGGACAGCAAACATTTCGTTACTATTTATTATGGGTTTTATTTTTATAGTCTTTAATAGATATAGATCGAGAAGTGCTGTAGCAGCGACAGTTAGAGCATAAATAGTGAAAGAGCTTGCTTAAACAGGCTCTTTTTTATTCAATAAAATATGTTTAATACACAATTTAAATAGTGTTCTCACGAAATTTTTGATCAAAATTTATTTAAAAAAATAACAAGTTACTGTTGATATATTTAGAAATATATTGTTCTTTTGCGCTTTAATTTAGAATCAGTTTAAATAAATATAAAGCATGAAAGCAGTATTACTCTTAATTTTCGATTTTATAAAATCTTCCAATAAAAAAATAGCAGGTTTACAAGGAACATCAGCACCAGTATTGCTGATGTTTTTATTATTTAATGCTGGATTTGTTCAGGCTCAGACAGCATCTGCGGGATCAATTTCAGGTAGCGTAATTACAAATGACGGAAATGCCAGTCAGGGTGTAATTGTGAAATTAATAGAAACAAATAAAAATGCAGTGACCAATTCGGCCGGTAATTTTGAGTTTAAAAAAGTTCCTTTTGGAAAATATACTTTAGAAGTTACGATGTCCGGTTACGAATCTTCAACCGAAACTATTGAGATTACTGAGCAAAATCCATCAGTTTCAATTGATATCAAAGTAAATTCATCTGTTCAAAATCTGGAAGATGTTGTAATCCGCACAGGAGGAAATCGTTTTGCTAAAAAAGAGAGTATTGATGTGGCTAAAATGCCTTTAAAAAACATCGAAAACTCACAAGTTTATATCGTTGTAAGTAAGGAATTAATGAAAGAGCAGGTCGTAACAGACTATAATAGTGCTTTTAAAAATGTTCCCGGAGCCGGTATTGCCGAAGTAAGAAACCAGGGACGTACTACTTCAATTTCTAGAGGTTTTCCAACTCCACAGGTGGTTAGAAACGGTGTTGGAAGTTTTACCTACACTACAATTGACCCTTCAAACTTAGAGCGTATCGAGGTTATCAAAGGGCCATCTGCAACCCTTTTCGGAAGTACATTATCATCATTTGGCGGATTATTTAATCGTGTTACCAAAAAACCTTTTGATACCTTTAAAGGTGAAGTTTCCTATTCTGCTGCAAGTTGGGATTTGAACCGACTGACATTTGATATTAATACACCACTAAATGAGGACAAAACAGCTTTGTTTAGAATCAACACGGCTTTGCATAGCGAAAGAAGTTTTCAGGATGCAGGATTCAATAAAAACTTTTCAATTGCACCAAGTTTCTCCTACGAAATCAATGATAGATTAACTCTTTTAATTGATGCCGAATTTAGTATGTACAAAGCAACTTCGCCAACCAGACTGGCACCGTTTGTAGTTGCAAATACACAAAGCAGTATTGAGGAACTTGATATTCCTTATAAATTATCCTTTGCTAATAACACCATCAATTACACGAGTCAGCAATACAATATTTTTGCACAGTTACTGTATAAAATATCTGATGAATGGACGTCTCAAACTATTTTGTCGAGAACAAGATCATCCTCTGATGGTTATGTTGTGGCTTTGCAAATGAGATCGCCTACAACATTGAGACAACAGGTAACCTATCAGGAATCACCATTTTACGGAACGGATATTCAGCAAAATTTTATCGGAAAATTTAATATTGGCAAGCTAAAAAACAGAGTAGTAGCCGGTTTCGATTTTTACAGTCTGCGCGCTACCAGAAACGATGCAATAGTTAATATGCCTGCAATGGATTATAAGAAGCCAGGTGCAGCTTATGATAACTTTAATGTCCAAAAGGTGGAACCAATGTTTGCGAATGCCACTTTTACAAATTATGTGTCTAACGATGAAGATACTTACAGCGCTTATGTTTCTGATGTTTTAAATGTAACCGATAAATTATTAGTCATGGGGGGGGTTCGTATTGATAAATATGAGAATCACGGTACTTATTATCCTAGCAAAGATTCGATTGCAGGAAACTACAATCAGACAGCAGTATCTCCAAAATTTGGTGTAGTTTACCAAATTGTGAAAGATAAAGTTGCTGCTTTTGGTAATTACATGAATGGTTTTAGTAACGTTTCAGGTTCTGATTTTGATGGGAATACTTTCAAACCAAATCAGGCCAATCAATGGGAAGGTGGTTTTAAATTCGATCTTAATAAAATATCAGCAACTTTAAGTTATTATGATATTGCTGTGACAAACATAACACGTGATGATCCGGATCATGCTAATTTTTCAATTCAGGATGGAACGCAGGTGAGTAAAGGTTTTGAGGCCGAATTGATTGCCAATCCAATTTCAGGATTAAATATTGTGGCAGGTTATACTTATAATGACAGTAAGTATGAAAAGAGTAATGCGAGTGTTCAGGGGCTAAGGCCGACTACCGCGGGATCGCCGAGAACGGCTAATTTATGGGCAAGTTACAGATTGGTTACAGGTCGCGCACAAGGTTTAGGAATTGGTTTTGGAGGTATCTACGGAAGTGAATATTATCAGACGAACACAACAACTTTCAAATTCTCAATTCCATCTTACACAGTTTTAGATGCATCTCTTTTTTACGATCAGCCAAAATATAGAATTGGTCTTAAAATTGACAACTTAACTAATGAAAAATACTGGTCATACAGGCTTGCAGCCCAAAATCCAACCCGTGTTACTGCAAATGTGACATTTAAGTTTTAGGCTTCTTTATAGCTGTTAAGGCTATTTCAGAATACATAAAAGGGATTAATTCATTACCAATAAATTAATCCCTTTTATTATTTATCTACAGTTGAAAATTTTCTTTAAGTTTCGATTTATGCTTTTTGCCGAAGGTTAGAAGTCATCTGTCGAATTTTTTATTGTTTAGAATATGTAATATTTAATTTTATCCTGACTAATTAAATGACAAAACACAAATGATTAAAGAAACCATCAATTTTAAAGAAGCCGGAAAGTTTGAAGAAACCCGTTTTGAGAAGATTCATAATGTAATTTTTGAATCGTCTCAGGAAGCTTCGATATTAGTAGCTCAGGAAATTGCCAATATAATTCAAAGAAAAGAAGAACTAAACGAACCTTGTGTTTTAGGTTTGGCAACAGGATCTTCTCCTGTAAAAGTATACGAAGAATTAGTAAGACTTCATAAAGAAGAAGGATTGAGTTTTGCTAATGTGGTCACTTTCAATTTAGATGAATATTATCCAATGGATAAAAACAATATTCAGAGTTACTGGCACTTTATGCACGAACATCTTTTTGATCATGTGAATATATTACCTCAAAATATTAATATTCCCGACGGAAATGTCAGCAGTGAAGATCTTCAGCAATATTGCATTGATTACGAAATGAAGATTAAAGATTACGGCGGATTGGATTTTCAGCTTTTGGGAATTGGAAGAACAGGCCATATCGGATTCAATGAACCGGGTTCTCACGTTAATTCAGGAACGAGAAGTATTACGCTTGATCATTTGACCAGAGTAGATGCAGCTTCTTCGTTTTTAGGTATCGATAATGTACCAAGAAAAGCCATTACAATGGGAATTGGCACCGTAAAAAATGCCAAAAGAATTGTATTGCTTGGTTGGGGAATCAGCAAAGCAGAAATCATTAAAAAGACGATCGAAGGCGAAATTTCTTCAAGAGTACCTGCAACTTATTTGCAACAACACAACAACACTACATTTGTTTTAGATACAGAAGCTTCATCAGAATTAACCAGAGTAAAAACGCCTTGGTTAGTAAAATCGGTAATCTGGACAGAAGAATTAAAATTGAAAGCCGTTGCCTGGTTGAGCGAATTGACTAAAAAACCTTTCCTGAAACTGACAGACAAAGATTATAACGATAACGGAATGTCGAGTGTTTTAACTGAGGAAGGAACTGCATATCATTTAAACATTAAGATGTTTAA
Source organism: Flavobacterium sp. GQ95 (assembly GCF_059758655.1). Classification (NCBI taxonomy): domain Bacteria; kingdom Pseudomonadati; phylum Bacteroidota; class Flavobacteriia; order Flavobacteriales; family Flavobacteriaceae; genus Flavobacterium; species Flavobacterium sp. GQ95. The sequence continues at coordinate 215,546 of NZ_JCAXEB010000005.1, forward strand.
TAAAATGCAGCAAACGATCACAGGCTGGCCGGGTGGAAAACCAAATGCAGATGATACTTACAGACCAGAACGTGCCACTCCGGAAAGAAAAAGAATTATAATTTTCAGTCCACATCCGGATGATGATGTTATTTCGATGGGAGGAACTTTTGACCGACTTGTAGAGCAGGGTCATGATGTTCATATTGCTTATCAGACTTCGGGAAATATTGCAGTTTCTAATGAAGAGGCTTTAAAATTTGCTGAGATTTCGAAAGCATTAAATAGCAATTCAACGGAGTCAGAAAATATTATCAACTTCCTGAAAAGCAAAAAAAGCAATGATATTGATTCATTAGAAGTTAGAAAATTAAAAGGTTTGATCAGAAGAAGTGAATCTTTAGCCGCAACACGTTATTTAGGATTACCGGATTCAAATGTAAATTTCCTTGATCTTCCGTTTTACGAAACCGGAACAGTGAAGAAGAATAATCTTGGCGAAGCGGATATCGAAATTATGTGTGATATTATCGAAAGAATCAAACCACACCAAATTTACGCAGCCGGAGATTTAGCAGATCCACACGGAACGCATAAAGTGTGCCTGGACAGTTTGTTTGAAGCTTTAAAACGATTGAAACACAAAAGCTATATGGATGATTGCTGGGTTTGGTTATACCGTGGAGCCTGGCATGAATGGGAATCGTACCAAATTGAAATGGCAGTCCCAATGAGCCCTGATCAGGTTCTTAAGAAACGTCATGCGATATTTTATCACCAATCTCAAAAAGACGGAGTGATGTTTCAGGGAGATGACAGCAGAGAATTTTGGGTAAGAGTAGAAGACAGAAACAGATTAACAGCAGAAAAATATCACGCTTTAGGATTAGCAGATTATTCGGCTATCGAAGCTTTTAAACGTTATTATTTTTAGATTGATTAAAATATAATAAACTATTTTCATGTGGTTTATTTGGTGGTTAGTTACCAATTTTTGAAAATGCAGCCCTGGTTAGGCTGCATTTTTTTATATGAAAGTTATTTGTGAGATGTTAAATGTTAGAAGTTTTTCGCAATCTTGTCATCCTGAGGAACGAAGGATCGCACAAGAAATTCCGCTCCTATAGTCGCCAATCTTTGTCGAGCTACTAGTGTGATCCTTCGTTCCTCAGGATGACAAACAGCACGAAAAACTGTATTTCTAAATCGAAGAATTCAAAATTCTTTGTTTCACATGATCCATATACGATCTGCCAATTACATATCTAAGACCTTCAATTTCAATGCTGTTTCCTTCAACAGCGTCGATTTTATCAATAGCGATGGTATACGATCTGTGTATTCTTAAAAAGTTTCTTTCCGGAAGTAAATCGGTGAAATCGGATAAAGTGCTGTGAATAATATATTTGCCTGTTAGGGTGCTTATTTTTAAATAATCTTTTAAACTTTCTATGACTAAAATTTCATTAAAGAAAATCTTCTTCATTCTCTTCTTATCAATTTTTACAAAAATAAAAGGACTTTCTGGGCTATTTTCCTGTGGGCTATTGTTTTTATTTCCAAGCCTTTTACTTACTTTATTTAAAGCTTTCATTAATCTTGGGAATTCAATAGGTTTTACCAGATAATCTAAAACATCAAGTTCGTAAGTTTCAATAGCAAATTGGCTGTAAGCACTTGTAATAATAAGTAGCGGTGGATTTTCAAGACTTTTTATAAAATTGATGCCGTCAAGAACGGGCATGTTAATGTCCAGAAAGATAACATCAACATTATTGTTTTTCAAAAAATTTAAACCTTCTATTGGATTGCTAAAAGTGTTGATTACCTCAAAATTTTCAATTGGCTCTAAATAATTTTTAATGACATTAATTGCCAATGGCTCATCATCTATTATTAAACAATTTATTTTCATCTTTATAAATATTATTTTTGAGCGAAATAATTTTGGTGGTTTTTCTTTACACTAAGCTGTATTAAGTGACTTTAATCTTCAGCTTTACGACAAAAATATTCTTTTTATTTGTAAAAGAAAGTTTGTACTCATTTTTATTATAACCTAATTCCAGTCTTTTTTTGACATTTTCAATTCCTATACCACTCGACTGGTTAAAATTATCTGAATGATGCGTAATTTCTGGCATTGGGTTCGAAATCGTAAAATGTAAATAATCGCCTTTTACTTTAAAGTTAATATTGATTATTACTTTACCGGTATTTCTGTTTACACCATGTTTAAAGGCATTTTCAATAAAGGTCAATAATATTATTGGGGCAATTTCCTTATCATGAATATCACCGGAAATTGACATGTTTATTTCTAATCGATCATCATTTCTAATCCTTTCGAGATCCAGATAATTCTGAATACACAATATTTCATTTTCTAAAGTTTGTCTTTTACTTTTGGTGTCATACAGCATATAACGCATTAATTCAGAAAGCTTTATAACAACTTTTGGCGTTTTGTTAGATTTCTCAACAGATAGAGAATAAATGTTGTTCAGTGTATTAAAGAAGAAATGTGGAGAAATTTGCGACTTCAAAAAAAGCAATTCTGTTTCCAGTTGTGATTTTTCAAGATCCGTAACTCTTTTTTGTTCTTTCAAAAGATCGTAGGTGATTTTAATTGCTGCCACAAAAGTGATTACATACAATTCTCCCATCATCATCTCAATACTGTAATTGAGTGTTAGTTTGCTTATGGCCTCCGGTCCTTCTGGCCAAACGTTATGCGCTATTAATAAGTAGGTAAGGTTGTATTTTATAATCACCATTAAAAAAATAGAGGATAGAATTGCAACTACATACAGAAAATACTTTTTTCTATAAACCAGATAAGGCATAAAAATCAAAATATTCAGATAACATAAAGTCATGTGAATAGGAAAACCCAGTAAATTTGTTTTTAAGGAATACCAGTAATCATTGAAATAGCTTCCCCAGCGAAAAGTATTAAATAAAAAGTAGGTAAGCCAAAAAAGGACATGATAACGCAACGGTATACGATAAAGTTTGCCAGAATTGAAATTCATAATAGGAGTGTTTTTTGTGACTTTTTTTGATGTTTATCTTCGTTTATATGTCGTCCGTCTAAAATAGTTTTACTGAAAATCAAATTTGTTTAGATTTAGAGTTAAATTAAGATTGTTTTTATTTGAAGAAATCGGTCTTTTATTTTAGTACTAATTCTGCTTGCAAGTTGTAAAATAAAAGTGTACAAAAATAAAAGTCGACATGATTTTTTTTAATCCTGTTTTCTTCACTAAATCAATTTGCATAAAAAACAATATAGTCATGTTAACAAAGAAACAATATCGCGTCATCAACAAGTTTTTCCTTAGGATTCTAAAATCAATTTAGAATTAGTTTATTGCGGAGAACTTCAAACAAAATAACAATCACAAAAAGAACCAAAACAAGAATTACAATTAACTAACCAACAAATAAATACTAAAATTAATGGATATCATTGACGTATCGATCATCGTAGCCTATATTCTGCTTTCAGTAGGAATAGGAATTTGGATTTCAAGAAAAGCATCAAAAGGATTAGATGATTATTTCCTGGGAGGAAAAACAATCAAATGGTATTTTTTAGGTTTAAGTAACGGATCAGGAATGTTCGACGTTTCAGGAACTTCCTGGATGATTGGCGTTCTGTTTTTATATGGAGTAAAAAGTTTCATGTTTATGTGGCTCTGGCCAATTTGGAATCAGATTTTTGTGATGATGTTCCTTGCTGTCTGGATCAGAAGATCAAAAGTAATGACAGGTTCTGAATGGATTTTAACCCGTTTTGGAAATGACAAAGCCGGAAAAGCATCTCATATTATTGTGGCTATTTTTGCCATCATTTCTACCATTGGTTTTATTGCTTATTTCTTTGAAGGAATTGGTAAATTCATCACCATTATTCTTCCTTGGGATTTAACGCTTCAGTATGGAGATTTAATTCTATTGACATCAGAGCGATCTTATGCCTTGATAATTATCTTTTTAACAACAATTTATACCGTTAAAGGGGGAATGTTTTCCGTAGTAGCTACAGAAGTGGTGCAATATTTAATTATGATTATTGCCAGTGTTTTGATCGCGGGTTATGCCTTTGTAAATTATACTGATATTCAGATTAACTCCGTAATTAGCGAAGAATGGAAAAATGTTTTCTTCGGATGGCAGTTTGAAACCCAATGGAGCGAAAAGTTTCAGACTTTCAATAATTTAATTGATTCTGAAGGCTATAAAATGTTTGGCGCTTTTATTGGAATGACATTGTTCAAAGGCTTCTTTGCCAGTGTTGCCGGGCCAACGCCAAGTTATGATTTACAAAGAATTTTGTCTACAAAATCGGTAAAAGAAGCAGCTTATATGAGTGGTTTTACGAATTTGATTTTATTCATTCCAAGATATTTATTAATTACCGGAATTGTGGTAATTGCTTTGATCAACCTGGCACCGGAGCTAAATGCAAACACTGGATTAACCGGAGCAGACTTAGAATTATTAATGCCAAAAGTGGTTAATTTATACTTGCCTGTCGGAATAAAAGGCCTTTTACTTGCCGGTTTATTAGCGGCATTTATGTCCGGGTTCTCTGCTTTTGTAAATGCAGGACCAGCTTATATTGTAAATGATATTTATAAAAAGTATTTCAAACCGGTTGCAACAAACGCTCATTATATAAAAGTAAGTCAGATTTCTTCTTTCATAGTTGTGGGCTTGGGAGTTTTCATGGGATTTTTTGCAGATTCTATTAATTCCCTAACCTTATGGATTACCAGCGCCTTGTACGGAGGTTATGTCGCAGCCAATTTTCTGAAATGGATCTGGTGGCGTTTTAATGGCTGGGGGTATTTCTGGGGAATGTTTGCCGGATTAATTGTAGCTTCTTTACAGTTTGTTTTAGGACAATATAAAGGAACCTTTACAGAAGGATCATTTTTGTTTGATTTGGCAGCTGTACAGGCGATTTACTTATTTCCGGTAATATTTGGTTTCTCTATTTTGGGTTGTCTTTTAGGAACTTTTTTAAGCAAACCAACAGATATGGATGTCCTAAGATCTTTCTACACCAATGTTAGGCCTTGGGGATGGTGGAGTCCGGTTTATAGAACTTTAAAATTAGAAGATCAAACTTTCGAAAAAAATAATGATTTCTGGAAAGATATGCTCAATTGTGTAATAGGAATTGTGTGGCAATCCAGTATGATTTTGCTTCCGATTTTCTTCGTTATCAGAGATTATCCGAAGGCAATTATAGCATTAATTGTGTTTTTAGTGACGACCACCATTTTGAAATTTACATGGTTGGATAAAGTTCGGAAAATAGCTGATTAATTAGAGAATAGAGAATAGAAAATAGAAAATAGACAATAGACAATAAAGAAGTATTAAACACATAGAAACATAGACTTATGCTATGATTTTATGTGTTTAAAAACAAACATAATAATATTAAACGCATAGGGCATAGAACTTCAATTGTGAAAAAGAAACTAGTTTCCCACACATAGCTATGTTTTTTTTAGCATCTATGTTTCTATGTGTTTTTAAAGAAAAGAACAAACAAAAAACAACAAACAATAAAAAAGATGAGTACTATTCCCTGGCAAGACAGACCCGAAAACAGTAATGATGTAATGTGGAGATATTCTGAAAACCCCATTATAGAGCGATACGCTATACCATCATCAAACAGTATTTTTAACAGTGCGGTTGTTCCTTTTGGAGATGGCTTTGCAGGTGTTTTCAGATGTGATAATAAAGCAGTTCAAATGAATATTTTTGCTGGTTTCAGTAAAAACGGAATCGATTGGGACATTAATCACGAACCAATTGTAATGCAGTCCGGAAATACTGAAATGATCGAATCGGCATACAAATATGATCCTCGTGTTGTTTTTATCGAAGACCGTTACTGGATTACGTGGTGTAATGGATATAACGGACCAACAATTGGAATTGGATATACTTTTGATTTTAAAGAATTTTTCCAATGCGAAAATGCCTTTTTGCCTTTCAATAGAAATGGTGTTTTGTTTCCGCAGAAAATTAACGGAAAGTACGCGATGTTAAGCCGTCCGAGTGATAACGGTCATACACCTTTTGGTGATATTTGGATCAGTTACAGCCCGGATATGAAATATTGGGGAGAGCATCGTTTGGTAATGAAACCAAGTCCGTTTGAAGACAGTGCCTGGCAATGTACAAAAGTAGGAGCAGGACCAATCCCAATTCTTACAGAGGAAGGCTGGTTAATGATTTATCACGGCGTTATTAATACCTGCAATGGTTTCCGTTATGCAATGGGATCGGCGCTTTTAGATGTCAATGCTCCGGATAAAATAAAATATAGAACTCAGCCTTATTTATTAGGACCGGCAGAGCTTTATGAAATGGTTGGAGATGTACCAAATGTGGTATTTCCTTGTGCAGCTTTGCACGATACAGATGAGGATAAATTGGCAGTTTATTATGGTGCTGCTGATACAGTTGTGGCGATGGCATTTGGCAAATTAAGCGAAGTGGTACAGTTTACAAAAGATAACAGTTTATAGAAAAAATATGCTTTTAAAATTTAAATGTTTCACGGTTGCTTTAGGGATTCTTTCGATAAGTGGCTATTCACAAACGAAAAAGGCTGTTGTACCAAAAACGTATGTAGCTGCTAAAACTTCAACTCCAATTGTAATTGATGGAGAAGAAGCTGATCCTTCGTGGAATAAAGTAGAATGGACGGCTCTTTTTGAAGATATATCAAATGATATAAAACCAAAATATGCAACCAAGGTAAAAATGCTTTGGGATGAAACCAATTTTTACATACTCGCAAAAATGGAGGAACCCCACGTTTGGGCCAATTTAAAACAACGTGATACCATTATTTTTTATAACAACGATTTTGAAGTTTTCATAGATCCCGACAGCGATACTTTTAACTATTACGAATTAGAAATTAACGCTTTAAATACGGCTTGGGATCTATTTTTAACAAAACCATACAGAGAAGATGATAAAGTGGTTTTAAACGACTGGAATATTCCGGGTTTAAAATCAGCTGTAAAAATCAACGGAACTTTAAATAATCCAAATGATACTGATGAAGGCTGGGTATTGGAAATGGCGATTCCGTGGGTATCTTATAAAACATCTTATTTCGATCAAAATGTTCCTATAGATAAATTCTGGAGAGTAAATTTCTCAAGAGTAAACTGGCAGCATGACATTAAAAATGGAAGTTACGAACGCAAGAAAGATGCTGAAGGAAAATTTCTTCCGGAGTACAATTGGGTTTGGTCGCCAATGGGAGTAATCAATATGCATGAACCTGAAAAATGGGGATATGTTTATTTCTCTTCAAAAGAAGGAAAAGACAGTTTTGATATTCCACAGGATGAAAAAGTCAAATGGGAATTGTACACCCTTTACCGGGCACAGAAAGAATATCATAACAAAAATAAATCCTGGGCAAAATCGATAACAGACCTAACTAAAAAACCGATTACTGTTGATGGAAAAGTATTAAAACCAGTACTTGAAAATCATGCATCCGGATTTAATATAGCTGTAAAAAGTCCATTCTCAAATAAAACATTAATTATAGAAGAAGACGGAAAAATAATATCAAAATAAACCACTATGAAACTACCAAAACTATTATTTTTTTTATTAGCACTAACTATTTTTTCATGTGCAAAAAAAGAAGAACAAACCACTTTTAAATTTGGAGTCTGGACGACCGCAGATGCTAAAAAGTCTGATGCAGATTATACAAAAGAATTTAAAAAATACAAAGATGGCGGAATTGATGAAGTATTGATAAATACAGGAACTGATCCAAAACTTTTAACAAGAATAGCGCCTTTAGCAGCAAAAGAAGGTTTGAAAGTACACGCCTGGATTATGGCTATGAACAGACCAGGAGATTCAATTGCATTACAGCACCCTGACTGGTATCAGGTAAGTAAAGAAGGGAAATCGTGTTTTGATAACCGTCCGTATGTGGATTATTACCAATGGTTATGTCCAACCAGAAAAGAATCAAGAGAACACGTTTTACATTTAGTTGAAGAACTGGCAAAAGTAGAAGGCATTGAAAGTGTTCATTTAGATTACATTCGTTTCCCGGACATCTTTTTACCAATCAGTTTATTGCCGAAATACAACTTAGTTCAGGACGTAGAATTGCCTCAGTTTGACTTTTGTTATTGTGATGAATGTGTCAAAGCGTTTGAAAAAATCCATCATAAAAATCCAAAAACGAGCCACAATACTTCTATCGATATGGAGTGGAAAAACTTCAGGCTTAATGCAATACAAGCTGTAGTCAATGACGCTTACAAAATTGTACACAAACACAATAAAAAATTAACAGCAGCAGTATTTCCTTATCCTGAAATGGCAGACCATATGGTGCGCCAGCGTTGGGATAAATGGGATATTGATGAAGTGTATCCTATGATTTATCATAGTTTCTATGATGAAGAAATTGACTGGGTGGGTTATGCAACAAAACAGGGCGTAGCCGATTTACAAGGCAAACAAACGAAAGTTAATACGGGAATTTATATTCCGGGATTAAAATCGGATAAAGAATTAAAAGAAGCCATTTTATTAGCAAAAGAAAATGGTGCCGTAGGAGTTTCTTTTTTTGATGGCGGTGCTTTATCTGAAAGCAATCTGAAAACAATTAAGGAAACAAAAGCAAGTTTAAATAATTAGTGTTTTTTTTATCAAATCCGGATGTCTGCAATTTTTGGTTAGTGTAGATATTCGGATTTTGATCAAAAGTAACTTTATATATTTGCAGGAACCATGATAGTAATTGTGGTTCTGTTTGTTTTTATTGAGATAGGATCCATTCTTTGTGAGTAAAGAGGATGTTTTACTATTTTTTTGAAGAAATAAAATTTAAGATTCAGCATACAAGAATAAAAATCAAATAATGAAAAAAACTGTATTCATTGCCGCACTCACAATAGTTTCTGTATTTTCTGTTCAGGCACAGGAAAGTACTCCTTTTTGGCAAAATGAAAAAATCAATGAAGATAATAGAGAACCGATGCACGCGGCCTATTATGTTTTTGAGAATGAAAAATCAGCAGCCAATAACGACTGGAAATCATCAAAAAACTATTTGGATATCAACGGAGCCTGGAAATTTAAATATGTTGACAGCCCGGCAGATCTTCCGAAGGAATTTGAAAAAAGTAACTTTAACGATACTTCCTGGGATAATTTTAAAATTCCGGCAAGCTGGGATGTAAACGGTTACGGATATCCTGTTTATGTAAATACAACTTACGATTTTGATTATTTAATGGCACCAAATCCGCCTTTTGTTCCAACAAAATTCAATCCAACCGGAGTTTACAGAAGGGAAGTTACCATTGATAAATCCTGGGAAGGAAAAGACATTTTTCTGCATGTTGGTACAGCAAAATCAAATCTTACCGTGTGGGTTAATGGTGTTTATGTGGGTTATGGCGAAGATGGAAAACTACCGTCTGAATTTAACCTAAACAAATACGTGAAAACAGGAAAAAACACGATTGTTTTGCAGGTTATGAAATGGAATGACGGTTCGTATTTAGAATGTCAGGATATGTGGAGAATGAGCGGAATTACACGTGATTCTTATTTAGTTGCGAGAAATAAAACGCATTTAAAAGATTATGAAATCATTCCTGATTTAGACGCTTCTTATGTAAACGGAAGTTTGAAAATTTCAACTGAATTTTCAAATTTAAATCAAAAAGACAATTATACTTTAGAGGTTCAGTTGAAAGACGGAGATAAAGTCATTACCTCAAAAAATATTTCCGCTTTAAGCGAAAAACAAACGTTCGATTTTGCTGTAAATAATCCAAAGAAATGGAGTGCTGAAATTCCGAATTTGTATCAGGTTGTTTTTCTTTTAAAAGATAAAAAAGGAAATATTATTGAAGTTATTCATCAAAATGTAGGTTTTAGAAAAGTAGAGATTAAAGGCGGACAGCTTTTAGTTAACGGAAAAGCCATTTATATAAAAGGAGTAAATCGTCATGAAGTTGATCCGGTAACTGGGCAAACAATTTCAAGAGAACGTATGGAACAGGATATTAAAATCATGAAAGAATTTAATATCAATGCGGTGAGAATGTCGCATTATCCAAACGATGAATATATTTATGAATTATGTGATAAATATGGAATTTATGTGGTTGATGAAGCCAACATAGAATCACACGGAATGGGATATGATATTACTAAAACGTTAGGAAACAAACCAGATTGGGAGTTGGCGCACTTACAGCGTATGCAGCGTATGGTGGAAAGGGATAAAAACCATACTTCGATAATTATCTGGAGTATGGGGAATGAAGCGGGTAACGGCTATAATTTTTACCGAGGTTATTTGTGGATCAAAAATCGCGATAAATCAAGACCAATTCAGTACGAAAGAGCTACGGCCGGAGCATGGGATGGAAAAGATTTGAAATACGAATGGAACTCTGATATTATTGATCCAATGTACAGTTCTCCGGATAAAATGGAAGAATATATACTAGCGAATCCAAATCCGTCAAGACCTTATATCTTGTGTGAATATGCACATGCAATGGGGAATTCGATGGGGAATTTTAAAGATTATTGGGATATCATTCGAAAATATCCAAACTTACAAGGAGGTTTTATTTGGGATATGATTGATCAGTCGGTTTACAAAACAACTGCTGACGGAACCCGAATTCTGGCTTATGGCGGAGATTTCGGACCAAAAGACATGAAAAATGACAACAACTTTGTAAACAACGGAGTTTTTACGGTAGAAAGAGAGCCAAATCCACATGCTTTTGAAGTGCGAAATGTGTATCAAAATATTCTTACTTCGTGGGAAAATAAAGAGACTGCAACTATAAAAGTTTACAATGAATTTTCATTTAAAGATTTAAGTAATGTAAGTTTGCATTGGAAATTAATTTTGGATGGAAAAGAGGCTGAAAGTGGCGTTATTGATAATTTAGAAATAAAATCTAATGAATCAAAATCGTATAAATTACCAGTTAATTTAGATGGAAAACAGTTTCAGGAAGCTTTTATAAATGTGACGTATCATATTAAACAAGACGAGCCGTTTTTGCCAAAAGGTTTCCAGATTGCAACAGATCAATTGGCGTTTAAAGGAAACTGGAAAAACGATATTAAAATCGAAGGCGCTTCAAAAATAACGGTAGAGAAAAAAGAAAATAGTACCGTATTTAAAAGTGATAAAATGGAAATTGCTTTTGATAAAAAAACGGGATTCATAAATGGTTATTCCTTCCAAAATCAGCCAATTATAAAAGAAGGTTATCAATTGCGTCCTAATTTATGGAGAGCGCCAAACGATAATGATTTTGGGGCTTACCTTCAGGAAAAATTGAAACCATGGAAAGACGCAACAGAAAATCCGACACTTGTAAATTGGGCTTATACTGCTACCAAAGACAATAAAATTATTGTTACAGCAACATATGATTTACCTCAGGTTGTTTCAAAATTAGTTTTGAATTACGAACTTAGCGGCAACGGAGAATTAAACGTGAAAGAGCAGATCAATATTGATAAAGCAAAAGAACAACCCGTGTTACCAAGATTTGGTATGGAAATAATCGTTCAGAAAGATTTTAGCAATATGAGTTATTACGGAAGAGGACCACACGAAAATTACATCGACAGAAATTACAGTTCGCAAGTTGGTCTTTATAATCAAACGGTTTCAGAGCAATATTATCCTTATATTCGCCCGCAGGAAACTGGAAATAAAACAGATGTTCGTTGGGTTGAATTATCAAATGATAAATTGAAACTAACTGTAAAATCAGATAGTTTATTAGCTATAACAGCTTTACATTATTTGAATGAAGATTTAGATGACGGATTGAAAAAAGATCAAAGACACGCAGCTGAATTAAAAGAAAGAGATTTAACCAGTTTAAAGATCGATTACAAACAAATGGGAGTAGGAGGTATCGACAGCTGGCAGGCGTGGCCAATGGAAAAATACCTTTTGAAAGACAAAAATTATCATTATCAATTTAAAATTACACCATCTTTAAAATAATAGTATGAGAACATTAAAACCATTATTTGTCTTAATCTTCTTAACCGTTTTAACTACGGGTTACAGTCAAAAAGTCTACACGGAAAAAGATATTAAAATTATTCCGAAACCAACGCAGTTAGTAATTAACAAAGGTGTTTTTGAATTTTCTAAAAGCACAAAATTTATAGCTGTTACTGATTTTCAAAAGGAAATTTCAAATGCCCTTATAAGCAAGTTTGAAAAAGCAGCAGGATTTCGTCCTGAATTATCAACGGCGATTCCGAATAGCAATTATGTGCAATTTAAAGTGGACGAAACTTTAGAGAAAGAGGCTTATGTATTAGACGTAAATTCGAAATTCATCACCATTACTGCCAAAGGACAAGCCGGTTTTATCTACGGATTAGAAAGTATTCGACAATTGCTTCCGGTTGTTATTGAAAGTAAAAATGTGATAGCGAAGCAAAAATGGCAAATTCCAAATTTGATAATAAATGATAAACCGCGTTTTCAATGGAGAGGTTTAATGTTGGATTTATCGCGTCATTTCTTTGATAAAAATTATATTTTGGCTACAATCGATCGTTTGGCAATGCATAAAATGAATGTTTTGCATTTGCATTTAGTGGACGATCAGGGATGGAGAATTGAAATTAAAAAATATCCAAAATTAACCGAAGTTGGAGCCTGGAGAGTCGATCAGGAGAATTTATCATGGAATGCAAGACTTGCTGTAAATCCGGATGAAAAAGGAACTTATGGAGGATTTTTAACTCAGGAAGAATTAAAAGAAATCGTAAAATATGCAGCATCAAAAAATGTAGAAATTATTCCTGAAATCGAAATGCCGGCACACGTAAGCAGTGCTATTGCTGCGTATCCGGAACTGGCTTGTTTTGATCAGCGTATTGGAGTTCCGTCAGGAGGATTATGGCCAATTACAGATATTTATTGTGCCGGAAAAGAAACAACATTTGAGTTTTTGCAGAATGTAATAGACGAAGTAATCACCATTTTTCCTTCAAAATACATTCATATTGGAGGTGACGAAGCGACGAAAACCAATTGGGAAAAATGTCCTCATTGCCAAAAAAGAATGCAGGAAAATGGTTTGAAAAATACCCATGAACTGCAAAGCTATTTTGTGAAAAGAATGGAGAAATACATCAATTCTAAAGGCAAAAAGCTAATTGGCTGGGATGAAATATTAGAAGGCGGTCTGGCTCCGGATGCAACTGTAATGAGTTGGAGAGGAACCAAAGGCGGTATTGAAGCAGCAGAACAGGGCCATGATGTTATTATGACACCGGAATCACCTTGTTATTTTAATTTTTATCAGGGACCTCAAAATGAAGAACCTTTAGCTTTTGATGCTTATAATCCATTAAATAAAGTGTACGAATTTGATCCTGTTGTTTCGACTATGACACCAGATCAGGCAAAGCATGTTCTAGGTGGACAGGCGAATTTATGGGCAGAATTTCTTTCGACTCCAAGTGCTTCAGAATATATGATTTTCCCGAGATTGGCTGCTTTATCGGAGACTTTATGGAGTCCAAAAGAAAGCCGCAACTGGAATGATTTTACCTCAAGATTAACTTCATTATTTCAGCGTTACAATTATTTAGGGATTAATTATGCAAAAAGTGCTTATTTAGTAACAGCTTCTTCAACTGCAGATTTGGTTCATAAACAAATTAATGTTACACTGAAAAATGAATTTCCAAATCCGGATATTCGCTATGTTTTAGGCAATAAACCATTAGATCAGCAGGCTTTAAAATATATCAATCCAATTCCGTTTAACGAAACAACGATTCTAAAAGCTTCATTGTTTCAGAATGACAAACCAGTTGGAAAAACATTTACGGATACGATCGTTTTTCATAAAGCGGTGGCGCATAAAGTAAATTACCTTACGCCATACAACAGCAATTACAAAGGAGATGGGCCTTTCGGAATGGTAAATACAATTCGTGGTTCTAAAAACTTTCACGATGGACAATGGCAAGCCTGGTTAGTTAATGACATGGAAATTGTAATTGATCTTGAAAAACAAGAAAGCATACAGCAGGTATCAGTTGGAACACTGGAAAGTCAGGGAGCGGGAATTAATTTTCCGACACAAATAAAGGTTTTGGTTTCAAACGATAGTATCAATTATAAAGAAGTTGGAAAAGTGAGCCGTGCTTATGAAGCAAATCCAATTTCAGAATTAAAAGATTTTAAAATTGATTTTCAAAAACAAAATGCGAGATTTGTAAAAATAATTGCAATTAACTTGAGGAAGAGTCCAAAAGGCGATAGTTCATGGTTATTTGTAGATGAAATAGTAGTGAATTAAAATAGCTGAAGTAATAATAGCTAAAAAAGAAATGAGAAATACAACAATCCAGACAGCATGTTTTTTTTGCATGCTGTTTTTTAGCATAAGTATTTTTGGGCAACAGCCTGCAGATTTTGTGAACCCGTTAATAGGAACGTCAAATTATGGCGCTACATTTCCGGGACCAATTGCCCCAAGAGGAATGGCAAGTATTAGTCCGTTTAACGTAGCGGGGTCTAAAAACAGATCTTTAGAAAAAGACAGCCAATGGTTGTCTAATCCCTATGTAAATGAAAATACCTTTTTGACCGGATTTAGCCAGGTAAATTTAAGCGGTGTGGGTTGTCCTGATTTGGGTGTGATTTTACTAATGCCAACAACTGGAGCGGTTGAAACCAATCATATGAAATATGGTTCTACTTATTCTAATGAAGTAGCTAAAACGGCTTATTATAGCGTAAATATTGATAAATATAAAGTTAAAGGAGAATTTACGGCTTCGAAAAGAGTAGGAGTGAGCAAATTCACTTTTCCAAAAGGACAATCTAATATTTTACTGAATCTTGGTTTAGGACTGACAAATGAAGAAGGAGCGATGGTTAAAGTGGTTTCTTCGACAGAAATAGAAGGAATGTGTACTGTCGGTTCGTTTTGTTATAATAGTCCTGAAGAAGCTTATCCAGTTTATTTTGTAGCTAAATTTTCAAAACCAGCGAACCATTACGGAGTTTGGAAAAAAACGCCAAAATATGAAGGGGTAGAAGCGCAATGGATGGGCTATAATGGCAAAACCCGAATGATGAAAAACACCATTAAAACGGTCGTTGGAGACAGTATCGGAACGTATTTTACGTATGAATTTGATAAAAAAGAAACGGTTGAAGTTAAAATTGGAGTTTCTTATGTAAGTATTGAAAATGCCCGCGAGAATTTGGAAAAAGAAACCGGAGGTAAAACATTCGACACTGTTTATAAAGAAACGTACGATGAATGGAACAAAGAGCTTTCTAAAATTTTAGTTGAAGGCGGCTCCTATCAGGATAAAGTTATTTTTTATACAGCATTGTATCACACTTTGATTCATCCTAATACTTTAAATGATATTAATGGAGAATATCCCCGAATAAAAAGAACCAAGATTGGAAAAACTGCAGACACACGTTATACTGTATTTTCTTTATGGGATACGTATCGAAACATGCATCCGTTAACGTCTTTAGTTTATCCGAAGCAACAATCTGATATGATAAAAAGCATGTTGGAAATGTATGATGAAAACGGCTGGTTGCCAAAATGGGAATTAAATTCGACAGAAACCTTTACAATGGTTGGAGATCCCGCAAGTATCGTTATTGTAGATGCCTGTTTAAAAGGAATTCAGGATTTTGATATCTACAAAGCCTACCATGCCATGTTGAAAGGTGCAGACCAAATTGAAGATAATCCGTTGCGCCCCGGGCTTAAAGAATATCTCGACAAAGGTTATTTGTCAACCAATTATCCTGGACCTGTTTCTACAACGTTAGAATATAATACTTCAGATTATGCAATTTCACTTTTAGCGAAAGCTTTAGGAGAAAAAGAAGATTTTAAGCGTTTTAGTAAACGTTCGTTATCGTACCGAAAATTATATGACAAAGATTTAAAATTACTTCGACCAAGAACGGCGAACGACAAATGGTACGAACCTTTTGATCCTGAAGCAGGAGCTAATTTTCAGGCCAATGTTGGTTTTATTGAAGGGAATGCCTGGCAATATGCTTTTATGGTACCACATGATATCAGAGGATTGATAAAATTAATGGGAGGTGATAAACCTTTTTCTGATCAATTGCAAAAAGTTTTTGATATCAAACAATTTGATATGGCTAATGAGCCGGATATTGCTTATCCTTATTTGTTCAATTACATAAAAGGCGAGGAGTGGAAGAGTCAGGAAATGGTAAAAAAATTAGTGCTGGAGCATTTCAAAAATGAGCCAAAAGGATTACCCGGAAATGACGATACCGGGACTATGTCGGCCTGGCTGGTGTATTCTATGATGGGATTCTATCCGATATCGCCAGGAGATCCAATTTACACTATAACAACGCCAATGTTTGATAAGATAACAATTCAGTTAGATCCAAAATATTATAAAAAAGAGAAAATTATAATTGAACGACAAATCAATAGTGATGGGAAAATCAAAGAAATTCAGTTGAACGGAAAAGCCTTAAATAGTTTCTTTATTTCGCATGATGATTTTGTAAACGGAACAACTTTGAAAGTGATTCAGGAATAATAAGTATTAAGTTATGCCCAATTATAGAAAACCGACAAAATGATAAGTAAAAGAGGAAAAGTTTATTCCGAAGATCTATTAGATAACACAAAATCATTCCTAGATAAATTAATAAAAATTGAGGAGAAGCTTGGTGATGATTTTGTAATTAATCAAGGTTTATTTTTAATGATTACTGCATATTTTGAGGAATCAATTAGAGAAATCATGAAAATTGTTTTAGTCAGTTTTCCTGAAAAATTGACTAAAGACTCCTATACAATTTCAAGAGAACAAATATGTACAGTAGCTGACAAAGGGCATGATATCATTATTGAAAATGAATTATATTTATTTTTTAAAGACGGAGTACGAACACAACTTGAAAAATTGTTAAAAATTCTTTTTAACAAAGAATATAAAAATGATAAAAAGAATGGTACCAAAAATTCAATTAGCGAAGACGAAAAAAAATCAATTATTAAGTTGTGGGAAATATCTCTTTACAGAAATGCTTTAATTCATAATGGAGGAAAAGTTAGTATTGAGATTAATGAAAAAGTAAAATATTTCAAACCAAAGAATGAGACAAATTTAAATTTTGATTCTAATACGATTAAATTATTTACAGGTGAATATAAAAAATTCTTTGATAATTTAAACATTGAAATAAAAAACACTTTCAGTTCTTTCGAATCACTATCTGTAATTGATAAAACACAAATTTTATGGAAGGAAACTTTTTCAAGTCCAATATTACAATTCGAAGATTATTGGGAAGTTGATAATAAACGTGATTTAATAATTGGAATTAAATATCCTGATATTGAAAATAATATTAGCAGTAGCGAAAAAGTTTTGCTTTCAATATGGAGACACCAATTCAATGATTCAATTAAAACTGTAGATTTTTTACTTTGTAGCGTTAACTACCATAAAATTTATGAGTTATATAAAGGATTGGATGAACTAAAGTTTTATCATATGAAACAAAAAACTTAAATAGAATAACTGGGCATAACAGCTACTCCAATTGATTTGTGCAGTAGGCTTAATGGAAAGTTGGTTTTGTATTTGGGATGATTTGGCAAATCCGAAGAATGGTCTTAATTTAGTCCCAAACCCGCTGTAGTACCAGAACGTATTAAGTATTAAGTATTATGAATTAGATTAAAGACTTAAGAATAACAATAAACATTTTAAGCTTAGCTACTTAGAATCTTAGTAACTTAGCAACTAATAAAAAAATGCCATTCGCCGCCGCGAATGGCATTTTTTGTATTATTAATCTGTGTAAGGAAAACAGGATTATTTCGTTTTTACACCAATTTCAGCAACAGAAATATATCTACCATCTACACTGGTTTTTCCAATAAACTTTATATATCTGGCTTTCGCGGATGCTTTCAAAGTGATGTTTTGCTCCACGGGATTACTTTTGATATTGGCAAATTCACCTTCTGCAACAGTTTTCCAGGTCATATTATCTGTACTTACTTCCCATTGGTAATTTTTTACAATCCCACCAGTTCCGTTTTGACGAGGCAAATACGATAAAGTTGTAATTTCCATTTCTTGTCCCAGATCAATAACGATGAATTGAGGTAAAGGCGTTAAAGATGTGTTATCAGCTGTATTCCAAACGGTTTCGGCATTTTCATCAATAGCATTTAATGCATTTTCCTTTTCCTCATTTTCAAAACTAGAGGTAACTATTTTCCAGTCTTTTTTGTAAATATTGAAGGATTGAATAGTAGTTTCGCTTGATTTCATCTCTGTTCCAAATGATCTTGCTTTAACATCACCTGAGGTTAAAAATGGAAATGGGTTTCCATAAACTGGCGATTGTATTGTAGGTTCTGTTCCGTCAATTGTATAACGGATTTGGTGTACCGGTGTTTCAGTAGTGATAGAAACATTTCCCTCTTTATCTCTTTTAATTTTTGGAAGCGCTAAATGTTCTGGCTCTCTAAACACACCAACATCGCTCAAAGCAATACAAACTGGAGATTCTTTAATACCAATTCTCAATTTTGAAGTTGTGATATAATTTGGTAAACGTATCAATCGGTTGGCACCAATACTGGTAGCTTCGCCTACTTTTTTCCAAATTCCGTTGATAAAAGCATCAATTTCGATTTTTTCAATGCGTTGACCCAATTTGATGTTTTCTCTTAAACGAATGATATTAAACGTTTGCGCTGTTTTCCATTCTAAAGTCAGGGTTGCTTTTTTTACTTCATCGCTGGTTGCCCAATACGAGTAACGATCGTTATCAGTAAGATTTTTGGTTCCGAAAAATATTTGATTTTCACCCCGAATTTCAGAGGCCGTAATCACAGCCGATTGTGCAAGATTATCTGCAAATAATTTCTTCAAAAAATCGCCAAAATCTTTCAAGGCTTTAACATCATTTTGATGCAATACACCGTCCGTATTTGGTGCAATTCCGATATCCATGCCAGCACCTCTTCCAACCGATTTTAAGTAAATTTCGAATAACTCCGAAACAGATTTTACGTTATTGTCTTCATTTGCATGATAAAACCAGCCATTTCTAAGCGGAACATCACATTCAGCCGGTTTCCAGTACTTACCATTTCGTGTTCCGCTCTGAGCTTTCTCCGAATCCGTTTCTCCTGGAACGGCTATTGTTTTTCCTGCTATTGGTTCTGGAGTAAAAGTTGCCCAGGAAGTTTCATTTGCAAAACCCCTTTCATTTCCAACCCAGCGTACATCGCCATTATCAGCAAAAATAACAGCTCCCGGCTGTAATTCGCGAGATATTCCCCAGGTCTTATCCCAGCCGTAATACGTAGATCGGTCAATGCTTCTTTTCTCGTTTTTACCGCCATAATAACCATCCCCTCCATTTGCACCATCGAACCAGGTAATGAATAGATTGCCATAATTGGAGTACAATTCTCTCAACTGATTTCGATATTTTTCAACATATTCAGGTTTTCCATAATCTTCATTATTTCGATCCCAAGGAGAGCAATAGAGTCCGAATTTCATTCCGGCCTTACGTGCCGCAACTTCAAATTCTTTTACCATGTCACCTTTTCCATTACGAAAAGGACTTGCACTAATGTTATAAGCCGTTGTTTTTGTTGGCCATAAACAAAAACCATCATGGTGTTTGGCCACAAAAATTACACCTTTAAAACCACCGTCTTTGGCAGCATTCACAATCTGACTTGCATCAAATTTTGCAGGATTGAAGATTTTAGGATCTGCATCGCCATATCCCCATTCTTTATTCTGAAAAGTGGTTGGCGTAAAATGTACCAAAACATATTGTTCCAATTCCTGCCAACGCAATTGCGGTTCAGTTGGTAAAGCCCCATAAGGAGCCGGAGGGCCAACTCTCTGTGCCGTCATTGACAAAAAGACAAAACATACTAAGAAAGTTAATACTAGTTTTTTCATTTGATCTTATATCAATTATTGCGTTACTTTAATGACCACCGCTTCCTGATTGGCTAATGAAGTTCTCAATTCTTTTGGGATGGTGACAACGATTCCGTCATTCACTTTTTTAATAGTCAGTTTTTGTTTGTTGTTCAGTAAAGAAGCTTTTAAATTTCCTTTAATATCGGTTTTGATGCTAATTTCCGCAGGTAATTCTTTTTCGTCTTTTGCAGGCATATAAATTCCGTAAATTGACTTTCCTTTTTGAGTATAACCAACTTTTCCATCTAAGTAAGGGGCAACAGGTTTAGTGTCATAAATAGCTTCACCATTTATTGATAACCATTTCCCTACGTTGGCTAAAGTGGTTTCAATTTTTGGATCAAATTCTCCTTTGGCATCTGGTCCAACACCTAATAATAGATTTCCTCCTTTTACCACAATACTAGTCATCAATTGAATTACTTCTTTTGAAGATTTGTAATGGTCGTTTGGCACCCATCCCCAGGCTCCTCCAAGAGTAATACAACTTTCCCAAGGCACACTTAATGGTTTGTCCGGTGTTTTTTGTTCAGGTGTTAAATAATTCTCGTATTCGCTAGGAACCCAACGATCTACAACCAACATTCCGGGTTGTTTTTTACGGGCTGTTTCTGATATCAATTTCATGTTGATATCCATGTCGTAGGGATATTTACAAAATTCTTCCACTTTTTTGTTGATGGTTGACAACGGGCGAACCCAGCATCCGTCAAGCCAAAGAATATCTACTTTTCCATAGTTTGTAGTCAATTCGTTCAACTGATTTTGAGTGTATTGTATATAACTGTTCCATCTCTCCGGGAATTTTTTGATATCGTAAGTTGGGTTTCTGTCTTTTGGAGGATAATACGACCACCAAAAGTTCTCTGTAGTCCAGTCCGGTTTTGAGAAATAAACACCCACTGCCAATCCTTCTTTTCTTGAAGCATCCAAAACGTCTTTTAATACGTCTGCCTTTGGATTTTTAGCATAAGGCAATTCAGGATTGGTGATTTTAAAATCGGTGTATTTTGAATCATACATACAGAAACCGTCGTGATGTTTCGATGTGAAAATCATATATTTTGCTCCGGCATTTTTGAACATTTTGGCCCATTTTTCAGAATTTAAATTCGTCGGATTTAATTTGAATTTGGTATTTCTGTAATCCGTAGCATATTTGTAATAATCGTCATAACCATCTCTGGTTACCCAATCTTCCGGAGCCAGCCCCCAGGATTCAACAATTCCCAACTGAGAATAAAGTCCCATATGGATTAAAACCCCAAATTTGTAGCCTTGCCATTTGTCCAGATTAGCTTTTACTAACGGATCTTTTGTCCACACATAACCTGCTTCTTCTGATTTGTCAGCCTTCATACTGAAATCACCCTGTGCATGAAGGGAAAGTGCACTGGCGCAGACAAATGCTGTATATAATAATTTGAATCTATTTTTCATTTTATATTTTTTTAATAAGTAGTTGTTGTTGATTATTTTACGTAAAATTCAGGATTGATTAATTTGTTCCCGGTTTCATCATAAACAGCATAGTTAAAACCACTCTGAACGCAATAAGAACCGTAATCACCTTTTTTGTTCAGGGCAATAAATCCAACCTGAATATCTTTTAAATCTTTTTTTCTGTTTTTCATCAGTTTCACGACTCTCAAAACAGCTTCTTCACAGGCTTTTTGAGGAGATTTTCCCTGACGCATCAATTCAACAACCAAATGACTGCCTGAAATCCTGATTACTTCTTCACCGTGGCCTGTTGCAGTTGCGGCGCCAATTTCGTTATCTACATATAAACCAGCACCAATAATAGGAGAGTCTCCCAAACGACCGTGCATTTTGAAAGCCATTCCGCTAGTAGTACAAGCTCCTGAAAGGTTTCCATCAACATCTAAAGCAATCATTCCAATCGTATCGTGATTTTCAATATTAGCAATTGGTTTGTATTCTGAAGTTTTTAGCCATTCTTTCCATTCTCTTTCAGAATCGGGAACTAATAGATTTTCTTTTGGAAAACCTTGTGCTAGAGCAAATTGAAGCGCTCCGTCACCCACCAACATTACGTGTGGCGTTTTTTCCATTACAGCACGCGCAACAGAAATAGGGTGTTTAATAAATTCCAGACAACCCACAGAACCAATATTAGACATTTCGTCCATAATGCAGGCATCTAAGGTTACACGTCCGTCTCTGTCAGGCCTTCCGCCATAACCAACACTTCTTTCTGTTGGATCACCTTCCGGAATTTTAACTCCTGCTTCTACTGCATCCAGGGCGCGTCCACCTTTTTTCAATACTTCCCAGGCAGCTTCATTTGCTTTCAAACCAAAATTCCATGTAGAAAGGACAATTGGTTTTCTTATTTTTCCATCAGAAAGATTGTCATGACTTTCGTCTTCTTCTGGTTTTCCCGTAAAAGAACTTAGCGCTACAGCAGCCGAAGCCATTGCAGCGGTTTTTAGAAAATTTCTACGATTGTTCATATGTTGTATCTTTTTATTTTTTGCTTTTGATGTTAAAAATAAGTGTTTTTATTTAATTACTAAATCGTATTAGTAAATTAATTTGTTGCACTATTCTTTACTTTTTGTTTTCTTTAAATTTTCAATAAAAAAGTATTTCTCTTTGAATTTGCCTTTTGTTTTTTTTTAAATTAAAAAAACTCTAACGTTTTGGTTGACCAGTCATTATCAAAGAAACCGCTTACTTTCATATCTGGCAATCCATTCAAAAGCAAATTAGCTTTGAAAATCATAACATCGGGAAAACCTGTAATTCCGGAAATATAATTGTTTGCCCAGGTTGCTTTCATTCCTTTTTCTGAAGTTCCGGCAACAACGCCTACCATAGCTGTTTTGCTGTCTTTTCTTGGAACTACAAAATAGGCAGCCAAATCATCTCCTTTTAGTATTTTGTCGCCAACTTTTATTTGTTGATTATCAATCTGAATTGGAGCATTTTTCAAAAGTAATTTCCAGGCGCTATTGTTTGATGCATTTCCATAAATTACAACGTTTCTGTCTTTGTATTTTTCTAATGAAAATTCTTTGTCTGCAATCACATCGATACTTCCATTTCCCCTGTAATAAAAAGTCTCTGCGTCAAAACGGGCTCTGTTTAAATACCATTCACGATCTGATTCAGAACCACCTGTCGCATAAACAAAAACGACATTATTATCAAAGGCAAACTTGAATCCGCCCTGACGTTCAGCATATTTTTCAGCTATGTTGATTTCGTTTATAAAAGCCCATTTACCCTCTTTCAAATTCAGAATAGCTTTTTTGTCTGAAGTTGTTTTTAATAATTGATCGTCAATATTGATTGTAATTTCTCCTTTTAATTCTAAGGAAGCCAAATCAAGTTCCATTATCGAAACATTTACCGTTTTGATATTAATTTGCTGTTTATCAATTTTGGCATTAATATTTGAGAAATCAAACGGACGAATTTGCTGTTGTAATTTAATCCAGTAATCAGTTGAAGAAACGGCTGGAGTAGCGGTGTGAAAATCAATTTCCTTTACTTCTTTGTTTGTTGGAATAGTTTGACGCTTGAAGAATTCAAAAATCGGCAACCAATCAACTGAATGGTCACCATACCAATGTTCACCACCAGGATATTCGTAATAACAGAAGTTAGGATGAAAACTGCCTAAAATCTGGCGCATTTCTCGCACCTGCGAAATAGGAACAGTCGAATCGGCATCGCCATGCAATATATAAACTCCTGTTTGTTTCAGGTTTTGAACAATACTTTTAACGCGACCAGAATTAGCCGAACGTTTGATTGGTTCAAATGCTTTGAACATATCATGCATTTCATCGCCTTTATCAAATCCGTACATTGAAATGTCAGGGTAAGAGGCACAAGGAGCAATGGCTGCAAATTTGCCAGGATAGGTTGTTCCCAGAAACCAGGTACCGTGGCCGCCCATTGAATGACCTGTTAAGTAAGTTTGGGCGGGAATAGTATTGAATACTTTTTTAGCTTCAGCTAAAACTTCGAGAGCATCGATTCTTCCCCAATCTTCCCAGTTAAATCCAAAAGGGCGACGATTTGTAGCAGCAACAATATGAACCCAGTCTTTCTGTTTGTAAGCTCTTGCCTGATTTCGGGCCTCAACAGAAGCGCCGTGAACAGAAAGAACTAATGCTTTTGGTCCGCTTCCCAATGCAGGAGCAATACTGTAGTATTGAACGCTGTTATCAACTTTACTTACAAAAGTTCGTTCATGATGAACAGTTGCAGAACGTTGTTGGATTGTAATTTCTGTTTTGTCAATTACTTTTCCGCTTTTGTCCGAAAGTGTTAGTTCCATTTTTAATTCACCTGTAAAATCGGCTTTTGCAGCCGGAACTTTAAATTTTACTTTTCTGACAAATAATGGCATAATTGCATCGGTTGCATATGTTGTAGTTTCGCCACTAGATAATTTTGCTGTAATAACAAGGTTCTTTAGTTCTTTTTCTGTTGCATTTATAACTCGGATTGAAGCCCATTTTTCGTCTTTTTCACCATTAATAACATCTGGCAACGTTAAATCGCGTTTGGTAAACTGAATGCTTTTTGAAGGAACAATAATTTTTGATTTCACACGACCAAAACGGCCTTTGGTATAAATAAATTCGTTGACACCTTTTTGAAGTTTAAAAGGAATTAAAGAGTATCCAAAATCATAATGATCACCTTCGTGAGGGAGACCATTAATATAAGTTCGGGTGCCACCTGTAGTTTCTAAGAGTACGATTTGTTCTTTTGAAGCATTATATTGGGTGTAAAGAAAAGCAGACCTCATAGTCTTTCCGCTGAAAACCTTGGCAGAATCTACATTGATTTCCTGCCAGTCCCCTTTTTGTTTATTCGGATTTACGAATTTACCAACCGCATATTGCCAGGCCATAGGATCTTGTCCATTAAAAAGTGTTCCTGTTTTATTTTCGGTTTGCAGTGTAAATCCATTTATAAATTGGTATAAAACATTTCCTTCTGCTGTGCTAACAATTTTTTCTTTTCCAAAATATTCTACAACATTTCCGGTCGTTTTTGTCTGTGCAATCGAATTTATGCACGACATAATCAAGAAAATTAAGAGTTCTTTTTTCATTTTTCGGGGTATATTTTTTTTATTTTATTCCAACTTTTCAGACTTTTACTAAATCGTTTTACCTGAAAAACGGTAAAATTGAGGATTTAACAATTTATTTCCGATAATTTTACGTTTTTTTAAATTTATTAAATCGATTTAGTAATGCCTTAAAGATTTTTTGCTATTTTTGTTTTTTATGAAATATAAAATTAAATCTAAATTAATTTAATAAATACTCCAATTTTATCCTTATTTAGTTATTAATTATCATTGTTATTCTAAAAAATGAAAATTGTTAAAACAAATATTGCTTCTTATACAAATACGTCGCTATCTGTGTTTTCTCGTGAGGAATCTTTTTTCCAATCGCCTTTTCATTCGCACCCGGAATTTGAGTTGGTTTATATCCTGGAAAGTCACGGAAAACGTATCATTGGGAATTCTGTAGAATGTTTTGAATCCGGAGATATGGTTTTTCTGGGAGATGATATTCCACATGTTTGGCTTAATGATGAGATTTTTTATAAAGGAATAAATAGTTTAAAAGCTAAAGCTATAGTGATTTATTTTAGCAGAGATCTTTTTGGAGATTCTTTTTATGAATTACCAGAAGCCCTCGAAGTCAAAAAATTTTTCTCTCAGGCCATAAAAGGTGTGTCTATTACCGGACAAACTAATGCAATCATTTCTAAAAAGATGGAAAAATTGCTCAAAAAGAAAGGTTTTGAAGTTGTTATGGGGCTGATTGAAATTTTATTTCTTTTATCAAAAAGCAAAGATCTTAGATATATCAATGATGATTCGTATGTTTCTGTCAGCGATGAAAATAAAAATGATCGGCTTGCTGCTGTTTTTCAATATGTAAAATCAAATTATAAAGAAGAAATATCACTTGATGAAATTTCTAAAATCGCCAATCTGACACCTACGTCATTTTGCAGAATGTTTAAGGCCAAAACCAAAAAACCATTTGTAGAATACCTTAACGAAATCAGGGTTTCAAATGCTTGTAAGTATTTAATTGAAACTGATTTGGGAATTTCTGAAATTGCTTACGAATGTGGTTACAAAACAGCTTCCAACTTCAATAAGCTGTTCAAAAAATTAATTGGAACAACTCCAAAGGAATACCGAAAAAATGCTTTAGTTTAAGATTGAATTCTTCTTTTTTAATTAAAATAATATTACGTAGTGATACAATATCTTTTTGTTAGATCTGTTTTTTTTTAATATGCTTTTTTGAATCTTTATTCTGTAAATGATCTTTATTTTTTTAGTTCGTAAATTATTTCTAAAATATGTGGCTATTTCTCGTTTTATTGTGAAATTAATTATAAAGATAATAATTGCTTAATTATTGATAATTTCGAGCTAACATATATCTTAATAATGCAATAATTTTATTTTTTTTGAGATTGTGTCAAAATGTTGCACCTGAACATATAAAATGTTTTAGTTCAGCTTTTTTTTATTATAAATGGAGAAAGTAAAAAGGAACTCACGTTTAGCAAATTTGTCAATTGTTTAATCACTCATTTTAGGTTTTAAGCTTAAAATTTTTAAATAGAATAATATGGTAACCCAAAAATATTGTTTCGCACTGGATTTGATTGACGATCCGGCTTTAATCGCTGAATACAAAAAATACCATGAAAAGATCTGGCCGGAAATTACAGAAAGTATCGTCAATTCCGGGATTGAAAATCTTGATATTTATTGTGCAGGCAACAGAATGTTTATGATCATCGAGGTGAATGAAACTTTTACTTTTGAAAGAAAAGGGGAGATGGATACTAATAATCCGGTGGTTCAGAAATGGGAAGAACTGATGTGGAAATATCAAAAAGCATTGCCAGGAGCGAAAGAAGGTGAAAAATGGATGTTGATGGAAAAGATATTTGACCTGCATAAGAATACATAATCGATTTGATCGTAAGTTCATCTTAATCGTATAACAACTAACTATCCAACCAAAATTAACAGAACAAATGAATCTTAATCTTAGTGACAAAATAATTATTGTAACAGGTGGCGCAAAAGGAATTGGCCTTGGAATCTGTAAAGTCTTAGCTGCAGAAGGTGCGATTCCGGTAATAATTGGCAGAGCAGATGCCGACAATCAAATTGCAGTTAAAGAAATAGAAATAGAAGGCGGCAAAGCTTTATCTGTAGTTGCTGAATTAACGAATCCGGAAGCTTGTAAAAATGCCGTTGATCAAGTAATCAAAATGTGCGGTCGCATTGACGGGTTAATCAATAATGCTGGTGTAAATGATGGTGTTGGTTTAGAAAGCGGTGATTACGAAAAATTTGTGGCATCAATTCATAAGAACCTGATACATTATTACCTGATGGCACAACATGCTTTACCAGAGTTGAAAAAAACAAAAGGAGCAATTGTAAACATCGGTTCAAAAACTGCTGATACCGGACAGGGAAATACTTCAGCTTATGCTGCTTCAAATGGGGGGCGTAATGCTTTAACCCGCGAATGGGCTGTTGAATTATTGAAATACGGAATTCGTGTAAATTCGGTTATAGTCGCTGAATGTTATACGCCATTATATGATACGTGGATTAAAACACTTGAAAATCCGGAGCAAAAACTAAAAGAAATTACGGCTAATATTCCGCTGGAAAACAGAATGACAACTGCAGAAGAAATTGCCAATATGGTCGTGTTTTTATTATCTGATAAATCAAGCCACACTACGGGTCAGTTGATTTATGTAGATGGAGGCTATACACATTTAGATCGTTCGTTATAATTTATAATTAAAAAATAAATTTCCCAAAAAATCAAACCTGTCCAATTATAAATAAAAGATGTTTTCACTGAACAAGAGCTTTGTATTGATATTCTTTTTTGTCGGTGGGATTATGTGTTTTTTGTGCTGTTCCAAAATGGTAAGTACACATAGGACACAAAGTCATGTGAATTGGAAAACCCAGCAAATTTGTTTTTAAAAATACCTAAAATCATCTAATAGCTTTCTCATCAAAAAGTGTTAAATAAAAAGTAAGTAAGCCAAAAAAGAAATGATAACGTAATAGTATACGATAAAGTTTATTAGAACTGAAATTTACAATACGATTGTTTTTTATGATTTTTTTTGATGTTTATCTTCGTTTATATGTCGTTCGTCTAAAATAGTTTTATCAAATATCAAATTTGTTTAGATTTCGAGTTAAATTAAGATTGTTTTTATTTGAAAAAATCTGTCTTTTTTTTACGGCCCATTCTAATTGCAAATTGAGAAATAAAAAACAATAGAGATGTAACGAATCCTGTACCATTTCAAAGTACGGAAAGACCTGCTTATAATGAAAAAAAAATAGTAATTGGAAAAGCTAAAAAAGATCAAAAGGACAATTTACTATGAAAGCAGAAAGTGCAGGACTGTAATCTGCTGAAACAATAATCAGAATTAAATAAATAGAAAATGATTAAAAAAATAATCTTAGCGGCTTTGGTCGTTGGAACAGCTATCGCAGGAAATGCTCAGAACAAAATCGCGGCAAAGGATATTGCTGGAAAAATGAAATGGTTTGAAGATGCCAAACTAGGAATCTTCATTCATGCCGGAATTTATTCGGTTGCCGATGTCTCTGAATCCTGGAGTTTTCACAACGGAAATATTTCTGTTGAAGATTATATGAAACAACAAAAAAGCTACACCTTAAGTCATTATGATCCTGCGGCCTGGGCAGATATGATTAAAGATTCAGGTGCAAAATATGCAGTGATTACTACCAAACATCATGATGGTGTAGCAATGTACGATACCAAATTAGGGAAATTGAGCTCGGTAAAAACCTGTCCTGCTAAAAAAGATATGGTGAAGCCTTTTTTTGAAGAATTGCGTAAAAGAGATATAAAATGTGGAGCTTATTTCTCCTTAATCGACTGGACACACAATGATTATCCGGGCTTTTTGAAGGATAAGGCGCGTTATGATATCAAAAAAGAACCGGCTCGTTGGGAACGTTTTCAAAAATTCTTCCAGGGACAAATCAAAGAAATTTCAGATTGGTACAATCCTGATTTGTGGTGGTTTGATGGTGACTGGGAACACAGTGCTGAAGAGTGGCAAGCAGAGAAAACGCGTAAAATGATGTTAGACAGAAATCCGAATACCATTATCAACGGACGTTTACAAGGTTACGGTGATTACGATACTCCGGAACAAAATTTCCCGGTAGTTCGACCAGCGTTCAAATGGTGGGAATTGTGTATGACGATGAATGAAAACTGGGGTTACCGTGTGAGCGATACCAACTGGAAAACACCGTATGAAATCATTACGATTTTTGTAGATGCCGTTTCAAACGGAGGAAATTTATTATTAGACATTGGACCAAAACCTGACGGGACTTATCCTGAAACTGTTGTTTCTACATTGAAAGAATTGGGTGACTGGAACAGAAGAAATGGGGAAGGTATTTTTGGAACCATTCCCGGAATTCCATTAGGGCATTTTTACGGTCCGACGACACTTTCTAAAGATTCAAAAACACTTTATTTATTTGTGCACGGAAAAACTTCTGGACAATTGATGCTGAAAGGTCTTGATAATAAAATTGAAGACATTACGGTTTTGGGCTCAAATGTAAAACTGACGCATAAGGTAGTTGGTAAAATCTCCTGGAGCGCCGTTCCCGGATTGGTTTACATTGATTTGCCAGAGAACGCAGTAGATAAATATGTGACTTGTATTAAAGTTACTTTAAATGCGCCGGTTAAATTATACAGAGGTCAGGGTGGTTTCCTGACAAACTAACAATATTATAATTCATACCTAAAATGGTATTGAAATAGTACAATTATGAACAAAAAAGCACTTTTAATAGCTTTATTTCTTGGAGCCCAAATGCTGTTTTCCCAAAATACTCCAAAGTATAAAAACCCGAAATTACCTGTTGAGGAACGTGTTCAGGATTTATTGTCCC
Organism: Flavobacterium sp. GQ95; assembly: GCF_059758655.1. NCBI lineage: Bacteria > Pseudomonadati > Bacteroidota > Flavobacteriia > Flavobacteriales > Flavobacteriaceae > Flavobacterium > Flavobacterium sp. GQ95. Next base: position 245,673 of record NZ_JCAXEB010000005.1, read on the forward strand.
GAATGACGGTTGAAGAAAAATTTTGGCAAATGTTCATGATTCCAGGTGATTTGTCTGATGGAGCAGAGAATTATAAAAATGGCATTTTTGGTTTTCAGGTGAGTGCTAAAGGAAGTACCGATGCGAGCAATCAAATTTTAGATTACAGTGCTGCAAGTAATGCGAAGGAAACCGTAAAACTGATTAATAAAATTCAGAAGTATTTTGTTGAAAAAACACGCCTCGGTATTCCGATTATAGCTTTTGATGAAGCTTTGCACGGATTGGTGCGAGATGGCGCAACTGCTTTTCCTCAGTCTATTTCATTGGCTGCAACATTTGATCCGGCGTTAGTGAAAAGAGTTTCAACCGCTATTGCAATGGAATCGAAAAGCCGTGGAATTCGTCAGATTTTATCGCCCGTGGTAAATCTTGCTTCAGATGTTCGTTGGGGAAGAGTAGAGGAAACCTATGGCGAAGATCCGTTTCTTTCTTCAAAAATGGGAGTGGCGTATGTTTCTTCTTTTGAGGAAAGAGGTGTGATTACAACGCCTAAACATTTCCTTGCCAATAGTGGAGACGGCGGTCGTGATAGCTACCCAATTGATTATAATGAACGTTATTTGGAGGAATATCAGCTTCCGCCTTTTCGTGCTTGTTTTACCGAAGGAGGAAGTAGAAGTGTTATGACTTCGTACAATTCTTTAAACGGAAGTCCGTGTACTGCCAACGATTGGTTATTGAATAAAAAACTGAAAGGTGAAATGAATTTTAAAGGATTCATTATCTCAGATGCAAATGCTGTTGGTGGCGGAAATGTATTGCATTATACAGCAAAAGATTATCCGGAATCAAGTGCAAACGCCATAAATAATGGTTTAGATGTGATTTTTCAAACCGCTTTTGATCATTATAAATTATTTCAACCGCCATTTTTGGACGGAAGAATTGATATGAAAAACATCGACGAATCTGTAGCGAGAGTTTTGAGATTGAAATTTGAATTGGGATTATTTGAAAATCCTTACGCCGACGAAAAAGAGACAAACAAATGGAACGGAAATCCACTTCACAAATTATTGTCAAGAGAAGCGGCTGAAAAAGGAATTGTTTTGTTGAAAAATGAAAACAATGTTTTGCCTCTTAAAAAATCAATTCAATCAATTGCTTTAATAGGAAATGATATTACCGAAGCACGTTTAGGTGGCTATAGCGGTCCGGGTAACGGAAAAGTAAGTATGCTGGATGGTATAAAAGCGAAGCTAGGAAAATCGGTTGCGATTAACCTTTCAGAAGGTTGTGCAAGAAAAAGTACAGAATATATGGTTGTACCAAATACGAATTTATTTAGTGATGATAAGGGAAAATCTGTAAACGGATTAACGGGGCAATATTTTAATAATGTACAATTAAGCGGAAGTCCGGTTGTAACAAGATTAGATAATACTATCAATTTTGACTGGACATTGTATTCTCCGGATCAGGCAAAAATCAATTATGATTTTTATTCTGTTAAATGGACAGGGAAAATCAAATCTCCTGTAACAGGAACGTATAAAATAGGTTTTGAAGGCAATGACGGTTACCGTTTGTATCTGAACGGAAAATTAATCATAGACAACTGGAAGAGTCAGACATATTCAACAAAATTGGTTGATTTCAATTTTGAAAAAGACAAAGAATATGATATCAAAATTGAGTTTTTTGAATCGCAGGGTTATGCTAAATTCAAATTGGTTTGGAATGTAGGTGTAAACAACGATTGGCAAAATAAAATTGATAAAGCAGTAGCTGCCGCAAAAAAATCAGATGTAGCGGTAATTGCTGCCGGAATTGAAGAAGGCGAGTTCAATGACAGAGCTTATTTAGGTTTGTTAGGGCATCAGGAAGAATTAATAAATGCTGTAGCTGCAACAGGAAAACCGGTTGTAGTTATTTTGGTTGGAGGAAGCGCTATTACCATGGACAAATGGATCAATAATGTACCTTCAATTTTAGATGTTTGGTATCCGGGTGAAGATGGTGGACATGCTGTAGCGAATATTTTGTTTGGAGATAAAAATCCTGCCGGACGTCTGCCAATTACTTTTCCTGTTTTTGAGGGACAATTGCCATTGGTGTACAACCATAAACCAACAGGACGTTCGGATGATTATACCAACTTAAACGGCGCACCTTTATTTCCTTTTGGATATGGATTGAGTTATTCCACTTTTGAATATAGTAATTTGCGATTTGACAAAAAACAAATAGGAAAATCGGAAACTACGAAAGTATATTGTACCATAAAAAACACCAGTATTATTGATGGTGATGAAGTAGTCCAGTTGTATGTAAGAGATGTTTTGGCATCCATTGCGCAGCCAATTAAACAGCTTAAAGGTTTTCAAAGAATTTCACTTAAAGCGGGAGAATCAAAAGAAATTTCGTTTGATATCAACAAAGAAACTTTGCAAATGTTGAATAATGATATGAAATGGGTTGTTGAACCGGGTGATTTCAGAATTATGATTGGCGCATCTTCCAGAGATATTCGATTGAGAGAGATTCTTATGGTTACAGAGTAGATTTTAAATCAAAAAATTGCAAAATAAATTTTTGAGATCGATTTTGATCAGAGATTTAAAAAAAATGTAAAAAAATACTTAAAGCTTTAAAAAACTACAATTGAAGTACAAGCAGAGGAATAAAATATAAAAAATAATTTACCGAATCAGTTTTTAAGAAAGGTAAAAAAAATAGAAATGGCACTTGCAAAAAAGTTCGGGAAAAACTGGTAAATCAAAAAGTTAAATGAATTTTAAGTATTAGCTATTTATGTTAACAATATCATAATTTTTTTGATTTTAGAATGGCTTTTTTTAAGGCTTTAATTTTTATCAAAATAAGAGGCTTTTTTGCTGTATTTATCAAAAAAGTCATTCATTGAATAATCTGTATTTGTTTAGTTTGTAGACTATTGAAGCTTTAAATTGGAATTATTCCTATAAAATGTTAAAAAGTAATAATAACAAATAAAAAAATTACTAAAACGTTTTTGTAAATCGTTTTATTAAATATATATTTGCTACTAATAATTAACTAAGGTTTAAGATAAAGTTAACGTTTCATGAAAAAAAAGATCACTATCAAAGATATCGCGAAAGCAGCAAATGTATCGGTAACTACGGTTTCATTTGTACTGAACGATAAGGGAGAGAAGATGGGGATCAGCAAGGAAGTGATTGAAAAAGTTCTTAAAATTAGCGGAGAAATGAAATTCAAACTCAATATGATCGCCAGTAGTTTAAGAACTGGTAAAACAAGATCTATTGGGCTTATTGTCGAAGATATTTCAAATCAGTTTTTTTCTGATTTGGCAAGAGTAATTGAGAGAGAGGCAATAAACTTAAATTATAGAGTATTTTATTGTAGTACAGGCGGAGATGATGCCCGTGCAGTTGAGTTAGTGAATAGCTTATTACAGGCTAATGTAGATGGGTTTATTATCACCCCTACAGAAAACATGAAAGCAACTATAGATCGCTTATCAGAACTTCAATGTCCGGTTGTTTTGGTTGACCGTTATTTTGAAGAACAAGAAGTAAGCCATGTCGTGCTGGATAATTTTGAGGGAGGAAAAACAGCAACCAGTTATCTTTTGGAAAAAGGATTTAAAAAAATTGCATTTATTAGTAATTACTCACAGTTAATTCAGATGCGGTTAAGAAAAGAAGGTTACAGTAATGCGATGAAAAAAGCGGGCTTGTATGATGAAGCTAAAATACTTGATTTGCAATACCATATTCCTGAAGAGGAAAGAATAGAAAAGATTGCTGTTTTTTTGAGTAGTAGTCCCGAAATAGATGCTGTATTGTTTGGGGCAAATTATTTGTTGCTGGCGGGCTTACAGTCCTTAAGTAAATTGAAATTAAAAATCCCAATTGATAAAGCAGTAATTAGTTTTGATGATCACGACAGTTTTAGATTGCATTCGCCCTCTATAACCGTTTTATCCCAACCAATTGAAGAAATGGGAAAAAAAGCAGTAAGGTTATTAATGATGCAAATGAATGACGGAAGTAATTATAAAGTTGAAAAAGAGAAGAAAAAAGGCAATCTAATTATAAGGGAATCTGTTTCATAATTAAAAAAGCCTTTTTTTAAAATCTAAATACTAAAACGTTATAGTACCGGTAAACCACAATTTCAGAAAATAATTCAGAAAACTTAAACAAATTATTAAACAAACAAAAAGCTTATGATATAAAAGAAACAGAGTATTAATCGAGAAAATTATTACCTAATTCTGATAAGGAGAACCTGGTAATTTAAAATTAAAGATTTTAGTATTCCATATTTTTTAGAAATCGAAATCTTCAATTCAAACAAAATTTAAAAACCAAACCAAACTAATATTAATTATGAGAAAACTGTTATATGAATCGCTGTTAGTTTTTCTAATGGTATTGTGCTTTCAAAATGCGAAAGCTCAAAACACAACAATCTCTGGGGTAATTACAGATAATACTAATTCACCCGTTCCATCAGCGATTGTTAGAGAAAAAGGGACAAAAGTAGAAACGATTACTGACGAGAACGGAGCATTTACAATCTCTGTAAAAGAAGGTGCTACTATTATAGTAAGCTCAATAGGTTACAAAACAACAGAATTAAAAGCTGCTGATGGAATAAAAATCAGATTAGCAAGTGGTACCAACGAACTTGATGGTGTTACTGTTACGGCATTGGGGCAATCTAAAAAGAATAAAGCGATTGGTTATGCTACAAGTGTAATTAAATCAGATGCATTGGTAAAGACAGCTTCACCTAACATTGCTAGTGGAATGTATGGTAAGGCACCAGGGGTTCGTATTACTTCCACTCCGGGGGGAACGGGAGCTATCAATATCCAGATTCGCGGAATTAACTCTATTACTGGTAAATCTCAGCCACTTATCGTTTTGGATGGTGTGCCAATTCGTAATGGAGAGGTTAACAATAGTGATTATTGGAACCAACAACGTATAAAAAGTAATGGTTTAGCGGATATTAATCCTGAAGATATTGAAAGTATCTCAATTCTTAAAGGAGCTTCTGCTGCTGCTTTATACGGTTCTGAGGCTATTAATGGAGTTGTATTGATTACATCTAAATCTGGTAAAGGAAAAAAAGGTTTGGGTATTGACTTCAGTACTAGTTATTCAAATAATGAAATTGCTTACTTGCCAAGATTTCAGTACGAAAGAGGTCCAGGTTATGCTAATCCGGCTTATGCCCCTTCTGCCTATTTAGGTCCAGATGGTTTTGCCCATTATGATACAGATGGTGATGGAGTTGCTGAAACAAGAGGAACTTCTAACGGAACTTCTAATTTTGGAAATTGGTTCGATGGTAAGCCTATTATGTCATGGGATGGAGTAATTCGCCCATATTCACCTCAAAGGGATGGATACAAAAATTTGTTCCAAAATTCTTGGGATGGAGTGACAAATTTTGCTATCTCTAATAATACTGATAATAGTAGTATTCGTTTTTCTTATACTCATAATGAGTCTCAAGGATTGAGTATGGGTAACATGAGCAAAAAAAATACGCTAAACCTGAATACTTCATTCAAAACTGGAAGCAGTTTGAAAACGGATATAATCGTAAGTTATATGAATCAAAATGTTAACAACCGTACTTTTGGTATGGATCGTTTGATTAATAATTTTACAGGTATGCTTAGTCCATTTGATAATGGTGATTGGTATAAAGCTAAATATAAAACTAGTTTAGGATATAAATATGTTACCGGTACAAATCAAAGCTTAACTCCAAGCGAAAACATTATCCGTAATGGTTTTAGATCTGATATCGCTGATTACTTTTGGAATGTGAACGCCAATCAACAAGACGAGATTACAAATCGTTTGATTGCAAGTGTTACTGAAACGTTTACTATTACCAAAGAGTTATCACTACGTGGACGTGTTGGTACTGATTTAACTTCAGTAAATATAGAAACTAAAAACCCGGTGGAAAAACCGTTAATTTATGGATTTGGGACTGGCTCTTATCAGCTGGATACTCAGGACTATAATATTGTTTATGGTGATTTATTGTTGACATACAACAAGAAAATTAACGAAGATTTCGGTGTAAGCGCCCTTCTTGGTTATTCAGGTTCAGATGAAACAGGTAAACTTTTAGGCCGCTCTACTAATGGTGGCTTAAGTGTTGAAGGATGGTACGATATGAATTCATCAGTAAATACAGCTAATAGTAGTTCTTCAAAATATGAATTAGTAAAGGACGCTGTCTTTGGAACTTTAAGTGGTAGCTATAAAAACTACTTATTCGTAGAAGGGACTGTGAGAAGAGACCGTACTTCTACAATGAACCCAAATAATAATGCGTTTACTTATCCTTCTGTAAACTCAAGTTTTGTATTGTCCGATGCTGTTCAATTACCAGAGTTTATTAGTTATGCAAAAATGCGTGGTTCTTGGGGTATCGTAGGTAGCTATCCGGATATGTATGCTGCGAATGTTGCATTTACACAAACGTCATTGGGAACTCAGGGAACTACTTCTCCGGTATTGATTACTAATTCAATGTCAACATATGGAAATGAGACGATTAAACCTGAAATGAAAAAAGAGTTAGAAGTTGGTTTCGAAACTAAATTCTTCGACAGAAGACTTGGTTTAGATTTTTCTTACTATGATGCAAAAGTTTATGATCAAATTTTGGCTTTAACTCTAGCTCCAACAACAGGAGCAACTTCCATCTTGACTAACATAGGTCAATTGCATAATAGAGGATTTGAAATAGCTTTGACAGCTTCTCCTTTTAGAAGCGAGAGTTTTTCTTGGGACATTACCTTGAACTGGGCTAAAAATATTAACAAAGTTGAAAAATTAGCTAATGGTGCAACAGAATTATTACATATGGACTATGATGGGTCTGCTGCTCAATTGAAATCAGTAGTAGGCGAGGCTATGGGAGGTATTTATGCACACCCTGTTAAAACAGATGCTAATGGTAATAAAATGGTTGACTCTGATGGTTTCTATATGATTGATGGAGACAAATGGGAAAAATACGGAACTGCTACACCTCAAGGTGTGGGAGGGTTGATAAACTCATTTACTTATAAAAATTTCACATTAGATGTAAATATCGATTATTCTTATGGAGGTTATTTGATGCCTACAGGAATTAATTGGATGAAATCAAGAGGTTTGACCGAAGAGACTTTGAATTATAGTACTAATGAGCGTGGTGGTTTAACTTATTATAAAGATGCTAATGGTCAAGGAGTTCAGGTTCCTAATAGTGCCACTGCGGGACCAGGAGGACAAGTATTATACCGTGATGGTATGTTAATGGACGGTGTAGCACCAGATGGTACAGCAAATACAAATGTGATCTCTCAGGCAGGTTATTATAATATGACTTACAACTGGGGTGGTCCTCAGTACAGTAGTTCACGTTATGACTTGTATATTCAAAAGAATAATTATGTTAAAGTGAGAGAAATATCATTTGGTTATAATATGCCAACAGCCTGGGCAAATAAAATTGGAGCCTCGAAAATAAGTTTTTCTGCTTTTGGACGTAATTTATTCTATATCTATAGAACAATTAAAGATATGGATGCTGAAGCAACAACTTCAGGTTCTAGATGGACTCAAAACGTAAATAATGCAGGATTGACTCCTTCTACAAGAAGTATTGGAGTAATGTTACGAGCATCTTTCTAATTTGATAAATTATAATTTAAAAAAACACAACATGAGAAAATTATTATATATATCATTAGCGACAATGGCAGTTTTCTTTAGCTCTTGTTCGGAAGATGATTTTGCGGATGCTTATAGAAATCCGTCAAATATTGAAACGACAACTGTACCTAAACAGTTCGCCGGGTTTATGAAAATTAACTTTGAGGATGTAATTCCATCGTATTGGAATTATTTTACAGTTATAAGATCGACTTCTTTGACCTATACTCAGGCCCATGGATTTACAAACTTAACTGGCCGTTATGTTCCGGGACCTGCGGTAAATGACAGATGGGGAAGATATTACAAATTTATTACCCAATATAGAGAGTTAGAAAAAGTGATGGCTTCTTTGCCTGCAGCAGAGCAGACTGAGAATAGAATCTACACAATTACTTCAACGATTTATTTATATGATCATACTGCAAAAATGGTAGATAACTTTGGAGATATTCCTTTCTCTGAGGCAGGTAAAATTGGTTCGACTGGTGGTAATTATACTGCCGCATCAGCTAAGTATGATAATCAAACGGAACTGTATGTTAAGATGTTGGATGATTTGAAAGCTTTTTCTGCTGAACTGAATTCAATCACACTTTCTACAAAAGTAGATTTAGAATTCAAAAATCAGGACCTTATAAATAAAGGGAACTTGGTATCTTGGAAAAATTATTGTAATTCTTTGCGTTTGAAATTACTGAACAGAGTTTCTGCTGTTCCTGCTATGGCAACAAGAGCAAATACTGAAATTGCTGAAATTATTGCCGAAGCAAAAATTGTTGATGAAAATACAGAGAATATTGCATTCAAAGTTTACACTCAGGATACTGATTTAGATACTTCTGGTTTTATTGATGCTTTAGAGTCATTTAACAATAATATTGCGCCAAAACCAATGATCGATCATATGAATGCGAATAATGATCCTCGTAAAGCATGGTTGTTTGAAAAAGGACAAAATGCGACAACTTATGTAGGACTCGATCCAACATTAACATCAGGAGTTCAGGATCAATTAATTGTTGATGGGAAAATTGCTATCTATAATAGATCAGTAATTAGTAGAAATAAATGGTTGCCAGGAACATTGATTAATGCTGCTGAAGTTAATCTTATTCTTGCAGAATACTATTCAAGAAATGGTAATGCTACTACAGCAAAAACATATTTTGAAAAAGCGATCAGACAATCGGTTGAATATTATGTAAGATTAGGTGATAAAGCTGATGTTTTGGATTGGAAACCAACTACAGAACCAACAACTGCTCAAGTTGATGTTTATATTGCTACAATTAACTTTACCGGAGCTGTAACAGCTGCTGATCAATTAAAGTTAATAGCATTCCAAAAGTATATTCACTATAATATCATGCAAGCTGATGAATCTTGGTCTGAACAAAGAAGATTGAAACTTCCGGTTTTAACATTCCAGGAAGATGAAACAAGCAGTATCAGAAAAACTCCACCAACACGTTGGACATATCCAAATTCTGAAAGTGTTTATAATACAACTAATTATAACACAGTTAAGGACAAAGATAACTTAAGTACTAAAATTTTCTGGGACGTAAAGTAATCCTCCTTTAAATTAATTATTTTGTTTATTAGTAAGAAACCCCAAAATCCGGATCATCACGGACGATGGGGTTTCTTTTTAAATATCAATAACAATGACAATGACAATGTCAATATCAATATCAATGTGAATATCAATGTGAATATCAATAACAATGTCAATATCAATTTAAAAGGTAATCGATAATAGATAAATTAAAACTTTGTTTTTACAGGAAATAAAAAGGATTTTCTAAATAGTGGTATATATTGCACAAAAAAATCGGCGAATCTGCAGTTTGTTTACTGTAGTTCGCCGATTTTTATTTTTGATCTTTACTCTAAAAAGATGGTAGAGAAAAACTGTCTGTATTTTAGTTTTGTTTGATAAAAGTTAGCGGTTGCCCGTAGTTAGCAATTGCAGTCAAAGCATTGTAAATATATTTGGAAACCAAAATAGCTCCTTCGCTGTTTATTAATGCAGTATCATCTTCTGGTGTATGATATTGAGGATGGCCTCCCGTGTGTAATCCTATTGCTGAAATATCATTTTTATAAAAAGTTACGTGATCTGAGCCGCCAACGTCTCCTGCAAAAACAATCGGGTTAAGACCGCTGCCTTCACCTAGTTTTTTCATCAGTTCTACACCGCCCGGAAAAGTTCCGGCACCGCCCATATATAACTCTTTTTTATCATTTAGCCGACCCACCATATCCATGTTAATCATCACTTTTACTGCTTTTTTATCTACTGGCAGATGATTGACAAAATACTTCGAACCCAATAAACCTTCCTCTTCAGCACTAAAAGAAATAAAAATAATACTTCTTTTTGGCGCCATTTTGTTATGATGAAATTCTTCTAAAATAGATAAAAGAGCAGAAACCCCTGAAGCATTATCATCGGCTCCGTTATGAATTGCAAGCGTATCTTTTTTCTTGCTGCCAGAACCTTTTCCGCCCCAACCCCAATGGTCATAATGTGCTCCGATTACAATGAATTCTTTTTTCAGGTTTTCATCTGAACCTTCGATATAGCCCACAACATTTTGAGTCGATACACTGTCCGATTTCATCTTGTTGATGTCGGGTTTTATGAATATTTTAAACGGCTGATAATAATCGTTATTGAATTTTTTCAAGCCAAATTTTCTAAAATATTTTTTAATGTAAGCCGCCGTTTCGTTGTTGCCTTTTGTTCCGGCAAGACGCCCTTCTAATTTATCCGAAGCTAAATAGGTATCGTGTTTCAGAAACTTTTCGGCTGAAAACGTAGATTGTGCAGTTCCTTTTTCAGTTGCTATTAAAGAAACAATAGAAAGGAAAAGAATTCTTTTAAACATGTTATGGTAATTTACGATCTTTATTGTATTTGCATTTCAACTATTGTATCGATTGCATCCATTTTTACGCCATCCAAATACACAAAAGTTCCTTCTGGTTGTTGTTTGAATTTAAGTTCTTTTTTACTGTCCATCAAATAACATTTTTTAATTTTTTGTTTCATTTCAGGAATAAAAATATAAGTAGCCTGTTTTGGTGTAGTAATGATGTGTGCAAACCAAATTTTATCTTTAGCAGTAAATACGCCCCAATCTTGTGGCTTCATCACGTTGCCTCTTGTTCCATATATACTGTTTCCGTTTTTATCCATCCAGATTCCTATTTCTTTCAAAGTTGCAACAAATTCAGGCTGAATTGTTCCGTCAGCCATTGGCCCGACATTCAAAAGAAAATTGGCATTCAGACTGGCAGCATTTATTAAGTAATGTAATAAATCTTTAGTCGATTTGTATTTTCTGTCATTAATGTTAAAACCCCATGAATTGTTCATGGTTTCACAGGTTTCCAAAGGCAATTGAGAAATAGATTGTCCTCCAAATCCAGAAGTATTTCCACCTGGTAAATCTTTTTCAAAGGCTTGAAAATCTTCGCCCTGAATTGGAGTAAGATGATGATTGTTAGAGATTAAACAATTCGGCTGGATGGAATGAATCAATTTGTAAATCTCGTCATAATGCCAATTTACTTTTGATGTCAATGTTTTATCGGTATCGTTATCCAATTGATCCCAATGTCCGTCAAACCAGATTCCGCTGATTTCCCCATAATTGGTCAGTAATTCTGTCAACTGACCTTTCATAAAAGCAATATAGCTGTTCCAGTCGCTCTTTTTAGTTCTGCCTGTTCCTTGTCCTGTTTTTCCTGTCTCATACTGATAATCTGTTCTGGTCCAATCCAGAAGTGAATAGTAACAAAACAGTTTAATACCTTCTTTATGACATTCGTCAGCCAATTCTTTTAATAGATCTCTTTTGAAATGAGTATTCGTAATCTTCCAATCTGATAGTTTAGTGTCAAAATTGCTAAAACCGTCGTGGTGGCGGGTCGTAAAAGTGATGTATTTCATTCCGGCCGCTTTTGCAATGCCAACCCATTTTTTGGCATCAAAATCCTGTGGATTAAAAACGTTAAGCAATCTTCCGTATTCGGTAACTTTTATATTTTGGTTGGTCATAATCCATTCACCATTCCCAAGAACGCTGTATGGACCAAAGTGAATGAACATACCGAATTTATCATCCTGAAATTCTTTTCTGGCTTTTAGATTTCCTTCAGTAGGGGTGTACGTTTGTGCTGTTATTATTGTCCAGTTCATCAGGAAAAATAGCAGGCAAAGTGTGATTTTTTTCATTTTTTTAAGTTTAGGTGGTTTGATAGTAAAGTTTAATAATGAAAAATCAAAAACTAAATAAGGATTTAGAATGATGACGATAGATTTAACAAAAGTCATAATTCATTGCGCTTAATTAATTTACGTTTTCCGAAATTTAAATGTATAAAGACTTTAGCATAGTCAGTAAGTCGATATTATCTAAATTTAATTATCAATTACCTTTCTCCAATCAAAAATCCGGAAACATTCCACGCGCTGCTGCTAGTTCCTTCAGGTTTTCCAAGTGGAATGGATACACGAATAGTATGCTTTCCAGGTAAAAGATTTCCTAAATCAATTAAATTTGGATTGGTAGTGGTTCCCGGACACCAGTTAGAACGACTTTCATCAGAAGATGATAATCCGTTGCCAAAATTTCCCGAAGCCGGATTGCTCAATCGGTAAGAACCACAATCAGTCCGCCACGGTGTGAATCCAAAAACTTCTTTGCCATCAATAAAAATTGTGTTCTTTTTTTGTAAAAATTCATCTCCATTTTCCCAGCCTCCATGGCCCGTGGTGGTATAACTCAATTTGAAATTTTTATATCCCTGGGGAATATCAAAAGTCATTTCCAGTCCTTTTTCGTTATCAAACATGGTGGCATATTCCTGTCCGGCCATTTCCATTACGTTTAATGTATTGAAAAGGGGTAAAATAAAATCGCCTTTTGGATTATTATCTTCGCCTTGGTGAATCGTAATGTTTAAACTTGCTTTATGTCCACCCGCATCATAATTTCCAATAAACATTCCGATATATACTTCCTGATTATTCAGTTTTGGCTGTAATAATGAAATGTCCTGACGATAGAAAACGCTATCCTGCCAAACCTTATTTTTTAATTGTAAATAGTTAAAATGTTTCACGCCAAAAGGAGTAAAAAAGCGCATCAGTTCCAACAAAGGAGTATAGTCGTCTGTTGCCACAACACCCTGATATTGTTTACCATTTCCATTTTCATAAACCGGTAATGTTTTAACTCCGTTTTTTAGTCCGTCCAAAAACGAACTTTTTTTATCCATTGGAATCATAAAAACTGAGCCAGTTCTGTCATAAGCATCACCATTCGATTGTTGGGTCACATCCACATAAATAGAACTTCCTTTTTTTATTTCCGGGAATTTTACCTTTCTAACAATTACCGTTCCGCTAGCATATCTAAAGATACTGTCATTCGATTTTGCATCATTTACAAAATGAATTTGCTCTTTGTTAAAAACAGAAATATTCACAAAACGACTTTTCCACAATAAATCTTTATAGGTCAATTGGTCAACTTCGAGAACCGTTGGAATTGAAAGAATTGCCGGAACTGCTTTTAAATTCTCAATTTTGGTAGCTGTAACAATACTATTTCCGTTACGGTTAGTTTCCAAAACCAAACCTAAATCTTGTCCCAAAACAGCTGGTCCGCCTTTTAGTCCCAATTCATTCGTGTACCAAATTTCAATTTTGTTTGAATTCACAATGGCTATCGCTTTTTTGCAATTGAAATTGAGAATCTTTTTGGTTTCAGCTGTGAATTCAAATTTTTGTTTTCCCAAAGCTTCACTATCCCGATTGAGAATCAATTTGTTGGTTTTGAGCTGTGCCAATTGCAAAATGGTTTTGGTCTTGAAATCAACAAAAGTCTGCTCAAACGGAAGGTCTGCTTTTTGTTGCATTATTTTATCTGTTGTAGTCAAACTCAAATCTTTAGAAGTGTATAAAAACAAAGGATCCTGATTGGGAATTACTTTTCCGTTATAACTTCTTTGGTAAGTAACTTTAATGGCGCTGTTTGTTTTTTGAGCAAAAGATAAATGGATTAGGGAAAGAGCAAAGAATGTGAATAAAGTTTTCTTCATGTTATGGTTTTGTTGATCAGCTCCCTGAATAAAAACTGACGGTTATTTTGGTAAATTAAAAGAGGTTTCGTTATTTTACTAAATCGATTTAACAAAAAACGAATAAAATTCTGATTCTATTGTGTTCTAGTATTATAGGTTTAAAAAATAGAGATTATGATCCGAGTTGATTTTTTCCTAAAAGCTAAGATAAAAATTTTTGAATTGTAACAGGAAATAACACTGTTTTGTTTTATCAAAAGGCAAAAATTGATTAAACAAAGATAATATTGAATTAATATATAAATGGAAGTCCCTATATCTTTCAATTTCTAAAAGAATATAAATTTAGCAGAAAATACAGTAGAATGCTTTTTTTGTATATTATATAAAACGTTTATTTTCAAGCGTTATCGTTGTTTTAGTATTAACATAATTAAAATACAATAATGAATTATTTAAAAGGCTACAGTTTAATAATGATTTTTTGTTTCGGCGTAAGTATGTTGCAAGGCCAGCAAAAAGCATTTCCTTATAAAAATCAGAATTTATCAATTGATAAAAGAGTAGAAGATTTATTGAAACAATTGACTACTGAAGAGAAAATTTCCTTGTTAGGATTTGAAAGCAAAGCAATTAAGCGATTGGATATTCCGCAATACAACTGGTGGAATGAATCTTTACACGGAGTAGCGAGAGCGGGTAAAGCGACTGTTTTTCCGCAGGCTATCGGAATGGCAGCTTCTTTTAATGATGATTTATTAAATGAAGTAGCAAACTCAATTTCTACAGAAGCCAGAGCAAAGAACAATATGGCGGTTGCCAAGGACCGTCGTTTGCAATATATGGGACTGAACTTTTGGTCGCCAAACATCAATATTTTTAGAGATCCGCGTTGGGGAAGAGGACAGGAAACCTATGGAGAAGATCCTTTTCTGACCGGAAAAATGGGAACAGCTTATATTAAAGGATTGCAGGGAACAGATCCAAAATACATGAAAACAGCAGCTTGTGCCAAACATTTTGCCGTACATAGCGGGCCTGAAAAAACAAGACATTCTATTAATGTTATTGTAGATGAAAAAGATCTGAGAGAAACCTATTTATATGCTTTTAAAAAGCTGGTTGATGCTAAGGTTGAAACAGTAATGTGCGCCTACAATCGTGTGAATTCTGAACCTTGCTGTACAGGAAAAACATTACTTCAGGATATTCTTCGAAAAGAATGGAAATTCGGCGGACATGTAGTAACTGATTGTTGGGCATTACAGGATATCTACGAAGGCCATAAAACATTGCCAAATAGTGTAGCTGTTGCTGCAGAAGCAATAAAAAGAGGCGTGAATATGGATTGCAGCGGATTGTTACAAAAAGATGCTATCAATGCCTTAAGTCAGAAATTGATTACTACAAAAGATATTGATAATGCATTGGCTCCAACTTTGCGCACGCAGTTCAAATTAGGTTTCTATGACAAACCGGAAGATAATCCGTATCGAAAATATGGTATAGATAGTATAGCGAATTCTTATCACCGAAACCTCAGCCGAAAAATGGCAGAGCAAAGTATGGTTTTGTTGAAAAACGGAGAAGTAGGCGAGAGGAAAACAAAGTTACTGCCTCTGAAAAAAGAGGATTATAAATCGCTCATGGTAGTAGGGCCAAATGCTGCTTCTTTGGATGCTCTATTAGGGAACTATCACGGAATTACAGATAAAGCGGTAAATTTTGTGGAAGGAATTGCCGGAGCTGTCGATCCTGATACTCGTATAGAATACGATATGGGTTGCGACTTTACAGATACAACCAATTTTGGAGGAGTTTGGGCTGCTTCTATGGCCGATTTGACGATTGCCGTAATTGGTTTTACACCGGTTTATGAAGGTGAAGAAGGCGATGCTTTTTTGGCTGACGGAAAAGGTGACAGAAAAAACATGGACTTACCGGCTTCTCATATTGCCTACATTAAAGCACTTCGAAAAGGAACCAAAACACCTCTTGTAGCTGTAATTACCGGTGGTAGTGCTGTTGATATTTCGGCAATTGAACCTTATGTTGATGCTATCGTTTTTGCCTGGTATTCTGGAGAACAGGGCGGAACCGCTTTGGCGAATCTTCTTTTTGGTAAAGTATCTCCGTCAGGACATTTACCAGTTAGTTTTTACAAATCTTTTAGTGATTTACCAGATTACAACAGCTATGCGATGGCAGGCCGAACTTATCGTTATTTCGATAAGGAAGTACAATATCCTTTTGGTTTTGGATTAAGCTACACGACTTTTGGATACAACTGGATTCAAAAACCGGGAAATATTAAAACATCTTCAGATAAAATTTCAATGCAAATCAAAATTGAAAACACCGGAAATTATGATGCTGATGAAGTAGCTCAGGTTTATATTGAATATCCAAATATAGACCGAATGCCATTAAAAGAATTGAAGGTTTTTAAAAGAGTATCAATTTCTAAGGGAGATTCTAAAACAATTACTTTGGAAATTCCATTGTCAGAACTTCAAAAATGGGATGATACTAAAAAACAGTTTAAAATTTACGAAGGGCAATATAAAGTGAAAATTGGTTCGAACTCGAGAGATGTGATGTTGGAAACGAGTTTTGAAATTGGGAAATAGAGAATAGAAAATAGAGAATAGAATAAAGAGGCAAGAGGCAAGATTTTATCGCTTTGCTTTTTTTATAAAATAACAGAAGAAAAATGAATAAAAATTTTAAATCAGTATTTTTTGCAATTTTAGGGGTTTGTACGTTACAAATGTACAGTCAGACTTCTAAGCAAAATTTAACCCAATATGTCGATCCTTTTATTGGGACGGGATTTCACGGACATGTTTTTATGGGAGCAAATGTGCCTTTTGGAGCAGTTCAGTTGGGACCTGTTAATATTTCACAAGGTTGGGATTGGTGCTCGGGTTATCATTATTCCGATCCAACTATTATCGGATTTTCACATACACATTTAAGCGGAACCGGAATTGGTGATCTTGGAGATTTTCTTTTTATGCCAGCGGTTGGTAAAATCAACTTGAAAAAAGGAACCGCCAAAGACATGGAAAACGGCTATATCTCCCGTTTTGATCATAAAGATGAAATAGCAAAACCAGGATATTATTCGGTTATTTTGAAGAAAAACGGAATCAAAGCTGAAATGACCGCTTCTGAAAGAGTGGGTTTTCAAAAATATACTTTTCCGGCTTCAGACAAATCACATATTATTTTAGATTTGGTTGAAGGAATTGGGTGGGATAAAGCTGTAGATACTTACATCCGTGTAAAAAATGATACTTTGATTGAAGGTTATCGTTTTTCTAAGGGCTGGGCAAATGACCAACGAATTTATTTTGCGGCAATTTTGTCAAAACCGGCAAAGAAAATCCAATTGTACAACAGTACAAAAGAAATGATCAATAAGGTTGTTTTGGGAGACAGCGCTAAAGCAGTGATTCAATTTTCAACTTCAAAAGATGAAGTTATTAAAATTAAAGTAGGAATTTCGGCAGTAAGCATGGATAATGCTTTGATGAACATTAAAAAAGAAATCGCAGGATGGGACTTTGAAAAAGTAGCAAGTCAGGCTGATGAAAAGTGGAATAAAGAGCTGAATAAAATTTCGGTAAAATCAAATGATGTTACCAAACTGAAAACGTTCTACACTGCTTTATATCATACTATGATCGCGCCTTCAATTTACAATGACAGTAATGGCGATTATTATGGATCCGATAAACAGGTTCATAAAGCCGCTGGATTTACCAATTTGACTACCTTTTCGCTGTGGGATACTTATCGAGGTGCAAACCCTTTGTTCACCTTGACACAAACAGAGAAAGTTTCGGATATGGTCAATACGATGTTGGCGATTTACCAGGAATCGGGGCATCTTCCGGTTTGGCATTTGATGGGGAATGAAACCTATTGTATGCCTGGAAACAGCGCCATTCAGATTGTTGCTGATGCGTATTTAAAAGGAATCAAAGGAATTGATGGGGAATTGGCCTTCGAAGCAGTAAAAGCAACCGCTATGCAGGACGATCGCGGATTGAATTTTGTCAAAAAAATAGGATACATTCCGGCAGATGGTCTGAAAGAATCAGTAGCGATCGGAATGGAATATGCAATCTCTGATGGTGCAATTGCCATGATGGCTAAAAAAATGAGCAAAACGGAAGATTATAATTATTTCTTCAATCGCTCAAAAGCCTATAAAAAATATTATGATGCTTCAACCACTTTTGTACGTGGAAAAGTAAGCGATACACAATGGAGAACTCCTTTCGATCCCTTTAAATCGGCACATATGAAAGATGATTTTGCCGAAGGAAATGCCTGGCAATACACCTGGTTAGTGCCTCATGATGTTGAAGGACTGATTGCGATGTTGGGAGGAGAAAAATCTTTTACGAAAAAACTGGATAACTTGTTTACCGCTAAAGGCGACATGGGAGATGAAGCTTCAAGTGATATTACAGGCTTGATTGGGCAATATGCGCACGGAAACGAACCAAGTCATCATATTACCTATCTGTATAATTTCGTAGGACAGCCCTGGAAAACAGCTGAGAAAGTACGCTATATCGTTGATAATCTATATAGTGATAAACCAGATGGTTTGTGCGGAAACGAAGATGTGGGACAAATGTCGGCCTGGTATGTTTGGAGCACTTTGGGAATGTATTCTGTAAATCCATTCAACGGAATTTACGTTATCGGAAGTCCAACTATGGATGAGTCGGTATTGAATTTGTCTGATGGAAAAAGTTTTACTGTGAAAGCTTTCAACAACAGTCCAAAAAACATCTACATTCAAAAAGCAACTTTAAACGGAAAAGCCTATACCAAAAGTTATTTACTTCATTCGGACATTATGAAGGGTGGGGAATTGATTTTTACTATGGGAGAAAAGCCTTCAAAAACCTGGGGAGTTGCTGCTAAAGACCGACCTTATTCTGCAGAATAATTTTTTTTAAAGAGTGGGTCCGGAAAGATGTTTTTATTTATTAAGAATAGAAATGTTTCTCCGGACTTTTTGTAAGCACATTTTTTTTGTTCTAATTTTAGGGGAAAAAGATAATTACTAATTAAACAAGGGTAATATTGAATTAATTATTATAGTTCAGGTATTATATTTTTATATTCCTAAAAATGTATGAATTTAATAAAAAACATATGGCATTAATAACTCAGATAGATGTTGAAAAAGATTTAGGTTCCAAAGAAAATAAAAAGTGGCTGTTTCCTTTTATATTGGTAACCAGTTTATTTTTTTTCTGGGGATTTGTACACAATTTAGATCCAATACTTATTCCGCATCTGAGAAAAGCATTTAATCTAACAGACTTAGAATCTTCTTTAATCGATTCTTCTGTTTTCATTGCCTATTTTGTGATGGCTTTGCCTGCTGGTTATATCATGAGAAAATACGGGTATAAATCGGGTATAATGATCGGATTAGTGCTGTTTGGTATTGGTTCAATATTGTTTGTTCCTGCTGCCAATTCTCTACAATATATTTATTTCCTGGGTGCTTTGTTTGTTATCGCCTGTGGACTTACGTTTTTGGAAACAGCAGCGAATCCTTATGTAACTATTTTAGGACCATCTGAAACAGCAACCAAAAGATTGAATTTTTCACAATCGTTTAACGGATTGGCGGCTTTTATTGCTCCAGCATACATTGGGCCAATGATCCTATCCGGAAAAAACGTAACTCAGGCTGAATTAGATGCTATGGCCCCCGTAGCACTACACGCTCATATTTTAGAAGAAGCGGCAAGTGTAAAAATGCCTTATTTGATTTTAGGATTGATTATTCTGGCAGTAGCGGTGGTATTTTATTTTACCAATATGCCCGATGTGAAAGATGAAGATAAAGAAGGAGCAGACGGAGCGAGTTTTGCCGGAGCCTTGAAATCAATGCGTTTGCGTTGGGGAATTTTAGCACAATTCTTTTATGTTGGAGCACAGGTTTGTGTGGGAAGTTTTTTTATCAAAATGGCGACAACTTCGGCAGGTTTAGATGAAGATATCGCAGCTAAATTTTTAGGTTTTTATGGTCTGGCATTTATGTTAGGTCGTTTCGCAGGGACATTTTTCATGCAATACATTCAACCAAGAAAATTATTGATCATTTATTCGATCATCACTATACTATTATCAGTAGTAGCTATAATCGGAACGGGAATGTTAGTGGTCTATACTTTAATAGCGATTGCATTTTTTATGAGCATTATGTTTCCTACGATTTTTTCAATGGGAATTGACGGACTCGGGCATAACACAAAAATTGGATCTTCATTAATAGTAATGTCAATAGTTGGGGGAGCCTTACTGCCTCCGGTTTTAGGATTCATATCAGATGCTACAGGAAGTATTCAGAATGGTTATGTAGTTCCCCTGATTTGTTTCTCAGTAATACTATTGTTCGCATTTAACGGACATAAAACAAATAAAGCATAAAATCTATTTTATATAATATGTTAGAAAACGGAGTTAAAAGGCTGGTGATAAAAATGCACCCGGAAGATAATGTACTCGTAGCCTTAACGGATTTGGCAAAAGGAGAAAGTGTGGTTTTTGAAAAAGAGACTTATATGCTGAAGGATGCAATTAAGGCAAAACATAAATTTTATACCAGTGATTTCAAAGAAGGAGCTGAAATAATTATGTATGGTGTTTTGGTTGGGAAAGTACAAAATGAGGTTGCAAAAGGCAGTCTGATGACAACAGAAAATCTTAAACATGCTGCAGAACCTTATCAGTATCGTGATGTTGATTTTAAATGGCAGGCACCAGATGTTTCAAAGTATAAAGACAGGACTTTTAAAGGATATAAAAGAAATGACGGCCGTTATGGAACTGCCAATTATTGGTTATTTGTTCCAACTGTATTTTGCGAGAACCGAAATCTCGATGTCATACGTGAAGCCTTACATAATGAATTAGGATATTCAGTAAGTGATAAATACACTCAATATACGCATCATTTACTTGAAGCCTATAAAAAAGGAGAAAGTCTGGAGGCAATTGATGTACAATTGACGCCGGATCATAATGCGAATAAGGTTTTTAAAAACGTAGACGGAATTAAATTTCTAAATCATCAGGGTGGTTGCGGAGGCACGCGTCAGGATTCAGCGACCTTGAGTGCCTTATTGGCTTCATATGCGAATCATCCAAATGTGGCAGGAATTACAGTACTGAGTTTAGGATGCCAACATTTGCAAGTACAGGATTTTACAAATGATGTAAAAAAGCAGAATCCTTCTTTTGATAAACCGATCTTTATTTTTGAGCAACAACAATCCAAAAGTGAAGAACAATTAATTGCTGATGCCATTAAAAAAACATTTGAAGGATTAATTGAAGTAAACAATCAAGAAAGAGTTCCGGCACCATTAAGCGAATTATGTTTAGGTGTTAAATGTGGAGGAAGTGATGGTTTTAGCGGAGTTTCTGCTAATCCGGCTGTGGGTTATACTTCAGATTTGGTGGTGGCTTTGGGTGGTAAAGTATTATTGGCCGAATTCCCTGAATTATGTGGAGTCGAACAAAACTTAATTGATCGTTGTATATCAGAACCAGTTGCTAAAAAATTCATTGATTTAATGCAATCTTATGATGCTTTAGCACATAAAGTAGGTTCGGGATTTCATATGAATCCATCGCCGGGAAATATCAAAGACGGATTAATAACAGATGCAATTAAAAGTGCCGGAGCAGCTAAAAAAGGCGGAACAGCGCCAGTAGTTGATGTATTAGATTATACGGAACCGGCAACAAAAGCAGGTTTAAGTTTGGTTTGTACACCAGGAAATGACGTGGAGGCAACCACTGGTAAAGCGGCAGCTGGAGCAACCTTAATATTGTTTACAACAGGATTAGGAACTCCAACAGGTAATCCGGTTTGTCCTGTTATTAAGGTGGCTACAAATTCTATTTTGGCTCAAAAAATGAGTGATATTATCGATATCGATTGTGGTCCGATTATAAGCGGTGAAAAGTCTATTGAGGAAATGGGTGAAGATATTTTGGAGTATTGTATTAAAGCAGCAAGTGGTGAAATTATTCCAAAGGCAGTTTTATTAAACCAGGATGATTTTATTCCGTGGAAACGAGGAGTTTCTCTATAATTTTAAATTTTAAAATAAAAACACATGTTTTCATTACAAAATAAAAAAGCGGTTGTTACCGGTGGCGGTAGCGGAATCGGTAAAGCTATTTCGGTTTTATTTGCAAAACAAGGAGCTGAAGTTCATATTATTGAATTAACAGAAGAAAGTGCAAGGACAGCTGTTGAGGAAATACAGGCAAATGGCGGAAAAGTATTTTCGCATGCCTGTAATGTAGCCAACCAGGAAGAGGTTTCAGCAACATTCGAAAAAATAGGGAACATCAATATTTTGATCAATAACGCCGGAATCGCACATGTTGGAAAAGTAGATACTACACCAGTAGCAGATTTTGATCGTGTTATGGATGTAAATGTAAAAGGAGTGTATAACTGTTTGTTTGCTGCAATTCCACAATTCCGACTTTCAAATGGCGGTGTCATTATCAACATGGCGTCAATTGCGGCATGGGTTGGAATTCCGGACCGATTTGCTTATTCAACTGCAAAAGGTGCGGTGATGGCCATGACTTTATCAGTTGCAAAAGATTATATAAAAGAAAACATCCGTTGTAATTCTATTTCTCCTGCAAGGGTTCATACGCCATTTGTGGATGGTTTTATTTCGAAAAATTATGCAGGAAAAGAAGAAGAAATGTTCGAAAAATTATCCCAATCTCAACCAATAGGAAGAATGGGAAAACCAGATGAAATCGCAGCATTAGCCTTATACCTATGCAGCGACGAAGCCGGATTTATTACCGGTTGCGATTACCCAATCGACGGAGGATTTATCAAATTAAATAACTAGCAAAGTTGCTAAGACCCTAAGATTCTGAGACTCTAAGCAAAAAAAAACTTAGAAACTTAGTGTCAAATAATTAATTAATAAAGTTGCTAAAGTTTCAAGTTACTAAGGAAAAAACTTAGTATCTCAGAATCTTAGTAACTTAGAAACTTAAAAGAAATGAAATTAATACGTTTTGGAGAAATAGGAAAAGAAAAACCAGGAGTTTTAATTGGTGAAAAAAGATATGATGTTTCGTCAATTGTAACAGACTTTAACGAAAGTTTTTTTGAAGAAAATGGTTTGGAGAAATTGCAAAAAGCATTAGACAGTAATCCAACTTTACCGGAAGTGAATGCAAATGTACGTTTAGGATCTCCGGTGGCGAGACCTTCAAAAATAATTTGTATCGGATTGAATTATGTAGATCATTGCAAAGAAACTGGAGCGCCAATTCCAACAGAACCAATCATCTTTTTTAAATCAACAACGTCTTTATGCGGACCAAATGACAATCTGATCATCCCAAAAAACAGTGAAAAAACAGACTGGGAAGTAGAGTTGGCTTTTGTGGTTGGTAAAAAAGCAAGTTATGTAGAAGAAGCAGAAGCTTTGGATTATGTTGCGGGTTACGCCTTATTGAATGATTACAGTGAAAGAGCGTTTCAAATTGAGCGTGGCGGACAATGGGCAAAAGGAAAAGGAAGCGATACATTCGCACCTCTTGGACCCTTTTTGGCTACAAAAGATGAAGTAAAAGATGTTGACAATTTATCAATGTGGCTGACTGTAAATGGAAAAAAATATCAGGATAGCAATACGCTAAATTTAGTTTTCAAGATTCCATTTTTGGTGCATTATTTAAGTCAGTTCATGACGTTGCTTCCTGGTGATATCATCAGTACAGGAACGCCTCCTGGAGTTGGTCTGGGAATTAAGCCAGAACCAATTTACCTTAAGGCCGGAGATGTTGTAGAATTAGGAATTGAAGGTTTGGGTTCTAGTAAACAAACTGCGATAGCCTATACAAAATAGATTAATATAACCCGTTGGGTGAAATTAATTGTGTCAAATAGAAACATAGGTTTTTAAACTTTCAAAAAAGGCATTTCACTTGTTTAAAATACGCAAAGCTAATTTTTTTCAAGAAATGGATTTCTTTTTATTTTTTTGTCAAAAATCTATGTTTTTATTTATTGGGTAAATTTATTGTAAATTGTATTTAAGGTGTTATCGTACACACCAGGGTTTTTTTAGTTTTAATGATAATTTAATTAAATAATAAACATGGTTAAGTCATTTTTCTTTTCACTTCTTTTATGCACGACATTGTCGTTTGCGCAGGAAGTAAATATAATTCCACAGCCTGTAAAAGTTGTGAGAAATACAGGGAGTTTTGTGATTACTTCACAAACAAGTTTGGTTGTTACTAATAAAGAAGATAATGCTACGGCTGCTTTTCTAAATGGCTATTTATCTAATTATTATGGTTTTGTATTGCCTATTGCTAAAAAGGCAACTAAAAATTATATCAGGTTAACGAGTCAAAAAAATATTGAAGGACTTAAAAGCGAAGGTTATACTTTTAAATCAGATAAAAATGGTGTTGAAATAAACGGAAATGCTGCCATAGGAACTTTCTACGGAATGCAGACCTTAATTCAATTACTGCCTGTTGAAAAAAGTAAAAGTCTTGCAATTGCAGCTGTAGAGGTGAAAGACGAACCTCGTTTTGAATACAGAGGAGCAATGTTGGACGTTGGTCGTCATTATTTTCCAGTTGCCTTTGTAAAGAAATACATTGATTATCTGGCTTTACATAAAATGAATTATTTTCATTGGCATCTTACGGAAGATCAGGGATGGAGAATTGAAATAAAAAAATATCCTAAACTTACCGAAATCGGCTCTAAGAGAAACGGAAGTATTATTGGTAGTTATCCCGGTAAAGGGAGCGATAACACACCAGAGGGAGGTTTTTATACTCAGGAAGAAGTAAAAGATATTGTAAAATATGCATCAGACCGGTTTATTACGGTAATTCCGGAAATTGAAATGCCAGGACATGGCAGTGCTGCAATTGCTGCTTATCCGGAGTTAAGCTGTTTTCCTAACGAGAAAACACAACTTCCTGATAATATGATTTCAGCTAAAAGCAAGCAGGAAATGGCAAATGGAAGAAATAAAATTGTTCAGGAAACGTGGGGAGTTCATTCGGATGTTTATGTTCCAAGTGAATATACATTTAAATTTTTGCAGGATGTTATCGATGAAGTTATTGTCTTATTTCCTTCAAAATACATTCATGTTGGAGGTGATGAAGCGCCTAAAGATGCCTGGAAAAGAAGTGAATTTTGTCAGCAATTAATAAAAGAAAAAGGGTTGAAGGATGAGCACGGTCTTCAGAGTTATTTTATTCAGCGTATGGAAAAATATATTAATGGAAAAGGAAGAACGCTAATTGGCTGGGATGAAATATTAGAAGGAGGTCTTGCTCCAAACGCCGTGGTAATGAGCTGGAGAGGCGAAGAAGGCGGAATTGCAGCTGCAAAAGAAAATCACCAGGTTATTATGACACCAGGAAGCCATGTTTATTTGGATCATTCTCAAACTAAAAATGAAAAGGAAGTGACTATTGGCGGTTATTTGCCAATAGAAACAGTTTACGGTTATGAGCCAATTCCGAAAGAATTAAACGAACAACAGGCAAAATATGTTTTAGGAGCTCAGGGAAATGTATGGACAGAATATATGGCCAATCCGGCTAAAGTAGAGTACATGATTTTTCCTCGTTTGAGTGCTCTGAGTGAAGTATTATGGTCTTCAAAAGAAAACAAAAACTGGCCAGAGTTTCAAACAAAAATTGAAACCATGAAAAAACGATATACTATTTGGGGAGCAAATTATTTCAAAGAGTAATAGGTCATCAGAAAATAGAAAAATATATAAAAAAAACGAGGAATTTATAGTTCCTCGTTTTTTTGTTTACATCTAAAAGTAATTTAAGTTAATGCAATTTTTATTTTTTAATTAACGCAAAGCATATCTTAACTTGATTCCATAAGATACCAATGTCAAATCAGAAGCAAGTGAAGAATCAAAGATAGAATTGTAACCTAACTGTACTGGTAGCTCTGGATTGTATTGAATCAGATTTTTATTTTCAGGTTTATCATAAATATTATTTAATCCATAATCTAAATACAGGCCAATATAAATGGAACTTCTTGCTCCGATCTTTTGTTTTAAACCGGTTTCAAAAGTAGCAGAATAGGATACATCAGTATCAAGATCTTGTTTATTTGTTTTGATATTGTCGGTACTTGCAAACCCGGCAAATGCAGGAGCAAATAATTCAACATTATACTGCGGATAATAGCCACTTGTAGTCAGATTTTGGATTTTTGTTTCATATGTTCCGTTTACTGCAAATCCAATTTTAGCTCCCGCGGCAAGATATAATTGTGAGGTTCCGGGCGTTTCATACTGAATGCCAATCGGGATATTAATATATCCTAAGTTTTGCTCTTCTCTCAAATTAGTAGCTCTGTATCGAAACTGAAAAGATTCGCTTTCAGCATCTGTGGTCATATATTGCCCATAAATATATTGTGACTTAGAATCAGCGCTATAGGTTTGATATTCTACACCAATACCAATGCTAATCGTTTCATTTAGATAATAAGAATAACGAAGGCCGGCACTAAACCCATTCCCGTGAACTACTTCTCCTGCAGACAAATAATCCAAATAGGAAAACGGACCACCTAAGGATAGGGATAGTTCCTGTTTTTTATCCTGACCATAACTATTCAGGTACATAATTAAAAGTGCCACTATAGTCAATGATTTTATAGAGTTGTTTATATTTTTTTTCATCTTAAAGTTAAATTATACCAGTACTATTTTCATCTAGGACTGGCAGATTATTTATTTTACAATTACTTTGAATGATTTTTTTATGTTACCGGATTCAAGAACAACAAGATACATATTGCTCTCTGTTATTTCAGGTAATTGTATTTCAGTTTTGGCAGTAGATGACTGAACTGTTTTAATCAATTTACCAGAAACAGAGAAAAGTGTTACCTGCATGTTTTGTAATTCTTCTTCAGGAAAGTCAGCTTCTATTGTTATGACCTTTCCCGCTTCAATTGGGTTAGGATACAGTTTCGCTTGTAAAGAATTTTGCAATACAATAGTAGTGTCGCATGTTTGAAGTACTTTTCCGTCTTTAGTAGTCATTTTTACACTATATAGTGCTGAAGTATCTAATACAGAATTTGATTCATTTCCGGCAGAATAATATTGATCAGTTCCTACTAATTGTCCATTTTTAAACCATTGGTACGAAACAAATTCATAGCCACCATTTGTCTGAGGATTGTTGTTTACAAGTAGGACATTATTAAACTTCTGCTTCACAATATCATAGAATGAAAATGGCTTTTCTACTTTAATAGTATAATTGGCCGTTGCAGTTCCATCTTGCGAAGTGATAGTTACGTTTTGGGTATAAATCCCTGCTTTAGGAGTAGCAATTGTAAAACTGGCAGACGGTGTAATAGTAGCATTTGTCTGATTTACAATAGCGACATTAGGACTGTTTTCACCGCATGACATTACATAGGTAATATCTTTAGCAGGATTAGTATAAACTTTGTTACCAATAGTAATATTTTGAACCGTTATATCATTGTTTTTAATTACCAAAAGTTGCGAAACATTTGCTGCCGGAAGATAATTATTATTACCATCCTGATGAGCCGTAATTAATAATTCTCCGGATCTTAACATACTAACTAAACCAGTGCTGGAAACATTAGCCGGCGGAAGGGCAGAGGTGTATGTAAAAGTAAAACGTACTGGTAAACCTGAATTAGTAGTTGCCTGCAAATTAAAGTTGTTGTTAGTTCCAAGAATTCTTGGGGCTAAAGTTCCAAATGTAATTTGTTGTGCTGCTTTTTTAATAGTAAGATTTGCAGTTAAAATTACCGGTGAGCAATTTGGTGTAGCCGCTGACGGAGTGACTGTCGCTGTAACCACATAAACGCCGGCGTTAATAGCTCCGTTTAACGTTCCTGTTGATGGATTAGTCGTATAGGCTACGCTTGATCCCACAGGAAGATTAGTCACTTGTAACGTATGAAGATTGCCATCAAAAGTATATTCAGCACTACTGAACGTAACCTGATTTACAGGAGAAGCTAAAACTTTAATCGTTTGATTCTGCGTTGAAACATTACCATTTCCATCGTTAAAACTCCATATAATAGTATAACTACCTTCAGTTGTATAATTTAAAGGATTTGAGGTTATACCATTTATGATTCCTGCACAATTATCTGTTGCAGTTGGAATAGGAATTTGAGATGATAGAACAGAACAATAATTAGTGATCTCCGGAAGACTTGCTAAATTAGGAACTGGTGCAGTCACATCCGGAATTGTAATTAGGGTTACAGATTGTGTAACAGAACAATTATTAGCGTCAGTAATTGTTAATGTGTAATTACCTGCTGCCAAACCACTGATGTCTTTTGTTGTACTACCATTAGACCATAAATAGGTGTAAGGAGTAACACCGCCTGTTACATTGATAGTTGTAGCTCCATCACTTAATCGATTACAAGAAATATTAGTTTGAGTTGCTATACTAGCAGCCAATGCATTAGGCTCAGTTATATTGAAGCTTTGTGTAGCAGTACAGTTGTTAGCATCTGTTACCGTTACTGTGTAAGTTCCTGCTGAAAGTCCGGAAGCTGTAGCGGCGGTTCCTCCAGAAGGTGACCATACATATGAATAGGTTCCGGTACCACCTGTAACATTTACCGTTGCAGCTCCATTGCTTCCTCCGTTACATGAAACATTCGTTTGCGCTCCACTAGAGACATTTAATACGCTTGGTTCTGTTATTACAAAACTTTGAGTTGCAGTACAACTGTTAGCATCCGTTACCGTTACAGTGTAAGTTCCTGCTGAAAGACCAGAAGCTGTAGCTGCACTTCCGCCTGATGGAGACCATGCGTAAGTATATGCACTGGTTCCGCCTGTAACATTTACCGTTGCTGATCCGTTACTTCCTCCGTTACAAAAAATGTTGGTTTGCGTTCCAACAGAAGCAGTTAATTGAATTGGTTGTGTTATAACGAAACTTTGTGTTGCAGTACAACTGTTGGCATCTGTTATGGTTACTGTGTAAGTTCCTGCTGAAAGTCCGGAAGCTGTGGCCGCAGTTCCTCCTGAAGGTAACCATGCATAAGTATATACTCCGGTTCCACCTGTAACATTTACCGTTGCTGATCCATTATTTGCTCCGTTGCAGGAAATGTTAGTCTGACCTCCTACAGAAGCGATTAATAAAGCAGGTTCAGTAATCGTAAAGTTTTTGGTAATACTACAACTATTTGCATCTGTAATTAAAACACTATAGTTACCCGGAGCTAATCCACTTGCTGTAGCAGTATTTCCACCTGAAGGTGACCATACATACGTATAAGTGCCAGTTCCACCGGTTACGTTTACACTTGCTGTTCCATTATTTGCCCCGTTACAAGTAACATTTGTTGCAGTAGTTGAAGCAGTAAGGACGGCCGGTTCTGTGATGGTAAAACTTTGTATTTTTTGACATAAGTTGGCATCTGTAATGGTTACAGTGTATGTACCTGCACTCAATCCGGTAGCGGTTGCAGCAGTACCACCTGATGGAGCCCACGAGTAAGTATAGGCTCCGGTTCCGCCTGTTACAGAAACAGCTGCAGATCCATTAGTTCCTCCATTACAAGTTATATTAGTTTGTGAAGGTATAACTACTATTGCATTAGGTTGTGTAATTGTAAAGTTTTTTACGATTGAACAGCCGTTGGAAGAAGTTATGGTTACACTATAATTGCCGGAAGTAAGTCCGGTTGCTGTTGCCGCTGTTCCGCCACTAGGTGCCCATACATAAGTAAAAGGCCCTGGAGCACCGGCAGGTACTACCGTTGCTGTTCCTGTATTTGATCCATTACATAAAACATTAGTTTGGGAAGTAGTAGCAGTTAATGTATTAGTTGTAGTAATTGTGAAATTTTTAGATATTGTACAACCATTATAATCAGTAATTAAGCAATTATAATTTCCTGCCAGTAAACCTGTTGCTGTAGCAGCTGTTCCTCCGGAAGGTGACCATGAATAATTATAAGGTGCTGTTCCTCCTGATGGTGTAACATTTGCCTGACCTCCAGCCACACAAGTTGCATTTGCCTGAGATGTTGTAGCTGATAATACTGCAGGTTGATTAATGGTGAAATTTTTAGTAAGTGTGCAGCCATTTGCATCAGTAATTGTACAAGTGTAGCTTCCAGCTGCTAATCCTGTTGCAGTAGAAGCTGCTCCTCCAGAAGGTGACCATACATAGGTATATCCTGGTGTTCCTCCTGAAACAATAACAGAAGCTGTTCCGCTAGCTCCTCCATTACAAAGCACATCGGTTTTAAATGTCATTGCTGATAATGCAGCTGGTTGGTTTATAGTAACAGTTGCTGTAGTTTGGCAAAAGTTAGCATCTGAAACAGTAACCGTATAAGTTCCCGCTGCAAGTCCCGTTGCAGTAGCAGCTGTTCCCCCAGATGGCGACCATATGTAAGTATAACCAAATGTTCCTCCTGATACATTTACAGTAGCTGAACCATTAGTACCTCCATTACAAGATACATTAGTTTTAGAAGTTGTAGTTGAAAGTACTGCCGGTGTATTTACAGTAATATTTTTAATCAATGTACATCCGTTAGCATCTGTAATAGTGCAGGTGTAATTTCCTGCTGACAATCCTGAAGCAGTAGCTGTACTACCCCCTGAAGGCGCCCATAAATAAGTATATCCGGACGTTCCCCCGGATGCTGTTACAGAAGCTGTACCATTTGCTCCTCCAAAACAGCTAACACCGGCTGATGCTGTAGTTGCAGAAAGAATTGCTGCTGGTTGTGTAATAGTAAAACTTTGTGTTGTTTGGCATAAGTTAACATCTTTAACAGTGACAACATAAGTTCCAGCTGTTAATCCTGTAGCTGTAGCTGCAGTACCCCCCGATGGTGCCCATGAGTAGGTGTAAGCACCCGTTCCGCCTGTTACATTTACCGTTGCAGATCCTGTAGCATTTCCGCGACATAATATATTAGTTTGTGCTGCTGGTGTCGCTATTAATGTACCAGGTTGGCTTATAGTAAAAGTTTTGGTTGTCTGACATAAATTAGCGTCTTTAATAGTAACGTTATACGTTCCTGCGGTAAGTCCGGTTGCTGTAGCAGCTGTTCCTCCAGATGGCGACCAGGAATAAGTATAAGCACCGGTTCCGCCTGTTACGTTTACAGTTGCAGATCCTGTTGTCGCTCCATTACACAATATATCAGTTTGCGAACTTGTAACAGAAAGTGCTGCAGGCTCGGTAATCGTAAAGCTTTGAGTAGTTTGACATAATTTATTATCTGTAACAGTTACAGTATAAGTTCCTGCAGAAAGTCCTGAAGCCGTTGCTCCGGTACCACCAGTTGGTGCCCATGAATAAGTATATGGCCCAGTTCCTCCGGCAGTCACAACAGTAGCCGTACCATTTGCGCCTCCGTTACAACTTACATTGTTTATAGTTCCTTGTGATGCCACTAATAGAGTAGGTTCTGTAATGATGAAGTTTTGCGTGATAGAACAAAGATTAGTATCACTTATTGTTACCGTATAATTTCCTTGTACTAAACCAGATGCAGTTGCTGTCGTTGTGCCATTAGACCAAAGATAAGTATAGGATCCGCTTCCTCCAGAAGGAGTAACTGTTGCAGAACCGTTACTACCTCCATTGCAGGTTACATTTATTTGTGATGGATTGGCAATGATAACTGTAGATTGCCCTACTATAATATTATTTATAGTTGCTGTACATGAATTAGCGTCTGTGATAGTTACACTATAAGTACCAGCTGAAAGTCCCGAAGCAGTAGCTGTTGTAGCTCCGTTAGACCATAAATAAGTATATCCTGATGTTCCTCCAGATGCAATTACGCTCGCAGTCCCGTTAGATCCTCCATTACAAGAAACGGAGGTAGTACTTGGAGTTCCGGTAAGAGCACTCGCAGGTTGTCCTACAATAATGCTATTTATAGTAAATGTACACAAATTACCATCTGTAACTGTTACACTATAAGTTCCTGCCGCAAGTCCTGTTGCTGCAGCTCCTGTACCACCAGATGGTGCCCACGAATAGGTATATCCGGGAGTTCCTCCGGTTGCAGAAACAGTAGCTGTTCCGTTAGTTCCCCCAAAACAGGAGACTGCAGTTGTAGAAGACGTTGCTGTTACAGCCGTTGGAGGCTCTCCAACTATAATACCTGTTACTGTTTTTTGACATAAATTAGCATCAGTAATTAATACGGTATAAGTTCCTGCTACAAGTCCTGAAATAGTTGCTGTTGTTTCTCCGGTATTCCATAAATAAGTATATCCGGGAGTTCCGCCTGTTGGAGCAATTGTTGCTACTCCATTTGAGCCTCCCAAGCAGGAAACATTTGTTACACTTGGAGTTCCGTCAAGGGTAGCTGTTGGTCCTCCGACTACAATACCAGTTATTGTTTTTGTGCAGGAATTGGCATCCGTAATAGTTACACTATAAGTTCCTGCAGTAAGTCCTGTTGCTGTTGCTGCTGTTCCGCCAGATGGTGCCCATGAATAAGTATATCCGGGATTTCCACCAGATGCTACAATAGAAGCGGTACCATTAGCGCCTCCAAAACAGGAGACTGCAGTCGTAGAAGGAGTTCCGGTAAGTACCGGAGGTTCTGTTATTGTAAAGTTTCTCGTAATTTGAGTTGACTCCCCATCAGTAATAGTTACTGTATAGGATCCGGCAGTAAGAGAAGATGCCGTTGCTGCAGTTCCTCCTGATGGTGCCCACGAATAGCTATACGGTGTTGTTCCGCCTGTTACAACAACGGCAGCTGTACCATTATTTCCACCATTGCAGCTTACATTGGTTTGTGGGGTTGACGAAGTACCTAAACCTGCCCCTGTATTGAATGTTAATTCGGTACCATAACTTGTACCGGCGCTATTAGTGGTATAGGCCCTGTAATAAATCGTTGTTGAAGAAGGAAGACCAGTAATTGTGGCGCTAAATGTTCCTGTTCCTGTTCCATTTTGAACTTTATTGTTAGCAATGGTTGGAGTTGCTGTTGTAGCCCAAACAATCCCTCTTTGTACAGTTGCGTCACCACCATCTGCACTTACGTTACCACCCATTACTGCCGAAACAGCTTTAACACTTGTAGCTGTAGCAGTAATAACAGTTGCGACTACTGTAGTAGATACTGCTGGTGTAGCATAACCTGAAGGAGTTATCCCTAAATCAGTAGTTGCATTATGTGACCAGTTTGCATAATTATTTATGCTGGCTAATAAAGCGGCGACAGTGCCTGTTAATGTGCCTGAATATTTGCTATTAGCAACTTCTGCAACTCCCGGAAATAACGAAACACAATTTACTCCATTAGTTAAACCCGGAGGCAAAGAGCTTGAATTTCCTCCAGTTGCTGCAGTTGTATTCCATTTGGTAGTTGTATCATAGTCACCAAGATTATAATCTGCATGTACACCTGCAATAAATGTAGGCGATGCAGGTTGAGGACCCGTAGAAGATTGATAGGCCAACATCTGGTCACCACCAGATAAATTAAAGCTTGTTCCTAACGCTATTGTGACCGAAGCCTGAGTTGTTCCTGTTACTGTGAAAGTATCTGCTGTTGCGGTTTCAACAATTGATACTATAGTCCCTGCGGGTGTAAATGCCGGTACCGTCCATAATAAATGTGGTTCAGTACTACCTGAAATCCAGGTTCCGTTACCCCATCCTCTTTCAGTTAAATACAGGAGCGTTCCTGTATTCATAGCTTTAAGAGTAATAAAAGAAAAACCATCTGAACCTGCCGTCTGATAGCCAATAAAAGCTATATCACCTGCTGCCAGGGTAGTTTGTGATTTTACATTTTGCTGCACAAAAAAGGCACACAAAAGCATGATAAATAAGTGTAATTTTCTTTTCATAACATATAATTTTGTTTAATGACATAAATAAGCATTCTGCCAGCCACTTGCCTTTTCAGGTTTTGTGGACGAAGTAAAAGCCTTAATAAAATGTCCGTCATTTACGAATGTTTTTATTCTCTTAAAGCTTATATTGTTATTAGAATCAAAGTTTAATTTATACATATAATGATTAAACATTGTTCTATTTGTATCCTTATGAAATTCAATATTTCCTCTGGGACCGGATATATTTAATTTTTCCATTTCTTCAATTAAAGAACTTATACTGATATTATTCTTTGCATTAAGAATAATATTATTTAATATCAGCCCATTTTCATAACCCAAAATAGAAAAGACTGACGGGTTCTCTGAGTATTTGTTATTATACTCATTAGTAAAATCTATATCATCTGTATCATTTTGCATCCATGAGCTTATGACATAAAGTTCATGAGGCTCATTTTTATATTCTTCTAAAATTTTATCAGTGATAAAAAACGGAGTAACATAAAACGGGTACTTTTTAGTAATTTTATTTTGGAATATAAAATCTGCATTTTCTTCTGCATATAAACCACTATAGAAAGCAAAAACAGCATCAGGCTCATGCGAATTAATAAATTGATCCATGTGTGCTGATTCATTCTCTCTTGGTACAAAAGGAGTAATATAATGACCTGAAAACATTGATTTTTCTTTAAAAGCATATTCAACTGCTGCTAACATGCCGTAACCTGAATCATAAAACGAAGTTGAGGTTACAATTTTTTGATAGTTCTTAGCTGTCAGATAAGTGCCCAAATGATAACACGATTCCGTTAGTCCAAAAGAATTAATATAAACACCTTTGTACGCAGACGTTTCGTATGGCATTGTTGCCCCGGTATCTGCTACAAGTAACAGAATGTCATTTTTTGAAGTATAGTTGTAAACTTCGGATATATTATTATGCCCAAAAAGACCGATCATAATAGATATATCCTCCTGGAAATTTAATTTTTGTATTTTATCAATTATCATTTTCTCATCTGCACCAATACCAATACTTTCCACATAAAATTTGACATTGAGATTATTAAGTTTTAAACCTCTCATAAAATCTCTGTCTAACGTTGGGTATTGCTGTGATTTTGGAATTAGAATTCCTATTTTAATAGTAGTGTCCATAAAATGAGATTAAAAAAACAGAGGCATAATTGCCTCTGTTTCATTTTTTATAGTATTAATTTCTGGAAGGGAAAACTCCTTCTGTAGCGATGCTGTAGTTTATACCCAGATACGGATTTCGGATACTAAAGGGCTGATTGCCTCCAGCTACACCAGTAATACCACTGATAGTCGAAGCTATACCACCAATTAGGTTATTTGTACCTCCTGGTTCACTATAAATATTAGGAACAGCGTTACCTGCTGCAAAAGAATTATTTCCACCGTCAGTCTCATTGGTTATTGTACCTCCGCTTAATGCATTAGCAACTGTAGAAACATTAGCCTGACCAGCAACAAGAGGATGTGCATGCGAAGGCATGTTGGTTATTAATAGTGAAGTGTTTTCAGTACCGGATATTTGACCCATATAGATATTACTTAATCCTGGTCCTTGCCCCTGACCGACAAGAGCTCTTCCTCTTAAATCAGGTAAAGCAAATGTAGTTACGCCATCACCCCCATATGTTGTTCCAAGTAATGAAAAAAGCGCACTATTTTGTGCTATTGACAAAAGTTGTCCATAGCACAGTAGCCAGCCTCGTGGTGCAAAATTAAATCCAAATGCCAAAATTGTTCCTAAAAGTGGTTCCATAATTTTTTTGTTTAATTGGTTAGTTAATTACTTATTGTTTATTTTACTATCTGTTATATTTTTATTACAAAATACATTATGACAGTTTTTTAATACAATGCTAAATTAATTTATATAAGTGTCTTAATAATAGGTATTTATACCTGATTTTGTTTGTCAATTAGTTTTTTTCTCTTTTTAATGCCTTATTTACTTAACTTTTTTGAAATTTATTGGGATAAAAAAATAGATTCTGCATGAAGTAGTTTGTATTTCTAAACTTTATAGAATGAAAAACAATTGTTTTTTTAAATCAAAAAATAATGACTTAGGAAAAGAAAACAATTGATTTTTAGCCAACAAACTTGCTACTTATCAAAATTTGTTTATTTTTGATTTTGACTTTAAGTTAACTATCTAAAAATCAAATTTTGAAAGTAGAAGAGGATATAAATCTTGTCGAAAGATTTAGAAACGGTGATGAAATCGCTGTTCGTAAATTGTATGAGATTCATTACCGCCCCCTTTGTTATTTTAATCAAAAAATAGTTCATCAAATGCAGGAAGCTGAAGATATTTCTACTGAAATATTCTTAAAATTGCTCCATAAAAAAAATGACTTTGATAGTCTGCAGGAAATAAAATCTTTTCTTTTTACCGCTTCTAAAAATGCTTGTATCGACTTTTTAAGAAAAGAGAAGCAACAACAAAAATCCAATGATCAAATTTCTTTTATAGCAGATATTGACGAAAATTTAATAGAACAAGAACTACTTACAGCTAAAGTTTTGCAGGCCATTTATGCAGAAATAGAAAGTTTGCCAAAGCAATGTAAGCAAGTTTTTAAGGCTATTTTTATTGAAGGAAAAAGTACCGCTGCAATTGCTGAAGAAATGGGACTTAGCCCACAAACTGTTTTAAATCAAAAAGCAAAAGCTTTACAAATAATTCGATCCGCCGTAAGTCAGGAAGATGTATTTGTCTCACTTTTATTTGTTGAATTAATGTTATCAGCTTTTTTTAAAAACGAATCCGGTTTATAATATTTTCCTTCTTCTTATTAATCGTCTTTGAATAATAATTTAAATCCTAAGTCTATTTTTTTCAGACATAATTTTATTCAATTCAATGACATCCTAACCTAAAGAATGTTTGAGTTTTTTCTGATATTTTAGGTCTTAAATGTTAAAATTCAGAAAAATGTTCTTTTTTTATGGTTAAAAATATAATTACTACGTGTTAGCTGTATATAAATACAAAACTAGAAATGTATGTCATATTCAGATGCAGAAATAGATGAGCTCATTATAACATCGCTGAATGGGACTATAGAAGAAGAGGAAAAGATTGTTCTGGAAAAATGGATAAACATTTCTGAAACAAATAAAAAGATAGTTGAGAATTTTCAAAATAAAGAATGGGTTACTACTGAACTTGGCAAGATTTATAAATTTGACAAGGAAGCGGGATGGAATAGTATTCATCAGGCTTTGGGCACAAAAGATAAAATCAAAATAATAAAATTATCATGGAGAAGAATTGCTGTTGCAGCAAGTTTATTGTTATGCATTGGTATCGGTAGTTTAATAGTTTTGAAAAAAAGTCCCTCTGTTCAGGTAGTTGAAAGCCCTCAGGTAATTGAAGATGCCGAACCAGGGAGAACAGGTGCAATTTTAACACTTTCAGACGGAAAAAAAATAGTTCTGGATAATTCTAAAAATGGACAACTGACCAACCAAAATAACACGCTGGTTTCAAAAACAAACGGAGGTCTTGTATATAATGCAGGAAAAAATGCAGTAGCCGTTTATAATACCATGACAACTCCAAAAAGCAGACAATATAGCCTGCAATTAGCCGATGGAACAAAAGTGTGGTTAAATGCTTTTTCTTCCATTACTTTTCCAACTGTTTTTTTATCAAATACCAGAGATGTGAAAGTAACAGGAGAAGCTTATTTTGAAGTTGCAAAAGACAAGAAAAAACCTTTTAGGGTATTTGTCAACGATATTAAAATCAAAGTATTAGGTACGCATTTTAATGTGAACGCCTACGGAGATGAAGACAACATAAAAACTAGCCTTCTTGAAGGTAGTATTTTAATTAATCAAAAAAATGATGCTGTTTTGCTGAAACCCGGACAACAGGCCCAAAGCAAAAAATCGGGAGCCATTATTGTTAAAAATAATGTGAATCCTGATGAAGTTATGGGTTGGAAAAAGGGAGTTTTTTACTTTGAAAATGCAAGTCTAAAAGTAGTACTGGATCAATTAAGCCGATGGTATGATGTTGATGTTGTATTTGAAAAAGGAGTTGATAACAGACAATTTGAAGGAGAAATAGAAAGAAGTTTAAATCTTTCGCAAGTTCTAAAAATATTGGAAAAAAATAAGGTCCATTTTAAACTTGAAGGAAAGGTTTTACGGGTAATGCCATAATTACAATATATAATCCGGAGTTAGAAAATGTCTAAATTAAGCAACACTAATTTGTTGGAAATAAAAAAACCAGCAGATGTTGGAAGCATTGCTGGTAAATGTTTCTTATTAAGGAAACTATGATTGAAATAGACAAATAAATTAACCAGGCAAGGAGAATATATCGTCAGATAAAAACCATTACAAGCAAAAGTAGAGAATAATTCGCAAAATAGCAATAACCCCATAATTGCCAGCGTAATTAATTCGTGTATAAATATAGTTTTACCTGTATTTATCAAAAAAATATATGTATGATAGTTCCAGAAAGTTAGAAATCACTCAGACGTAATTGAGCAGGGAAAAAATAAATAGTTTGCTCTTTTTAAAATTGGTTAAGAGTAAATTGGTTTGTGTTTGGTTTGTTGAACTTGAAAAGTGCCATCACTTTTTGGTGGTACTTTTCATTTTATTAATCAAATTGATTTTTCTGTGAATTATGACTGTTAACTATAGCGTAATCAAAATAAATAAGTATTGTATAATTAAATTAACATAAGAAAATCATGAAAAAAGAATGAAGTAAAAAACAAGTGAAGCGATATTAAAATTAATCGTTCGCAGTTTTTATTTGTTGTTCTCAGAAAATTTGGCATTTGTTGGAAGCTGTATCAAATTTTAAACAAGTAAAAAAATAACCAGGCAAGGAGAATTAATTATCAACCGAAACCATTTAAACTATGAAATTATTACCAAAATGCAAGCCAAAAAAAAATAGGCTTAATTCACAAACATGGAAAGTTATGAAACTCTCAACCATACTTTTTGTAGTTCTAACATTCCAGGTATCTGCTGGTGTGTCATCGCAAACAATTGCTGTTAGCGGTAAGAAAGTCCCGCTAAAAAAAGTTTTATCCGACGTTAAAAAACAAACAGATTATGTCTTTTTTTATGATGTAAATCTTTTAAAAGATACTCCACCAGTTACAATTAATTTAGTTGATGCATCAGTTGAAAAAGTTTTAGCCGAAATCTTTAAGAATACATCCATAACCTGGGTCATTCAGGGCAAAACAATCTCGCTTATTTCCAGGCCGGAAATACCAAAAATAATTGCTGAACTTCGTCTCATAAAAAAACAGATAAGTGGTAAAGTTTATGATGACCAGGGACAACCACTTTCAGGCGCAAATGTTAAGGGAAAAGGAACATCTATTGTTGCAAAAACTGATATAGATGGTAGTTTTAGTATTGAATTGCCAGACAATATAAACAGTTTAGTAATCTCTTTTATTGGTATGGAAACGCTGGAAGTTCCTGTCACAAATGGTCCGATGACAATTATTCTGAAGAGTGAAGGGCAAAAACTTGAGGATGTCGTTGTTATTGGATATGGTACCACTAAAAGAAAAGATGTTACAGGTGCTATTTCTACCATAAAAACGACTGAAATCCCTAAAGGAGCCAACACCTCTATTGATCAGGCTTTAGGCGGCAGGGCCGCTGGTTTGATTGTTACCCAAACTTCAGGACAGCCAGGAGCAGCTCCTACTGTACAAATTAGAGGAAACGCTTCTTTTGCATCTTATGGCGTATTGTATGTAGTTGATGGCGTTCCTATTGATGGTGGAGCAAGTGAACCAGGAAGCGGTAGTCCTTTTGGAGCAGGAGTAAACCGATCTCCATTAAATTTTATTAATCCGAACGATGTTGAATCTGTAGAAGTACTAAAAGATGCGAGTGCGGCAGCTATTTACGGTGCGAGAGCAGGAGCCGGAGTAATTTTGATTACAACTAAGAGAGGTAAAAAAGGAGATCCAAAAGTAAATTACGGTTTTACAGGTGCCTACCAGCAACCAGCAAATTTCTATAATATTTTAAATAAAGAGGACTATATGGTAGAGAGAAACCGCATAACCAGAGAGCGTTATTTATTAACTCAAAAAATTGCGCCTTACGGTACTATAGATCCTTCAACTGTACCAGCTTTTGTTCCAATATTTTCTCAATCTGAAATTGACAATGCCGGAGCAGGTACAAACGCGATAGATGCAGTTACTCAATCCGGATATATTAGACAACATGATTTGTCAATTTCAGGAGGAACTGATAAAACTAAATATTTTGTTTCCGGAAATTTTCTTGATCAGGAAGGTGTTATCAAAACTTCTTCATACAAAAGGTATACAGGACGTATTAATTTAGATCAAATGATTACCGATAAACTAAAAGTTAGTGTTAATGTAGTAGAAACAAAGTCTTTTAGCAATAATGCTTCTACTGGTACAGGAGAAAATGAAACCGCAGGAATTATTTTATCTGCATTTTATCACCCTCCAACTGTAGATTTAATAGCGCCTGATGGCTCTTATCCATTAAATCCGGATTATAAAAACGCACCAAATCCACTTTCATTTTTAGAAAATACAGATGAAACTATTTTAAACAGATTATTAACCAGTGGTTATGTAGAGTGGGAAATTATAAAAGATTTAAAAGCAAGAGGAAACTTCAGTTATGATCAATCCAACTCAAAACGTAACGTTTATTTATCAAAATTATTTCTGTACGGAGCAAGAAATGGTGGAGTTGCGAATATTAGCGAGTTTAATTCCAATACAAGTTTGGCAGAATATACGTTAGCCTATAAAAAAACGCTGAACGAAAATCATCATTTAAATGGTATCGTTGGATATTCTTATCAGGTGCGCTCAAGAGATGCTTTTTCAGCAGGAAACAGTCAGTTTTTAACAGATAGTTTTTTATTCAATAGCATACAAGTTGGTGAAGCACCACGACCATCTGTTTCTTCATTAAAAGATGAGCAGGTTTGGGCTTCCTATTTTGGAAGATTAGGATACGATTATCGAGGAAAATATATTTTTCAGGGATCTATCAGACGTGATGGTTCGTCAAATTTTGCCGAAAATAAAAAATATGGATGGTTTCCATCGGTATCAGCGGGATGGAAAATATCAAATGAAGAATTTATGCAAAAAGTGCCGGTAATTTCTTTTTTGAAGTTAAGAGCAAGCTACGGAACGACAGGTAATAGTAATATTGGTGCA
Source organism: Flavobacterium sp. GQ95 (assembly GCF_059758655.1). Taxonomy (NCBI): domain Bacteria; kingdom Pseudomonadati; phylum Bacteroidota; class Flavobacteriia; order Flavobacteriales; family Flavobacteriaceae; genus Flavobacterium; species Flavobacterium sp. GQ95. Next base: position 286,731 of record NZ_JCAXEB010000005.1, read on the forward strand.
AATGCTTTTGCATTTTATACAGCCGGTGGCGGTGCAAATTATACCTTCGGAAATACACAAACTACGGGAGTTTATCAAAGCCAGATTGCAAATCCCGAATTAAGCTGGGAAACTGCTGCTGAAATTAATCTTGGATTAGATTTCGGTTTATTTAATGACCGCATTACCGGAACTTTTGAAGTATATAATAAAACGATCTCTGATTTATTAAGTTATAAACCTTTACCTTCTTTTTCAATAGTGAACAGTGTTGCATCTAATGTTGGTAAAACACAAAGTCGTGGTTTTGAATTTACTTTAAAAACAATCAACATACAGTCTAATGATTTTAGCTGGATAACCGATTTTAATATTGCGCATTATAAGGATACATGGAAAGAAAGAGATCCGGAAGTGGTAAAAACATTGCCAAGGTATGTGGGATTAAATGATCCGATAAGAGCAATTTACGGATATCAAACAGATGGTATTTTACAAATAGGGGAGACGGTGCCTGCTGCAATGCCAGGTTTGCAACCCGGAATGGTAAAAGTAAAAGATTCAAATGGATATGATGCTAATGGGAATCTTACAGGTCAACCCGATGGTCAATTAAATTCGGCAGATGCTGTTTATTTAGGAAACGCTGATCCGGGCTACAGTTACGGATTTGGAAATACATTTAAATACAAAAGATTCGATTTGAATATATTTATGTACGGTATGTTTGACAGGGTTAAATATAATGATGACATGGCAGTAGCTTATGATTTGTCAAGCAAAATGGGGGCTTTTGGATGGAATGCCTTAGATATGGTAAAAGATCGCTGGGCATCTGATAATACTTCAGGAAAGAATCCGAGTGGACTTATAAATCCGTATGGCAGTTATACCGGTAATTTTTTTAGAGAAAAAGCAGATTTTTTAAAGTGTCGCAACATTACGTTAGGCTACACGATGACAAAAGACATGTTTCCAAATCAAAAAATATTTGAATCATTACGATTATCTATAGATGCCCAAAATTTATTTGTGGTTACACCTTATTCAGGAATTGATCCGGAGCTATCGAGCTTCATCGCTTATCCGGCCCAGACTTCTATTATACTGGGACTTAATGTAACTTTTTAATTAAAAATACAAAGAACGATATGAAAAATTCTATACGTAAAATAGCAGTTTTTAGTCTGTTGATTCTAACAATGTTATTTGCTTCTTGCGAAAAAGATCTTGAACCTCAGGTGTTTGATAAATTAGCCCCTTCAACATTTTTTAAAGATGAAGTCGATGCCAAAGCGGCCCTTACTAATTTGTATACAGGTATGTTAGAGGGATCTGCTGGAAATGGATATGGTTCAATGCAAGCATCATGGGTAGTACAAAGTTCCCAAACTACAGATGAATTAATCTGTTCCTGGGGCGATGCGGGAAGATGGGCGAAATTAAATATGCTCAATTTTGATGATCAGTTCAATTCTATTACACATCACTATACACAGCTGGTACCGCGCGTTACGAATGCGACAGTACTTTTGCAGAACATTGACGCTATTCCAATGGACGCAGGGTTGAAAAAAAGATATTTGGCTGAAGTAAAGGCTTTACGAGCACATATGAGTTATATGTTATATACTTTATATGGTCCGGTATCAATTGTTGTAGATCCGACATATGCACTTGACCCTAATTCTTTGCCGGAACCCCGACCGACAAGTGAATGGATGATAAAGCAAATTGAAAAGGATTATAAAGATGCAATAATTGATTTACCGGTCCTTTATCCTGCCTCAGATTATGGTCGCTTTACAAAAGGAGCAGCCATGATGGGATTGCTAAAATTGTATATGAAAGAAAAAAAATGGACAGAAGCTATTACTGCCGGAAGAGAGTTACAAGCTTTAGAAGCACAAGGCATCTATACTCTGGTCCCGGAATATGAAGATATTTTCACGATTCAAAACGAGCAGAATAAAGAAATGATTCTGGCTATTTCCTGTGCCCGAAATACTAATAATTATAATATGTGGTTAGCACACGTTATACCAGGAGATTATGTTGATCCTTCTGGTCAGTCCATTCAGGCTTGGGGAGGATATAAAATGCCATGGAAAACGTACGACAAATTTAATCCTGCTGACAAACGTCTGAAACAATTGCTGGCAAAATATCCTACTGATGGAGGTGCCATAATTGATGCGCGTGCAAAGGGAATGGAGGGAGCGATTCCTAAAAAATACGGTATAGATCCGGATGCTACCGGTGAAGATCATGGAACTGATATTGTAGTGTGGCGTTACGCAGATGTTTTACTATCATTGTCAGAAGCCATAAATGAAGTAAGCGGACCAACGCAGGAAGCATACGATTTAATAAATAGAGTCCGAACAAGAGCCGGTTTGCCAGGTTTGGATCCAAATTTATCAAAAGATCTTTTTAGAAATAAAATTATGGATGAACGATTATTTGAATTATGGTGCGAGGGCTCACGCAGAGATGATTTAATTCGTTGGGGCAAATACATTCAAAGAGCAATTGATGATGGATCTGCCTTTGCAACTGAGAACAAAATTCTTTACCCATTACCAAGAAAACCAATAGATGAAAGTAATGGCAAAATTGTACAGAATCCTGGTTATTAAATTTAAGGCTTAAAAGCCAGAACTATTAGATAATTTTTTTCTACTATAGTTTCAATAATAGTAAAGTACCATGTTATTTTATTTAGATAGCATGGTACTTTAAATTATATTATAATTAAAATGCAAGAGTATATGAAAGTTAAAAATTTAGCAGTACTACTTATTGTTGTAGGATGTGTATTTTCTTCAACTGCCCAATCATTCGAGGGGGTAAAAGAATTAGCAAACCGGCGTGTTCCCTGGCTTGCAGGTAAATTGGTTTTTTCACCGATATCAAAAGAAAATGGCAAAGATGTTTTTGAACTATCTTCAAAAAAAGACAAGATATATATTGGAGCTACTGATGCCAATTCGGCTTCCTCTGCTTTAAACTGGTATTTAAAATACTATTGTTATCGCAATATGTCGCACATGGGAGATAATATGAAACCTCTTGAAAAGATACCGGTAATTGATAAAAAAGTCAGGATTGTTTCTCCTTATCGTTTCCGTTATGCATTAAATTACTGTACGATCAGTTATACGATGAGTTTTTATACATGGAAAGACTGGGAACGTGAATTAGACTGGATGGCATTAAATGGCGTAAACCTAATGTTGGCTCCTGTTGGTGTAGAAGTGGTCTGGCAGAATACAATGCAACGTTTGGGATTTACGGAAAAGGAGATTATTGATTTCATACCAGGCCCCGCATTTAGTGCCTGGTGGCTTATGGGGAATCTGGAAGGCTGGGGAGGTCCTGTATCACAAAACATGATAGACCAGCAGGCATTATTGCAGCAAAAGATTTTAAAACGCATGAAAGGGCTCGGCATTGAACCTGTTATGCAAGGCTTTTATGGAATGGTTCCCACGACTTTAAAAAATAAAGAAAAAGTAACTATAATTGACCAGGGAAAATGGGTTGGCGGAGGCTTTACCAGACCCGATTTTTTAGTACCAACAGATCCTTCTTTTGAGAAAATTTCCAGTATTTATTACGAAGAAATGAAAAGACTGTACGGTAACGATCTGCACTTTTTTGGGGGTGACCCTTTTCATGAAGGCGGAAATTCAAAAGGTGTCGATCTTACAGTTTGCGCTAAAGAAATTCAAAAACAAATGCAGAACTCTTTTCCTGCCAGTACTTGGGTACTTCAGGGATGGCAGAAAAACCCATCGAGTAAACTACTTGCCGGTTTGGATAAATCAAAGACCCTGATTATTGAGTTGTTTGGTGAAAATACAGCAAACTGGGAAACTCGTAAAGGATATGAAGGAACTCCATTTGTATGGAGTAACGTAAGCAATTTTGGAGATAAAGTTAGCTTATACAGTAAAATGCAAAGATTTGCGGATGAAGTATATCGTGCTAAAACGGGGCCATATAATGCTTTTTTAAGCGGAATCGGAATTATCCCTGAAGGGCTTCATAATAATTCGGCTCCTATTGATTTTATGTTAGAGCTCGGTTGGCATAAAGATAAAGTCGATACTAAAGAATGGATAAAAAATTACGTAAAATATCGCTATGGAAAAAGTAATGATACTATTCTTAAAGCATGGCAAGGGTTTCTTGAAACCATTTACAGTAGTCCAAACGTTTATCAGGAAGGTGGAGCAGAATCAATTTTTTGTGCCAGACCTTCAGCAAATGTGCAAAGTATATCGTCATGGGGAACCAGAAAAAGAAATTACGATGTAGTAAAGTTTGCTGATGCCGTTAAACTTTTCGTATCTGCTTCAAAAGAATTTGAGCAAAGTGAAACCTATCAGGTTGATAAAATTGATTTAGTCAGACAAGTTAATGCAAATAAAGGTGATGTCGTATATCAGAGTATGATTGATGCCATTAATAAAAAGGATGTAGTTGCTTTTGAAACAGCTTCTAAACAGTTTCAAAATATGATTCTACAGCAGAATGAATTATTAAATTGTAATCCACATTTCTCGCTACATACCTGGCTAAAGCAGGCAACTGATTTTGGAACCACGCCCACGGATAAAGAATTAGCATTGTGTAATGCAAAAGAACAAATTACAATATGGGGACCTTATGATCCTAAAACCAATTTGCATGATTATGCTTTTAAAGAGTGGGGTGGACTTTTAGGTTCTTTATATTTGGACCGATGGAAACTGTTTGAAAAAGAACAGATGGAGCGTCTTAGAAATCAACAAGTAAGTCCCTCTAATTACTTCGATATAGAAAGAAAATGGGCGACAGAAAACAATTTGTTTGTACCACATATATTGACAAAAGAGCAGGAAGATTCTTTGATTAATCTGATTTTGCGATAGGAGGTATCTATAGTCAATTACATTTTTAATGTAAGGTTATAACCTGAATATGCACTTTGAATTCACTTAGCTTTAGCAAAAAGTTAAGTGAATTTTTTTTTAATAAAATATTTTAATACAGAAAAAATAAGAATTCAGCTTTAATTAAAGTATGTTATTAACATGTTGATAAATAATGATTTAAAGTTTGTTCTTGTGATTAGTTTCAAAAAATTAATTTTTATATTTGAAATGAGTTAACGGCTTATTAATTTAAAATATTTATTATGGAAAAAGCTATACAATTGAAAGTGCGTAAGGAATTGAATGGTCAACAGCAGTTGAATATAATTAAATTAAAAGGAAGTTTAATTTCTAAAGGCTATACAGAGATAATACATATTCTGGATCAGGATGACGAGTTTCATATTAATTCATTTGAAACACCAGTTGAAACTAAAAATGAAGTACAGGAATATATTACAGCATTTATTAATAGAGAAAATCTGGCCGATACTATAACAATATATAAATGATTAGTAGATTATAATTTTTCAATCAGAAATAAAATATGTTTCATTAATAAATTAACGTGAATCCAAAAAAAAAGTGTTCGATTAGTCGGACACTTTTTTTTTGGCAGGTTGTGTTTGCAATCTTTAATTATACTTTAAGGATTTCTTATAAATGTATTTTTCTTTTATAATTTTTAATGGAAAATTAAGGATGCCTTCAAATCATTGAATTTTTTGTTAAAGAGAACTGATAAAATGCTTAATTTTTATCATTTTTATTTCGTACAATGTTTTTTATAGTTGTTTTTATTATCAATTTCTGAAAATATATTAAAACAACCGGTTGTGTGTTCAATTGTTTTTTTATATTTGTAATAAATACACTTATTAAGTAAGTAGATTTTAAATTGAATATTTTTAATATAAACTGACATTCTAAGATGTTAAATAATAATCGAACAATTCAAATGAAACAGCTACACATCTTTTCCTTATTATCATTTTTAGTATTATTTCTTTTCTCTTTCAATGGAGTGACTGTAAAAGATACCCTAACAAATAGACAAATTAATAAAGGACCAATTTTCTCTAATGTAATTTATCAGGGAGATGATAATATCTATAAAAATAATCCACTGAAACAAGATGAGTTTTATTCGCCGGTTTTGCAAGGATGTTATCCGGATCCCGCCATTACCAGAAAAGGAGATGATTATTATATGGTTTGTTCTTCATTTGCGATGTTTCCCGGAGTGCCGATTTTCCATTCTAAAGATTTAGTGAATTGGACCGATCTGGGAGGTGTATTAAATAATGTTTCCGAATTTAATCCGCATGATACTGGTATTAGTCAAGGCGTATATGCTCCAGGAATCACGTATAATCCTCACAATGATACTTTCTATATGATTGTAACAGCCTTTACGGGAAATATGGGAAACATTATAGTTAAAACAAAAGATCCGTTGAAAGGCTGGGGAAGTCCGATAAAACTCGATTTTAACGGAATCGACCCTTGTATATTCTTTGATGATAACGGAAAAGGGTATATCGTTCATAATGATGCTCCGGACAAAGGAAAAGAATTGTATGAAGGCCATCGTGTCATTAAAGTGTGGGAATACGATGTCGCAAACGATAAGGTAATTCCGGGTACCGATAAAATTATCGTAGATGGAGGGGTAGATCTCTCTAAAAAACCAATATGGATTGAAGCACCGCATTTGTATAAAAAAGACGGACATTATTATTTAATGTGTGCAGAAGGCGGAACCGGAGGAAATCATACTGAAGTGGTTTTTATTAGCGACAGCCCAAAAGGGCCTTTTAAACCAGCATCAAATAACCCAATCCTTACACAAAGATATTTTCCGAAAGACAGGGCTGATAAAGTAGATTGGGCAGGTCATGCCGATTTAGTTTTAGGACCTGATAACAAATATTATGGTGTATTTCTGGGTGTTCGCCCAAATGATAAAGACAGGGTAAATACGGGACGCGAAACTTTTATGCTGTCAGTAGACTGGTCAGGCGTTTTTCCTGTTTTTGAAAATGGATTAGTGCCGTTAGAACCAAAAATTAAAATGCCGAAAGGTATTACTGAAAACAAAGCAGGAAGAGACGGATTTGTTCCTAATGGAAATTTCACGTTCACTGAAAATTTCACCTCTGAAAAATTAGATTACAGATGGATAGGGTTGAGAGGACCTCGTGAAAATTTTATTTCAATAACTAAAAAAGGACTTCATATTAAACCTTTTGAAGTAAATATTAAAGAGCTTAAACCAACGTCTACACTATTTTACAGACAACAGCACAATACTTTTTCTTTTGCAGCCACAATCGATTATATACCTGCATCTGAAAAAAATCTTGCCGGAATTGTTTGCCTTCAGAACGAGCGATTTAATTATGTTTTTGGTATAACAAAAAAAGGAAAAGACACTTATGTTTTATTGGAAAGAACTGAAAAAGGACAATCAAAAATTATCGCAAGTGCCAAAATCGAAATAAAGAAAAATACCCGCTTGCAGGTAAAAGCAAACGGAGACAGTTACGAATTTAGTTATGCGCTGAATGGTACCGATTTTGAAAATTTAGGAGGAAGCGTTTCAGGAGATATCCTTTCAACAAATGTGGCCGGAGGTTTTACAGGAGCATTAGTAGGATTATATGCTACGGCTTCAAATGATGCTCAGGTAAAATAAATTGACACTAAAATATCAATACAATGAAATCAATAATTAGGTTTTTCGCATTTGCTGTTGTTTTTTTAATCGCACAAAAAGGATATTCACAAGATCCTAATTTTCATGTTTATCTGAGCTTTGGACAATCCAACATGGAAGGATATGCCAAAATAGAACCACAGGATAAAGAAGGAGTCGATGATCGATTTCAGGTTTTACAGACGGTTAATTGTCCTGACCTTAAACGAGAAAAAGGAAATTGGTATACCGCTATACCGCCTTTGTGTCGTTGCAACACCGGATTGACACCAGTCGATTATTTTGGAAGAAACCTGATAGCCAATTTGCCAAAAAATATAAAAGTAGGCGTTATAAATGTGGCCGTTGGAGGCTGTAAAATTGAACTTTTTGATAAGGACAAAACAGCAGACTATGTGGCGACAGCGCCAGACTGGATGAAAGGAATATTGAAAGAATATGATAACAATCCCTATGCGCGCCTTGTAGAAATGGCCAAAATTGCACAGAAAAAAGGTGTCATTAAAGGCATTTTACTGCATCAGGGAGAATCAAATACGGGTGATACACTTTGGCCTAAAAAGGTAAAAATTGTGTACGATAATCTGATGAAAGATTTGAATCTGGATCCAAAAAAAGTGGCCCTGCTTTCAGGAGAAACCGTAAACGAAGACCAAAATGGTAAATGTGGAAGCATGAATAAAATCATTGCAACACTGCCAAAAACAATCCAGAATGCCTATGTAATTTCATCTCAGGGATGTACCGCTGAGGCCGATTTTTTACATTTTAATGCCGCAGGTTACAGAGAATTAGGAAGACGATATGCAGATAAAATGCTTTATTTATTGGGTTATAAATTCTCAGAAGGTAAATCGCCTTTAAGAGTGCAGGCACCAGTTGGTTTTGACCAGTTAAATTCGACTGTGCCATCAGGAAAAATAGAAAGCATCAGTTACGAATCTAAAACAGTGGGATCCGTCAGAAAAGCTACTGTTTATACTCCTCCTGGATTTAATAAAAAGAAAAAATATCCTGTATTGTATCTTTTGCACGGAATTGGAGGCGATGAAAAAGAATGGCTTAATGGAGCAAATCCGCAGGTTATATTAGATAATCTGTATGCTGAAGGAAAAATTGAGCCGATGATTGTGGTCATGCCAAACGGTCGTGCAATGAAAGACGACAGCGCTGCCGGAAACATTATGGCTCCGGATAAAGTTCAGGCATTTGCTGTTTTTGAAAAAGATTTACTAAACGATTTAATTCCGTTTATCGAAAAAAAATACCCGACTTACAAAGACAGAGAACACCGCGCCATTGCTGGTTTGTCAATGGGTGGTGGACAATCGCTGAACTTCGGTTTAGGGAATCTGGATAAATTTGCCTGGGTTGGTGCGTTTTCGGCGGCTCCCAATACTAAAATGCCTCAGGAGTTGCTTCCAAATCCGGAAGAAGCAAAAAAGAAATTAAAACTCCTTTGGATTTCCTGTGGTGATAATGACTGGCTGATTGAAAACAGCAGGAGAACCCATGATTATTTGTATAAAAATGATGTGCCTCATATCTATTATATCGAGCCGGGAGTACATGATTTTAAAGTTTGGAAAAACGGTTTATATATGTTTTCGCAGTTTTTGTTTAAACCTGTAGATCAATCTCTTTTCTCTTCCTATACTATTTTAGGAGAAACGGCACCGACTAACATTCGCAATGCAAAGTATCCGCAAATATTGCCGGACAATCGTGTTGTTTTTAAAGTAAATGCTCCTGCAGCTTCAAAAGTGCAGATTGATTTAGGCAAAAAGTACGATATGACAAGAGATTCAGATGGATTATGGACCGTAACCACTGATGCAATCAATAAAGGATTTAATTATTACTCCTTAGTTATTGATGGTGTGGCTGTAGCCGATCCGTCAAGTGATACCTTTTATGGGATGGGAAGAATGGCCAGCGGTATTGAAATTCCGAATAAAGAAGGCGATTTTTACGCCTTAAAAACGGTTCCTCACGGAGATATCAGAATTAAAAAATACTTTTCAAAAGCCACTAATTCCTGGCGTGAAATGTATGTGTATACGCCACCGGGGTATGAAAATTCTACTGAGAAGTACCCGGTTTTATACTTATTACATGGAGGCGGTGAAGACCAAACCGGTTGGGCAACACAAGGAAAGGCTAATTTAATTTTAGACAATTTAATAGCCGATAAGAAAGCAAAACCAATGGTGATTGCCATGCTTGATGGCAATATGGGAAATACCGGAGGCGTTCCTGGCTTTAATGAAAATGCATTGAAAGCTTTTGAAAATGAATTAAAAGTAGGTGCAATTCCTTTTGTAGAAAGCAATTTTAAAGTTGCAACCGATGCTAAAAACAGAGCTTTAGCCGGTTTATCAATGGGTGGATTGCAAACCTTGTATGCCGGAGTTAAAAATTCAGATCTATTTTCAAGTATTGGTGTTTTTAGTTCGGGCTGGTGGGCTAATAACGCTACTTTATCAGCACCTCAATATGAGTTTATGAAAAATAATGCCGCAGCTATTAATTCAAATATTAAAAACTTTTGGATTTCAATGGGTGGCAAGGAAGACATTGCTTATGAAAATTGCAAAATAATGATGCGCAAATTTGACGAAATGGGGATTAAATATAAATACAGCGAATATCCAGGAGGTCATAGCTGGCCGGTATGGAGACACGATTTAATGATGTTTACTCCGTTGTTATTCAATTAATTATTTCGAAACGAATAGATCCAAAAACGAAAAAAAAGTATGAAAAGATATTGCATTGGCATAGTGCTGTTTTTTGGAGTTTCATTGTCTGCACAGCAGACCAATGATTTAAAGCTTTGGTATAATAATCCTGCTGGTTCTGTTTGGGAAAATGCATTGCCACTGGGAAATGGTTTTCAGGGTGCTATGGTATACGGCAATGTAGAAAAAGAAATTTTTCAATTGAACGAAGCAACCGTCTGGAGTGGCAGTCCGAACAGAAACGACAATCCAAATGCAAAACAGGCTCTGGGCGAAATAAGAAATCTTATTTTTCAGGGAGAATATAAAAAAGCAGAAAAGCTGATTAATGAAAATATAATTACTAAAAAATCCCATGGGCAAATGTTTCAGCCTGTAGGGAATTTAGAATTACATTTTTCTGATCAGCACAACTTTACTGATTATTACCGCGAACTTGATATTGAAAAAGCCGTTGCGAAGACTAGTTATAAAGTTAATGGCATTACGTATACAAGAGAAGCCTTTACATCTTTTCCGGATCGGGTTTTAGTGATAAAACTTTCGGCCGATAAACCCGGAAAATTATCTTTTAGAGCCGATTTTACTTCGCAGCATAAAAAACAGGAAATAAAAATTAACGGTAGTAATGAACTGTCACTTTCGGGTATAACAAGTGATCATGAAGGAGTAGAGGGAAAGGTCAAATTTAATGCACTCGCCAAATTTAAAGTAAAAGGAGGACGTATAAATACTACAGACAATTCAATCCAAATTGAAGGAGCGGATTCCGTTTTAATTTATGTTTCTATTGCAACAAACTTTATAAATTATAAGGATATCAGCGGAAACGAAAAGGAGCTTTCAAAATCTTTTTTAAATAAAGCATTTGATAAGGATTATGATAAAATGAAACAGGGTCACATTGCCCAGTATCAAAAATATTTTAAAAGAGTTACACTTAATTTAGGAACATCAACAGCTTCAAAAGTACCAACAGATGAAAGGCTGGCCAATTTCAGAAAGGTTTCAGATCCATCTTTTGTTACCTTGTATTATCAATACGGACGGTATTTATTGATCTCCTCATCACAACCCGGAGGTCAGCCTGCAAATCTTCAGGGAATCTGGAATGCCGGTATGAAACCTGCGTGGGATAGCAAGTATACCATCAATATTAATACGGAGATGAATTACTGGCCGGCTGAGAAAACGAACTTATCAGAAATGCATGAGCCGCTCTTAAAAATGATTCAGGAATTAGGAGAAACCGGAAAAGAAACGGCAAAAGTAATGTATGGTGCCCGCGGTTGGATGGCGCATCATAATACGGATATCTGGAGAATTAACGGCGCTGTTGACGGTGCCACCTGGGGAGTATGGAATGCAGGGGGCGGCTGGTTAAGTCAGCATTTGTGGGAACATTATCTGTACACAGGTGACAAAAAATATCTTGAATCTGTATATGAAACGCTTAAAGGTGCAGCCGATTTTTATGCTGATTTTTTAGTAAAAGGTCCTGCCAATGGCTGGCTGGTAGTAGCGCCTGGAAACTCGCCTGAAAATTCGCCAGCAGCACATCAGGGTTCTGCCGTTACGGCCGGCTCAACGATGGACAACCAAATCGTATTTGATGTTTTTACTTCGGTTATAAAAGCATCAGAAGTATTAGGGAAAAACAAACAATATACAGACAGCTTAAAAACTTTAAGAAGTATGCTGCCTCCAATGCAGATTGGAAAACACAATCAGCTTCAGGAATGGCTGGACGATGTCGATGATCCAAAAGACAATCACCGTCATATTTCGCATTTATATGGCTTGTATCCTTCCAATCAAATTTCGGCGTATAGATCTCCTGAGCTTTTTGCAGCCGCAAAAAATACATTATTGCAAAGAGGCGATATCTCTACGGGCTGGAGCATGGGCTGGAAAGTAAACTGGTGGGCAAAAATGCAGGATGGCAACCACGCATACAGCTTAATTCAGAATCAATTAACTCCGCTTGGTGTGAACAAAGAGGGAGGCGGAACTTATAATAATTTGTTTGATGCTCATCCTCCCTTTCAGATTGATGGCAATTTTGGATGCACCTCCGGAATCACCGAAATGTTGATGCAAAGTTCAGATGATGCCCTTCATTTGTTGCCTGCCTTGCCGGATGCCTTAAAAAATTATGGCGCGATTTCAGGTTTAAAAGCACGTGGCGGTTTTGAAATTAAGGATCTGAAATGGAAAGACGGAAAATTGACTACCGTAACTATTCAGTCCAATCTTGGCGGAAATCTTCGATTGAGAACGCCAAATGAAATTAAGCTCAAAAACAATAAAGAATTAAAAATAGCTGCCGGAAATAATCCAAATGTTTTTTATCAGACAGAAGAAGTGAAAAAACCGGTTATCGCCGCTGCAGCTACTATAAAACCTTTAGATATTACCGCAACTAACTTATACGACATAGAAACTGAAAAAGGTAAAATCTACAGTTTCATAATTAAATAATAGCATGAATAATCTTTTTATAAAATATAGAATCTTGTATTGCCTGTTGGGCTTAATTGTAACATCGTCCGTAACAGCTCAAATGCAGTTGTTTGATTTAAAGGAGGTACGATTAACACAAGGTCCGTTTAAAAATGCCCAGGATGTCGATCTCAAATACATTTTAGAGATGAATCCGGATCGGCTTTTAGCGCCTTATCTTATAGCCTCCGGAATACCGGTAAAGGCAGAACGTTACGGCAATTGGGAAAGTATAGGACTTGACGGTCATATTGCCGGGCATTATCTTTCGGCTCTGGCGATGATGTATGCTTCAACAGGAAATATCGAAGTCAAAAACCGACTGGATTATATGATTTCAGAATTGGAGAAATGTCAGCAAAAAAACGGCAATGGTTATGTGGGTGGAATTCCGCAGGGAAAAGTTTTTTGGGACCGCATTCATAACGGAGACATCGACGGAAGCAATTTCGGATTAAACAATACCTGGGTTCCGCTTTATAATATTCACAAGCTTTTTGCCGGTTTAACCGATGCCTATCGCTATACCGGCAATGAAAAGGCAAAGGAAGTTTTAATAAAACTGGGCGATTGGTTTATCGAATTAATTCGTCCGCTTTCTGAGGATCAGATTCAAAACATATTAAAAACAGAACATGGCGGCATAAACGAATCTTTTGCCGATTTATATATCATTACCAAAGACAAAAAATACCTGGAAACAGCAGAAAAAGTTTCACACTTAGCAATATTAAATCCGCTGGAGAAAAGAGAAGATAAGTTAACAGGTTTGCACGCCAATACCCAAATACCAAAAGTGATTGGTTTTGAAAAAATCGGTGTACTGTCCGGAAATAAAGACTGGACAGATGCCGCGCAGTTTTTCTGGGAAAATGTTACCCAAAAACGCAGCGTAGCTTTTGGAGGAAATAGTTTTGCAGAGCATTTTAATCCAACCGAAGATTTTAGCGGAATGCTGAAATCAAATCAGGGACCGGAAACTTGTAACTCCTACAATATGGAGCGCTTGTGCAAAGCCTTGTTTCTGGATAAAAATCAGGTAAGTTATCTTGGTTTTTATGAGCGTACGCTTTACAATCACATTCTTTCGAGCCAGCATCCTGAAAAAGGTGGTTTTGTGTATTTTACTCCCATCAGGCCAAATCACTATCGCGTGTATTCCCAGCCCGAAACAAGCATGTGGTGCTGTGTGGGTTCAGGGCTTGAAAATCATTCAAAATATGGTGAATTAATTTACAGCCACACTTCTAATGATGTTTTTGTAAATCTCTTTATTCCGTCGACTTTAGACTGGAAAGAAAAGGATATTTATATTGAACAAAATACCAAATTTCCTTACCAAAACAGTACAGCGCTTGTTTTGAAACTAAAGAAAAGCAAAACATTTTGTATGAATATTCGCCGTCCGGAATGGGCTCAGGATTTTGAAGTTTCAATCAATGGAAAGATTCAGAAAACAGAAGCAAAGCCGTCCAGTTATGTAACGCTTAACAGAAAATGGAAATCAGGAGACAAGATTACCGTTACGTTCAAAACTTCTACACATTTAGAAAGCTTGCCTGATGGATCCAACTGGAGTGCTTTTGTAAATGGCCCTATTGTATTGGCCGCCAAAACTTCAAACAAAGATTTAGATGGATTATTTGCCGATGACAGCCGAATGGGACATGTCGCTTCCGGTAAATATTACCCGTTGGATCAGGCGTACGAAATGATTGGAGATAAGGCAGGGTATATTGCAAAATTGAAGGAAGAAGGAAATCTGCATTTTCGTTTAGATTCTCTGGAATTACAGCCTTTTTTTGAAATTCATGACGCGCGCTATCAAATGTATTTTCAAAATTATACGAAAGAACAGTATCAGGAAAAACATGCCTTATTGAAGCAACAGGAAATTGAGGCATTGGCTTTGGAAGCTAAAACCATCGATAAAATTAATTGTGGTGAACAACAGTCAGAAGTAGATCATGGTTATAAAGGCGAAAAAAGTGATTCCGGTTACGACGACACCAAAGCCTGGAGAAGCACACGCTCTTATATTTCCTATCAATTATTAAATAAAAATAAGGCGGGAAAATATTTGGATATAAGCTGCACTGCCGATTTTAAAACTGATAAAATTACGATTCTCATCAATGATAAACCGGCGCAAATTATTTCTTCAGCAAATAAAACTATTCGATTAAATGTTGAAAATATTGAAATTGTCATCATCATCATAAAATCAAATGACGGAAGCAATAGTCCAAAATTTCATCAATTCAGAATTATAAAAGAGTAGAAAATGGCACCAAATAAAATGAAAATTACAAATACTTTTTTTAGTCTTATGCTACTTTTTACTTTATGTAATTATGCACAAAACAAGGCAAAGAATCCGATTATTTTTGCCGATGTTCCTGATATGTCGATCATTCGTGTAAATAATATGTATTACATGAGCAGCACGACCATGCACATGAATCCCGGCGTTCCCATCATGAAATCGGACGACTTAGTAAATTGGAAACTGGTCAATTATGCCTATGAAACCTTAGAAGATGATAATGATAAATTAAATCTGGATGACGGAAAAAATGATTACGGAAGAGGGTCCTGGGCAAGCAGCCTGAATTTTCACAATGGTATTTATTACGTAAGCACCTTTTCCGGAACGACGGGTAAAACCTATATTTTTTCTACAAAAGATATAGAAAAAGGACCATGGAAAAGAACCGTTTTCACTACATCTTATCACGATCATTCTATTTTTTTTGATGAAGATGGAAAGGTTTATATGGTTTGGGGCGCTGGAAAACTGAATATAGTAGAATTAAATTCAGATTTATCGGCTATAAAAGAAGAAACAAAAAAAGTCCTAATTGAAAACGCTAGTGCTCCCGCCGGTACCAATATTATGCTGCAATCTGAAGGTTCACAGCTATTTAAAGTTAAGGGCAAATATTATCTGTTTAATATCGTCTGGCCAAAAGATGGAATGCGAACGGTGATTATACACAGAGCCGATAAAATTTCAGGTCCGTGGGAAGGAAAAGTAGGTTTACAGGATTTAGGCGTGGCGCAGGGCGGACTTATCGACACACCAGACGGAAAATGGTTCTCTTATCTGTTCAGGGATTTTGGAGGAGTGGGCCGTATTCCTTATTTTGTTCCGGTTACGTGGCAAGACGGCTGGCCAATTTTAGGAGAAAATAATAAAGTACCGGAATATCTCAATTTACCGGCAGGCAAAGGTTTAATTCCCGGAATTGTAAACTCAGATGATTTTAACCGAAAAAAAAATGATCCCGATTTGCCTTTAGTATGGCAGTGGAACCACAATCCGGATAATTCACTCTGGTCGGTAAAAGAAAGAAAGGGTTACTTAAGATTAAAAACCGGAAGAATCGACAGTAGTTTTGTTCAGGCAAAAAATACATTAACCCAAAGAACTTTTGGGCCTGAAAGTACAGGAACAATCGGGATGGAAGTTTCTAAAATGAAAGATGGCGACTTCGCAGGACTTTCTTTATTACAAAAAGACTTCGGACTGATCGGAGTAAAGGTTGAAAAAGGTTCGAAAAAAATTGTGATGGTTGAAGCGTTGAAAGATATTCCAACAACAATAGAGAGCGTTCCTTTAACTCAGGATAAAATTTATTTCAGGGCAGAATGCAACTTTAAGGACAGAGCAGATGAAGGAAGATTTTTTTACAGCTTAGACGGTAAAAAATGGATCAGTATTGGAAAAAAAATAAAACTGCCCTATACACTTCCGCATTTTATCGGCTATCGATTCGGGTTGTTCAATTATGCCACAAAAAATGTGGGAGGCTTTGTCGACTTTGACTATTTCTATATTGAGGATCAAATTTCAAAGAATAATTAAGTCGATTTAAGGTCGCAAAAATATTCATAACATAATTTAGAAAATCATGAAAATTAGTTATCTGTTTCTCATAAGTTTAGTTGCTGTTTTTAGCGCAAATGCGCAGCAATACCGTTTTAAGGATGCTTCTTTGAGCTCAACAGAACGTGCCAAAGATTTAATTTCAAGATTAACCCTTGAAGAAAAAGCGGCTTTAATGTGCGACCAGAGTGATCCGATACCAAGACTCGGAATTAAAAAATTCAATTGGTGGAGTGAAGCCCTGCACGGTTATGCGAATAATGACAATGTCACTGTTTTTCCGGAACCAATTGGTATGGCAGCTTCATTTGACGATCAGTTTGTATACCATGTTTTTAACGCTGTTTCTGATGAAGCACGAGCTAAATACAATCAATGGATTCAGGGCGGTAATGAAAACAAACGATTTTTGAGTCTTTCAGTCTGGACACCGAATGTTAATATTTTCAGAGACCCAAGATGGGGCCGTGGTCAGGAAACCTATGGTGAAGATCCTTATCTAACTTCGAAAATGGGAATTTCAGTCGTTAAAGGATTACAAGGTCCTGCAGATGCTAAATACCGTAAACTTTTAGCCTGTGCCAAACATTTTGCGGTTCACTCCGGTCCGGAATGGAGCCGACACGAACTGAACCTGAATAATATAGATCCCCGTGAATTATACGAAACCTATTTGCCTGCTTTTAAAGCATTGGTACAGGATGCCGATGTGCGTCAGGTGATGTGTGCCTATCAGCGTTTGGATGATGAACCTTGCTGTAGTAATACCCGTTTATTGCAGCGTATTCTGAGAGATGAGTGGGGTTATAAATATATGGTCGTTTCAGATTGTGGAGCCGTTACCGATTTTTATACCACGCATAAAGTTTCGTCTGATGCAACACATGCAGCTTCAAAAGCTGTTCTGGCAGGAACTGATGTGGAATGTGTCTGGGAGAAATATCCTTTTAAAAACCTGCCTGAAGCCGTTGAGAAAGACTTAATAAAGGAAGCTGATATTGATAAAAGCCTGCTTCGTGTTTTAACCGGCCGTTTTGATTTAGGAGAAATGGATGATGACGCGATTGTGCCTTGGGCCCAAATTCCGGCTTCTGTACTTAACAGCAAAGAACATCAGCAGTTAGCGCTTGAAATGGCACAAAAGTCAATGACGCTTTTGCAAAATAAAAACAACATTTTGCCATTAAATAAAACCATAAACAAAGTAGCTGTTATAGGTCCGAACGCGGATAATGAACCAATGTTATGGGGAAATTATAATGGAACGCCAGTTAAAACAATTACCATTAAAAGCGGTATAGAATCAAAAGTTGCATCAGATAAAATAGTGTATGACAAAGCCTGTGATTTAGTCGAAGACAAGGTAAATCAAACCTATTTTGACCAGCTTTCTTTTGAAGGAAAAAAAGGAATCAAAGCTACTTACTGGAACAATCCAAACAGAGAAGGAAATAGTGTTACAACACAGCAAATTGTAAATCCGATTAAAATGACAACTGCGGGTCAGCATGAATTTGCATCGGGCGTTAAATTAGAAGGGTTTTCAGCGAAATATGAAACGGAATTTGTGGCTAAAGAAAATGACAGTCTTGTTTTTAAAACGGGTGCTACCGGAGCTTTTGAATTATTGGTAAATGGCAAATCGTTAGCAAAATATACCAACTGGCGCACGCTTCCGGGCAAGATTAAATTTGCAGTCGAAGCAGGGAAAAAATATAAAATAGAAATTTTGTATGCTCAGTCAAACAACTGGCAGGCGAATCTTGAATTCGATTTTGGAAAAGAGCATGATATCAATTTCGCTGCTTTACTTCAAAAATTAAAAGGCATTGATACGGTAATTTTTGTTGGTGGACTTTCGACTTTGCTGGAAGGCGAAGAAATGCCGGTTTCTTACCCCGGTTTTAAAGGCGGCGACAGAACCAATATTGAACTTCCTGCGGTACAAAGAAAATGCCTGCAAGAACTGAAAGCAGCAGGCAAAAAAGTAGTTTTTGTAAACTGCTCCGGTTCTGCCATTGCCTTAACGCCGGAAACAGCAAGCTGCGATGCGATTTTACAAGCCTGGTATCCGGGAGAATCCGGAGGTCAGGCGGTAGCCGATGTTCTTTTTGGAGATTATAATCCAGCTGGAAAACTGCCGGTTTCCTTCTACAAAAACTCAGATAAACTAGCTGACTTTGAAGATTATTCCATGAAAGGTCGCACGTACCGCTATACGACAGATGTTTTGTTTCCCTTTGGTTTTGGTTTAAGTTATTCAAAATTCGAAATTGGTAAAGCAAATTTGGCTAAAACTAGCTTAAAAACAACTGAAAGTACGCAGCTAAATTTTTCCATAAAAAACACAAGCAAACGAGACGGAACAGAGATTGTTCAGGTGTATGTTCGAAAAGTAAATGATACAGGCGGTCCTTTAAAAACATTGAAAGCTTTTAAACGAATCGATTTAAAAGCTGGTGAGAGTCAAAAAGTGACAATCGATTTACCTGCCTCTTCATTTGAATTTTATGATTCAAAGAAGAGAGGAATGAATGTAACTTCAGGTGAATATGAAGTTTATTATGGTACGAGTTCAGATATTAAAGATTTAAAAGTGATTAAAGTTTTAATTCAATAAATTAGCTATTCTGTTACAAACAAAAAAGTAATTAATATAAAGTACATTATGAGTTTTAAGTATGTTTTATGTTTATGTCTGTTAGGTTTTTTTAAAGTAAGTGCACAATCTGTCGTAAAGAGTCCTGACGGAAAACTCAAAGTTTCTCTTGTGGTTTCTAACGGAATGCCTTCTTATAGCATTACCTACAATGAAAAAATCTTTCTTGAAAATTCTCCGCTGGGTTTGAAAACGAGTGTTGGTGATTTTACAACAGGATTAGTTTTAAAAGCAGATGCAACTCAAAATAAAATTGATGAAACATATGAACAGCCTAATATCAAGCAAAGTAATGTTCATTATGAGGCTAATGAAGTCGTATTTTCTTTTAGTAAAGAGAACAAACCTGCTATTGATGTGATATTTAGGGTGAGTAATAACAATGTAGCTTTTAAATATAAAATCTATCCTCAAAATGAGGTGCTCTCATGTGTGGTAGAGGAAGAAGTTTCTGGTTTTGTACTGCCTGAAGGAACCACAACATTTCTTTGTCCGCAAAGCAAGCCAATGACAGGGTATGCCAGAAGTGCTCCTAGTTATGAAACTTCGTATACATTAGACGCTGCAATGGGCCAAAATGGAATGGGTGAAGGTTATACGTTTCCATCTCTTTTTAAAGTGAAAAATAATGGCTGGGTTTTAATTTCTGAGACAGGTGTTGACAGTGGTTATTGCGGCAGCAGATTAATTGGACATGATAAAGGATTATATACTATCGGATTTCCAATGGCAGGTGAGAATAACGGAAACGGAACGACAGCACCGGGAATGGCACTTAATAGTGAAACGCCATGGCGAACTATTACCATTGGCGAAACCCTTGCTCCAATTGTAGAAACTACTATTCCGTTTGATTTGGTTAAACCAAAGTACGAATCTTCGCAAACCTACCAATATACCAAAGGTTCCTGGAGCTGGATCATGAAAATGGATGGTAATACTACATTTCCGGTTCAAAAACAATACATAGATTTTAGTGCTGTAATGGGATATGAAACGATTTTAATTGATGCACTTTGGGATACTCAGATTGGAAAAGATAAAATCGCTGAACTGGCGAAATATGGTGCAGGAAAAGGCGTTGGTTTGTACTTATGGTATAATTCGAATGGCTATTGGAATGATGCACCCCAGAGTCCTAGAGGAAAGATGGATAATTCGATAATCCGTCGTAAGGAAATGGCGTGGATGAAAAGTATTGGTGTAAAAGGTATTAAGGTAGATTTTTTTGGTGGAGATAAACAAGTCACAATGAAATTATACGAAGATATACTGACAGATGCGAACGATTTTGGTTTAATGGTGATTTTTCACGGTTGTACTTTACCAAGAGGCTGGGAGCGAATGTATCCAAATTATGCGGCCAGCGAGGCTGTTTTAGCGAGCGAGAATCTGCATTTTGGACAGGCCAGCTGTGACAATGAAGCTACAAATGCCGCAACGCATACTTTTATCAGAAATACGGTTGGTAGTATGGATTTTGGTGGAAGCGCCTTAAATGAATTTTATAATAGTGACAATATTCCCAATAAAGGTTCAAAACGAAGAACTTCAGATGTATTTGCTTTGGCTACGGCGGTTCTTTTTCAGAGTGGGGTTCAACATTTTGCATTGGCACCCAACAATTTAAATGATGCTCCGGACTGGGCTATAGATTTCATGAAAGAAGTTCCGACAACCTGGGATGAAGTTCGTTTTTTAGAAGGATATCCGGGTAAATATGTCGTGTTTGCTCGCCGAAAAGGAACCAAATGGTATATAGCAGGGATTAATGCTCAAAAAGAAACCTTAAAAATTAAACTAAAACTACCAATGTTAGCTTCTGGTACAACATTGAAGTATTATTTGGATGATGAAAATTTAAACGGAAAACTAAAAACATACACGCTTAAAAATAATAATGGAGTAGAAATAAAAATCCCTGGTAACGGGGGAGTGCTTTTACTGAATTAATTAATTTTTTTATACGAAGTGAAAATATACAGAACTTCTAATTTTCGGTTTGACCGGAACTTAGAAGAGTCTATGAAAATAGAAACCTGAAGCAGGAATTTTAAAATTTCTGCTTCTTAATTCTGAAAGTTTAGAATAAGATTTTAAGCTTAAAAAATAGTCAATGTTGTATTTAATTGAAAAACAAACAATTGGTTTTCGATTAAATAGTATATATTTAATTTAAATTACTAATCATTTTATAATGTCCAAAGAAAATTGTTTAAGATTCATTGTCATTTTATTTTTTCTGGTAAATAACTTGTTTTCTCAAAATACATTTGAAAACTATCAATTTCGTTTAGTAAATAAAGAGTCTTCAAAAAGTGGCATTTATACCATCGCACAGGATCAATTTGGGATTATGTGGATAGGAACAAATGGTGCAGGCTTATATAAATTCGATGGAGTAAATTATGTTTCTTATGAGCAAAATTCCAACGTAACTAATTCTATCAATAGCAACCTGATTTATGCAACTTATGTCGATGTTCGCAACCGGTTGTGGATAGGAACTGATGAAGGATTATGTCTTTATAATCGCGATTTAAATAGTTTTGAAAGTATTGATATTCAGAAAAAAGCAAAAAAAGAAACTGTAATTTCTGTCAAGAGTATTATTGAAGACAATAATGGAAATCTTTTTTTAGGAACGTTTAACGCAGGGTTGCTCAAATTAAATAGTAAGACAAGGGAAATAACTTCTGTAAAACTGGATGTTGCTAATCCGGCCAATTATCTTATTAATAGTCTGGTAAAGGATAAAGACGGAACAATTTATTTGGGTACCAATTTTGGTTTAAAAATACTGGATCAGTTAAAAAATGAGGTTAAAAAAGTAACTGCTAAAAATGATAATCAAATTTTATCCGGAAATATAGTCTCTATGTTTATGGACAGCAGGCAAAACCTCTGGATTGGCAATGGATATAAAGGCCTGGTTAATGTAAATCTAAGTTCTAAAGAGGCTTTTTCTTATCCTATTACTACAAAAAGGATTATGTCGATATTGGCAACAGATCCCAAAACAATTCTTTGTGCAACAGAAAATGACGGACTTATCATTGTAAATGATCAGGGTGTTGTTCAAAAAAAATATTTAAACAGCAAATTCAACATGCGCAGTTTAAGTTCAAATTCGGTTTGGTCCTTATTTCTGGATAAGGAACGCAGAATTTGGCTGGGCTATTATAACAAAGGATTAGGTGTTTTTGATAAAATAAACAGCAAGGTCAATATTATCGAAAGTTTGCCGGGGAATTCACAGTCCTTACAAACCAATTGCGTTACGGGCATTGCTAAAGATGATGAAGGCCAGCTATGGATTTCGATGGAAGGCGGAGGAGTCGATGTATACAATCTTAAAACTAAAAAGTTTAAACATATTACCAGATCAGATAATAGTTTTTATTCGGGATTAACAAACGACAATATCACAAAAGTATTTATTGATAAAAAGCAGAATGTTTGGTTATCCAGCTGGAATGAAGGAATTTTTCTTTTGAAGAAAGGAAGCAGAAACTTTATTAATTACAATACAAAAAATACTGATCTGGCCTCGGATAATATTATGAGTATTACTGAAGATTCCAAAGGTGTAATTTGGATAGGAACTTTTGCAAAAGGATTACATTATTATACTCCCTCAGATGGGCAATTTCATCATTGTAATTCCAAACCATTTTATAATGTAATGAATTTAGACATCAGAAATGTGATGGTAGATTCAGATGATGCCGTTTGGGTAGGTTCAACAACGGGTTTGTACAAGGTAACTACAAAAGATTTTGTTACTTTTTCAGTAGTTTCTTTTCGTGATAAAATGTCTGAAAAACTCAAGAATCATAAAAGCACGCATACTATCAATACTTTGTATGAGGCTAAAAACAAAGAAATTTGGATTGGTACCGATGGAGCAGGTTTATTCAGCTATAATAAAAAAACAGATAACCTAAAATGGTACATAAATTTTAAAGGGCTTCATGAAAAGTCACTTTCATCTATTGTAGAATCTAACGACGGTGGTATTTGGTTAAGTGGGAAAAAAGGAATTACCAGGCTGGATTTAAAAAATAAAACTACTTTTAATTACTCTATCTATGACGGTTTACTGGGGAATGACTTTAATAATAATTCGGTTCTGAAAGATGAAAACGGAGTATTGTATTTTGGAAGTTACGAAGGCCTGAATTATTTTAATCCTACGAATTTGGTTAAAAGTAAAAAACAGCTTCCTATTTATTTTACAGATCTAAAACTTTTTAATAAATCAGTGGGACCTTTGGAAAAAAACTCACCCTTAATAAAAGTAATATCTCAAACAAAAAAAATAATACTAAGACATGATCAGTCTGTTTTTACCATTGATTTTATTGCCGTTAATTATTCTTTTCCTGCCAGAAATGAATTTGCCTATTATTTGGAAGGCTTTGAGGATTCATGGAATTATGTTGGTAATAAACGCTCGGCAACTTATACTAATTTAGCGCCGGGTAATTATGTTTTTAAGGTTAAAGCAGCAGAAAAGAATGGAGTTTGGAGCCAAAGACCATTAGAATTAAAAATTGAAATTTTGCCGCCCTGGTGGAAAACATCTTTCGCATATTTATTCTATACGCTATTGTTATTAGCAGCCATTTATTTTGCTAATCAATATTATCAAAATCGCTTTAAACAAAAACAAATGATAGAATTTGAAAAGACAAAAGCGATTCAGATTGAAAAATTAAATAATAAAAAATTACAATTCTTTACCAATATTTCGCACGAGTTTAGAACACCGTTGACTTTAATTTTAAATCCGTTAGGAGATATAATCAAGAATTATAGCGCGAATTTACCAGAGGGTGTATTGAATAAATTACAGACAATTCAAAAAAGTTCCGATAGACTTTCAAGATTAATCAATGAGCTAATGGATTTTAACCAATTGCAGTTTAATAAAATGACATTGCAATTACAACTAATTGAGGTGGTCAGTTTTACAAGAGAAATTGTCAGTTATTTTGATGAAGAAGCCTTTAGTCGTGGAATTCAGCTGCAGTTTGAAACTAATAAAGTAGTATTAAAAGATTGGATAGACCCAAAAATGTTCGAAAAGATTATTTTTAATGTAATCTCAAACGCATTCAAAGTTACACCGGATAATGGCAAAATAGCAGTAAAGATAGTAGTTGACAACGAATTGATTCACTTTCCTTTGATAGATTCAACTACTGCTTATCCTTCATTTGAGGTTATTGTTGAAGACACCGGTTCAGGATTAGACAAAAAAGATATAAAAAGAATTTTTGACCGTTTCTACCAGGTGAACAATTTAAACAAGGCCTATTACGGAAGTACAGGAATTGGATTGGAAGTGGTTCGCGGATTTGTTGAATTGCATAAAGGAATAATTGAAGTAGAAAGTGAATTGGGAGTTGGTACGACTTTTAAATTATTATTTCCTGTTGGAAAAGACTTCTTTAATGAGAGCGAAATTTTGCTTGAGGAATTCAAAAAAGAGAAAAAAATGAGTTTCACGCCAATTATAGAAAAAGAGGAAATTCATTCACAGGATGATGAGGAAAAACAAGATCGAATTTATACGATCCTGATTGTGGAAGACAATGTAGAACTGCGAAATTATTTAAAAAATGAACTCAAAAAAGAGTACAAGGTTCTGGTTGCTGAGAATGGTCAGGTTGGTTTAGAATTAGCATTGCAGAAATTGCCGGATTTGATTTTAACAGATGTAATTATGCCTATTATGAACGGTTTAGAATTGTGTAAAAGCATTAAATCCGATTTAAAAACCAGCCATATTCCGTTAATGATGTTATCTGCTAAGGCATTAGTTAAAGATAGATTAGAAGGAATTGATTCGGGTGCAGATATGTACTTAAGCAAACCGTTTGATATGGATATATTAAGATCCAGTCTGGTGCAATTGATTAACAGCAGGCAGATTATGTTTAATAAATTCTACAACGGAATTACACCAAAAGCCAAAGAAAAGACCACTACGCTGGATAATGATTTTATCAAAAATGTACTGCATTATATCAATGAAAACATTAGTGAGACCGAGTTAAGTGTGGAAGAGCTGGCCTCGAAGGTGTTTTTAAGCAGAAGCCAATTGTACCGAAAAATTAAAACACTTACAGGTGTTTCAGTAAATGAGTTTATTCGTAATGTTCGTTTAGAAAAAGCTAAGGAATTAATAGAATTAGGGAATGATAATATAACCGAAATTAGTTATAAAGTCGGTTTTAGCTCTCCTTCGTATTTTACGAAATGTTATAAGGATAAATATGGTTATCTGCCTACTCATAATAATAAAAGATAGTACTTTTTTAGGGAATTATAAGAAGACGGCTTATGTCGTCTTTTTTTTGCTTTAATAAATAGAGAATCGATAGTTGTTTTGGTTTTATAATATATATGAATCAATGATATTGGTTTTGAATTATTAAAGCAATAATCACATGCTGGAATATGATACTTTTTAGTAATTATTAAATACATATTTATTGACTTATAATTTCTTAATACAAGAAAAATTATGCGTCATTATTATTAATTTCTTATTTCCATTTTTAATATTAAATAATCGTAAAATACTGATTTTGCTCGTTTTTTTAACTCTCGTGCTACAAATTTGATAGTTTTTGCATCATATGTAGTATGTGAAATTTATGTTAACGTTCTATTTTTGGTTTAACTAATAGCAATAATCAGGAAACAAATATTAACAATCTTAAAACCACTTTAGAATATGAATTAAAACCACATTTATGTATCGAAACCTCTTTTTTTAAAATCAAAATTGAAACATAAAATGATGATTATGAAAAATAACAATTTTACAAGACGCCACATCATGAGTTTTTTAAAATTTGAAAGAGGCAGAAAATAGTTTAATAAACTACAATGATATCGATATAATAAATAATAAAAAACTTTACAACCAAACAATTATTTAAACTAAACAAAAAACCAATTAATATGATGTTAAAATTAAAATTTGCAATAATCGCATTGCTAATGATAAGTTATCAGAATGTGATGGCACAATCAAAGACCATACAGGGTGTGGTAATTGATCCATCAGGATTTCCTTTACCTGGTGCCAGTGTTAATGTAGAAGGTTCAAAAAATAGTGCATCAACAGATTTTGATGGTAAATACTCTTTAAAAGGAGTTAATCCGACTGACAAAATAGTATTTTCTTATGTTGGATTAGTTACCCAAACTATTACCGTGGGTACACGTTCTACAATTGATGTAACATTAGTAGAATCTGCACAAAACTTACAGGAAGTTGTTGTAGCCTATGGTGCTCAAAAGAGATCTAAGGTAACAGGAGCAATTTCAACAGTAAGTTCAAAAGATATTACAGCAGTTCCTATTACTAATGCTGAATCGGCCTTACAGGGTAGAGCAGCTGGTGTTACTGTTGTAAATGGCGCACCTGGTTCAAGTCCCAGTGTTAGTATTCGTGGTTTAGCTACAATGGGAAATAGTGCACCTTTATATGTTATCGACGGAGTTTTGACAGGTAACTTATCTGGATTAAGTCCTAATGATATTGAATCGATGTCAGTTTTAAAAGATGCGTCAACAACAGCCTTATATGGTTCAAAAGCCTTTAACGGGGTAATTATGGTAACTACTAAAAAAGGAAAAAAAGGCCCAGGTCAAATAAACTTTAGTACTTACGCAGGTTTTCAAACCATTACTAAAAGATATGATGTTTTAGATACACAACAATATCTGCAATATGCTAAAGCTTTAGGAAGTGATTTAACAGCAAGAGCAGCTCAATTTGGTAATACAAATACCAATTGGCAGGACCAAATCTTTCAGGATGGTGTAATGCAGGATTACAATCTAAGTTTTTCAAGCGGTACAGATAATTCTACAAGCCGCTATTCTGCTGAATATTTAAAGCAAGAAGGAGCTGTTATTAGTACAGGTTTTGAACGTTACTCTTTTAGAGCAAATAATACACAAAACATAGGTAAACTAACCATTGGAAGTAATATTGGAATATCTTTTAGTGAAATTAATCCGGAGCGCGCCTCTGGAGGAAGAACATTATTGGAGCACGCTATTAAAATGGCACCTTATTTACCGGTTTATAATGCAAATAACGTAGGGGGTTACCAAGGTCCTTCAACAGCTGATGGGCAAGATGCAGAAAACCCGGTTCGTGTTGCCAATTTAGGATATCAAAAAATTAATGGATTATCTATAATAGGAAACATTTATGGTGAATTGCAAATTTACAAAGGATTAAAATTCAGATCACAAGTTTCGCTGGATTATTATACAAGTGATGATCATACCTTTATTCCTGGTTACGAAGATGGTTCAGCTCATAAACAAGCCTATTCTTCAACAGCTGAAACAGATTCTAAAGGACAAACCATTGTTTTTGATAATAGTTTAACATACAAAACTACTATTGCTGATAAACATAATTTAGAAGTATTAGGAGTTATAACTAAAATTGAGAATAAGAGCAAGAATTTAATTGCAAGCAGCCGTTACTATATTTCAAATGATATAGATCAGTTGAGATTACAGGATGCGAATTTAAGTTCTAGTAACATTGAAGCCAATAACTTAGGTTATATAGGTCGTATTAACTATGACTATGATGAGAAATACCTATTGGCTGTTTCAGGACGTAGAGATGCTTCTTCTCGTTTTGGGTCTAATAACCGTTACGGTAATTTCTACTCTGTTGCCTTAGGTTGGAATATTGCCAAAGAAAGTTTTATGGCAGATTCTGTTTTTAGCACATTGAAGCTTAGAGCGAGTACAGGAACAACAGGTAATGACAGAATAGACGATTATCAATACAGTTCATCTTTAGCTGCAAATTATACCTATCCGTTTAATGGAGCTGCAGGCGCTGGTGTTACAGCAGGTAGAGCTGCAAATCCGGATTTGAAGTGGGAGTCTAAAAATGACAGAAACATTGGTTTGGATTTTGGTTTATTTGATGAACAGTTCACAGGATCTTTCGAATATTTTAATAATAAAAGTAGCGATATTCTTTTCGCAGTGCCGCTTCCTGCTTCTGTAGGTTCAGCCGGTGGAGGAACCCAAATTCAAAACATCGCCGATGTGAAAGTACACGGATTTGAAGTATCACTTGGATACAATGACAGAAAAGGAGATTTTACATGGTCTGCTGTAGCTAATTTAGGTACAAGCAAAAACGAAGTAACAGCTTTAGCTCCGGGTGTAACAAGTGTATTAGGTGGTCCATCAGGAAGAGCCGGTTTAGAGAGTTTCTCAAGACTGGAAGTTGGTCAGCCATTATTCTATTTTTACGGTTATCAGACCAATGGAATTTATCAAAACCAGGCAGAAGTAGATGCTGTTTTAGGAGCGGGTCAGACTTCTGTACAGCCGGGTGATATTAGATTCGTTGATCGTAATGGAGATAAAGTAATCAACTCAGATGATAAAACAAATATCGGAAATCCGTATCCTGATTTTACCTATGGTTTAAACCTTACAGCAGCATATAAAAAATTCGACTTTAACTGCTTTATAACAGGAGTTCAGGGAAATGATGTTTTTAACGCAAACAAGTTCGATTTACAAGCTATGCAGCGTTTGTTTAACTCAGGTACTGAAGTTCAGGACAGATCAATTGTTGTAAATGGAGTAGTTACTAATCCATCAGCTACACTACCAAGAGCACTTGGTGCAGGTCAAAACTGGTCGTCTGCTAGTCAACGATATGTTGAAGATGGTTCTTACACAAGATTAAAAAATGTCACTGTAGGATATACCTTTTCAGGAGATACGTTCAGTAACTATTTTTCACACATAAGATTCTATGTAAGTGCGCAAAATCTTGTTACAATTACAGATTATTCTGGTTTAGATCCTGAAATTGCACGTGTAGATGCTAACGCAAATTCTGCCGGAATTGATATAGGAAGATATCCGCAGCCGAAATCAGTAATTTTTGGACTTGATGTTACATTTTAATTTATAAAGATGATGAGAAAAATAAAATATATAGTTGTAGTATTGTTAGGGATTTTAACAATAAATTCATGTAACGATAGTGATTTAGAATTAACAAATCCAAATCAGTTATCCCCTGAAACTTTCTTTAAATCGGAAGCACAAGTACAATCTGCAGTAAACGCAGCCTATGCAAACCTGCAGACAAGAGGACTTTATGCCCGACATATTTTCTTTGCCTTAGATAATATGGCACAGGAAAACAAAGGAAATCCTCAATTAGAAGGTAACAAAAAACCTTTTCTTGATTTCTCTTTTGATGCAAGTAGTGATATTATCCAGTTTTATTGGGAAACTTGCTTTCTAGGAATATCAAAAGCAAATTTTGTCTTAGATAATGAAGATAAAATTCAGGCTTTATCAACTTCAGTTTTAACGCAGGAGAAAAAGAATAAATTTTTAGCAGAAGCCCATTTTTTAAGAGCTTATTATTACTTTTTGTTAGTGCCTCGTTTTGGTGATTTACCTCTTTATACGAAACAAACGATTGTAGGTGCTCCAAGAAGCCCAAAAGCGGAAATCTACAAATTAATTGAAACTGATTTTGACTTTGCGTCTAAAAATCTATTAAGCAAAACCGTTGAAGATAAAGGAAGAGCTACTAAAGAAGCTGCTTTTGCTTATTTAGGGAAAGCATTATTGTATCAAAAGAAATATGATGAAGCTTTAGTTGCTTTTAGTAAAGTTACAGGATTTAGCTTAGAGTCTAATTTTTATAACAACTTCATGGATGAAACGGAGCATGGCCCGGAATCTATTTTTGAGATTGAATATGATGAAAAATTAGGAGTAGCTGATAAATGGGGTAGCGATACTGCCGGAGATGGTGTTGCTGAATCTACGCTTAGAGGTCAGGAATATGGTAATTTAGGCTGGTATAATGTGTATCCGTCAGATGATATATTAGATGAATATGAGCCGGGTGACAAACGTTTTGGAGAAACTTTTTACGTACCGGGATCTAAATATAATAACGGAGCCAATACAATGACAGCTGCTAATTTCTCTTCATCAGAAGGTCTTAGAAGAGCTGGATGGAAAAAATATCAAAACTACTATAAACGTACTGATGAAAATCTGGATTCAAGTATCAACTTCAAAGTGATGCGTTATTCAGATGTATTGCTTATGATGGCAGAGTGTGAAAGCATGAGAGCCGGAGGTGTGCAGGCAACTGCTATTGGTTACATTAATCAGGTTCGCTTTAGAGCAAATGTGCCACTATTAGCAACAACGCTTACAAAAGATCAGGTTTTTACAGCGCTTATTCATGAACGTAAAGTAGAATTAGCCGGCGAGCAAGTTCGTTTTGATGATATAATTAGATGGGGTATTGCTAGTACTGAATTGACGGGAACTGGTTTCAAAACTGGTAGAAGTGAATTATGGCCAATACCAAATAGAGAAACATCTTCAAATCCAAATATAAAACCTAGTGATAACAATCCTGGCTACTAGGCAGGTGACTGAAGTTTGTTAGTTTGAGTTAGTTAAGTTAGTATTTGACAAACAGCGCATTTTAATATGCGCTGTTTATCAATACGTTGTGTTTTGTTAAACACCTATTATTTTCTAAAAGACTTAAGATTTTCAATATTTAAATGAGTTTTAAGGCAGGCTCAATTTTATTCAAATGAAAAGAATTGCTTCACTTTTTTTAATCATAACATTGTTTTACAATGTTTTGGGATTTTATATCATGTTTGCTGAACAACAAGAGCAAGTGTGGGTGAATGCTATGGAGAAAACTGACAATTCAGATTTTGAAATAATTGAAGTTAAAATTACCCCGTATGCTTATGTAGTTGATTCGGGTATTGAAGATGCCAATGAAGATTTCGTGATCCATAATAAAACGTATCATGTCTTTAAGAAAAGGATCCAAAATAATGTTTTAAA
This sequence comes from Flavobacterium sp. GQ95, assembly GCF_059758655.1. Taxonomy (NCBI): domain Bacteria; kingdom Pseudomonadati; phylum Bacteroidota; class Flavobacteriia; order Flavobacteriales; family Flavobacteriaceae; genus Flavobacterium; species Flavobacterium sp. GQ95. The sequence goes on from NZ_JCAXEB010000005.1 coordinate 318,067, forward strand.
ATTATATTGCTTAAAAAGTTCCCATAATGAAGCTTTAAATAAAGATTTAAAAAAAATTGTCGATAGTCAGTTATTTGATGATAATTCAAATAAAGAAAATCCTGGCAAAAAATTAATGAAATCCTTTATTCAGGATTACATTCAGGGTAACCAAATAAATTTTATAAGTACTTCTATAAAATTAGTTTCAACTGTTACTTTAAATTCATCCCTTCCAAAACAAAATATTCTTTCAGGATATTTTACTGCCAATTATCCTCCTCCAGATATGGTTTAGTATTTCCTTTGATGTCAAAATGTAAATAGCATTTGAGAACCATTCTTAGACTAAAATTGAGTTTTAGCTAAGGGCAATCTGCTTATTTACAATTTAACATACAAGGTCAATTAATCTTAATTGAAAAGAAAGCTATCTAACAACCATATAAACCAACCAAAAATGAAAACTTATAAATTTTTGTTTAAAGTGTTATTTTTTAGCATTTTAAGCGTAAATACTTTTGCACAAGTAAAAGACAACAAAAATCAAATTAAAGAACCAACTGGAGAAAATAATATGGCCTATAAATGGTCACAAATCGCAGTTGTTGCCACTGGTAATGATACTGATAGATTTAAACCAAGACCAACAGTGACTTCTCGTTTTTTAGGATTAACATTTGTTGCTGTTTTTGATGCCTGGAGCCGTTATGATCAAAAAGCAATTCCTGTTTATTTAAAAAATATAGAAAGAAGACCTACTAAAGAACAGACACTCAAAAATAAGGAGATTGCTATCAGTTATGCTGCCTATAATGCATTATGTGAATATTATTTTTCAGACAAAGATTTGTTTGTAGCTTTTATGGTTAAATTAGGTCTGGATCCTAATGATAAATCACTCGACCCTAAAACGCCTGCAGGAATAGGTAATTTAGCAGCAAAAGCAGTAATTGAAGCAAGAAAACATGATGGATCAAATCAATATGGAGAAGAAAATGGTTCAAATGGAACTCCCTATTTTAACTATGTAAATTATAATCCGGTCAATTCCCCTGACGAAATGATTGATGTAGCTCATTGGCAGCCAAAATATTTTTCAGATGGAAAAGGAGGTAAGTTTGCACCAGGCTGCGCTACTCCATTTTGGAACAAAGTAAAGCCTGTAGGATTAAAATCAGGAGATCAATTTCGCCCTATACCGCCACCTGCATTAGATTCCGAACAACTTAAAAATGAAGTTAAAGAACTACTTGATTTACAATATAATCTTACCAATGAACAAAAAGCATTGGTAGAATTTATGCGTGATGGTCCAAAATCAGTACAACAGGCAGGACATTGGCTAAAATTTGCCCAGGATGTTTCCAGACGTGATAATCATACTTTAGATCAGGATGTAAAAATGTTTTTTTACAATCAGGTAACGGCTATGGATTGCTTTATAGCATGCTGGGATACAAAAATGTTTTATGACTTTGCGCGTCCTTATGCATTAGTACATTACTATTATAAAGATCAGACTATAAAAGCCTGGGGCGGACCAGGTTTTGGAAATATAGAAATGAAAGGTCAGGATTGGAGACCTTACTCACCGGATATTTTTTTATGTCCCGCTTTTCCAGGTTATGTTTCCGGACACAGTACAATTAGTGGCGGTTGTGGTGAAGCATTAAAACTATGGACCGGAAGCGATACTTTTGGAGAATCTGCAATCTGTAGTACTCCAGGATCAATGACAGAACCAAACAACATCGGAAAACCTGTTGTGCTTAAATTCCCAACCTTTACAGAAACAGCAAATATGGCAGGAATTTCAAGAGTAATGGGAGGCTATCATATCCAGGCAGATAATGTTGAAGGACTAAAGCTGGGCAGAAATGTAGCCCATGAAGTTTGGAAGTTTTATAATTTTCATATAGGAAACAAAAAATTCGATAAATAATAGCAGGATTAACCTAATCTAAAATGTTTTAATTATGAAAATTAAACAGTTAGTATCGCTGCTCATAGTATCTATTTTAACTCAGTCCTGCAATTATTTTTCTAACCCAAACGATAAGATGATTAAGATTTTGGAGGCCAGAAAAAAAATGTACGATGTAAAAGACAATGCATTTGCGTCAAAAACAGAAGTAGCTTATTATGATTCTATAATTAAAAGCTCCGATGAAGGTTTTTTTAGATTATTTAATGAAATAAATAAAGGAAATGCATTATTAAAACTTGGAAAAGAAGCGGAATCTGTAGCAATTTTGGAAAGTGCCATCCAAAGAAAGAAAAAAATAGACGGGAAAGACGATCCTCAATCGCTGCAATATTTGGCACTTGCATACATGAGACTCGGTGAAAAACAGAATTGTGTGAATTACCACAATCCGGAATCATGTATTATGCCTATCCAAAAAAACGGCATTCATACGATACGACAAGGTTCTCAAAAAGCAATTGAAATTTATAAGAAATTATTAGCAATAAATCCTAATGATTATGAATCAAGATGGCTGCTCAATGTAGCTTATATGACACTAGGCGGTTATCCTTTGGAAGTTCCCAAACAATGGTTGATACCTAATCTGAATAAAGATTCAGGATACAGTATAAAACCTTTTTTGGATGTTGCCGTAAATGCAGGTATTAAGGGCAGGAATATGTCAGGCGGAGTTATAGTGGATGATTTCAATAACGATAACTATCTGGATATTGTAACTTCTGACTGGAGTCTGGATGGTGTTATGCATTATTATCAAAATGATAAAAAAGGGAAATTCCTGGATTATTCCAAAGTTTCAGAACTAGGCCGTTTCAAAGGAGGATTAAATATGATACAAGCCGATTATGATAATGACGGCGATACTGATATTTTTGTTTTGAGAGGAGCCTGGATGCGTAAATACGGGCGTCAACCCAACTCATTGTTACGCAACAATGGCGATGGTACTTTTACTGATGTAACGATTAAAAGCGGTTTATATTCTGAATTTCCAACTCAGGCTGGTACGTGGAATGATTTCAATAATGACGGTTATCTGGACTTATTTATTGGAAACGAGTCCTCAGATAATGAATCGTATCCTTCAGAATTGTATATGAATAATCAGGACGGAACATTTACTAATGTAGCACAAGCTGCAAAATGTGATGTTGTTGCCTATATAAAAGGAGCGACATCAGCTGATTATGATAATGATGGTGATATTGATTTGTTTCTCTCCGGTATGAACAAAAGAAAAACATTATTAAAAAATACAGGACTTAAAAATGGGATTCCGCAATTTACAGATGTTACAGATCAGGCAGGTTTAGCCGGCATCAATGTCATGACTTTTCCAACCTGGTTTTGGGATTATGATAATGATGGCTGGCAGGATATTTTTGTTTGCGGGTATCAATTTAACGGTTCAATTGCCGGCGAAATTGCAATGGAAGCCCTGAAAATTCCAAATGAAAGCAGTAAAATGTATTTGTACCACAACAATCATGATGGGACTTTCTCAGATGTTTCTAAAGCAGGAGGACTAAGTAAAACCGTATTTGCAATGGGTTCCAATTTTGGAGATATCGACAATGATGGTTTTCTGGACATGTACCTCGGAACAGGAAATCCGGATTATAAATCACTATCACCCAATAGATTATTTAGAAATATGGGGAATGGCAGATTTGCTGATGTTACTGTTTCCGGCCGGGTAGGAAATCTGCAAAAAGGTCATGGTGTGGCTATTAATGATTTGGATAACGATGGTGACAACGACATTTTTATAGAAGTCGGTGGCGCTTATTTAGGCGATTCTTTCAGCAATTCTTTATACCTGAACCCTGGACAAAACAACAACAATTGGATAAAACTGCAATTAGAAGGCACAGCGAGCAATCGTTCTGCCATTGGGGCCAAAGTAAAAGTTACTTTCAAAGAAAATGGTATTTCCAGATCGGTGCACAGGGTATTAAATTCAGGTGGTAGTTTTGGAGCGTCGGCTTTAAGAATGGAAATTGGAATTGGACAAGCGAAGGTCATTGATCAGATCGAAATTACCTGGCCCAAAAACCAAAAGAAAGAAGTGTTTAAAAACATAAAACCCAATCAATACATTAAAATTATTGAAGGGGAAAATAACTTTTCGAAAATAGATATTAAACGAACTATTTTTTCAACGGCCGGAGCACATTCTCCTGTTTGTATTTAAAAAACATTACAATCATAAATATGAAAAATATAAAAATAAAAGCTGCTTTTTTTAGCCTTTTGGGTTTACTACTGCTTGTTAGTTGTTCTAAAGAATCAGACGAGAAGATCTTTACTATCTTAGATCGTTCTGACACAGGAATTGATTTTAGCAATAATCTGAAAGAAAATGATTCACTGAATTATTTTACCTACAATTATATTTATTTAGGTGGAGGAGTGGCTACCGGAGACATCAATAACGATGGACTGGTAGATATTTTCTTTACAGGAAATCAGGTATCCAATAAACTATATCTGAACAAAGGGAAATTAAAATTTGAAGATATTACCAAAAAAGCGGGTGTAGGCGGTGATTCCCGCTGGTATAGCGGCGTTGCGATGGCCGATGTAAACGGTGATGGTTTTTTGGATATTTATTGTAGCGTAGGAGGTAAATTCGGCCCTAAAAACAATGAGTTGTATATCAATAATGGCAACGGAACTTTTACTGAAAAAGCCAAAGAATACGGTATTGATGATATTGGAAACAGCGTTCAGGGAACCTTTTTTGATTACGATAAAGATGGTGATTTAGATTTATTTGTTGCCAATTATCCGCCAACAAGATTCAATTCTGCAACAGGTGACTACGTTCAAATGATGCGTAATGTAAAAGACAATGAATCAGGACACTTATACCGAAACGATGGCAATCATTTTGCGAATGTGACCGAACAAGCCGGCGTAAAAAATTATGGATTATCATTAAGTGCTACAGTTGGCGACTTAAACAATGATAGTTGGCCAGATATTTATGTTTCTAACGATTTCAATTCACCTGATTTTATGTATATCAACAATCAGGATGGTACTTTTAAGGAAGTAGTAAAAGAGGCTATGGCACATAACTCTTTCTACGGAATGGGTGTAGATATTTCTGATTTCAACAACGATGGAAATTTAGATGTTTTTCAGGTAGACATGGATGCGAAAGACAATCGTCGTAAAAAAGCAAACATGTCGAGCATGAATCCGAAACTTTTTTGGGATGTTGTCGATGCGGGTTTCAATTATCAATACATGCACAATTGTATGCAGTTAAATACAGGAGTTAATGAAAATGGTATTCCGCATTTTGGTAATGTATCACGTATTACCGGAACATCTTCTACAGACTGGAGCTGGGGACCTTTATTTGCTGATTTTGATAATGACGGAAACAAGGATTTGTTTGTAACGAATGGAACCCGAAGAGAAATTAATAACAATGACTTTTTTCATAGTTTAGAAGCACTTAACCTGCAGCCAAAAGATTTACTAAAAAAATCACAGGAAATTCCTTCTGAAAAAATTGACAATTTTATGTTTCAAAATAAAGGAAATTTAAATTTTGAACAAGCCAATAAAAAATGGGGAATTGAATTCAAAGGTTTCTCAAATGGTGTGGCCTATGCCGATTTGGATAACGATGGCGATTTGGATTTGGTGGTCAATAATATTGATGATTATGCGTCTGTGTTTGAAAATTCAAGTTCCAAAATCAACAATTACATAAAAGTAAATTTTAAAGGAAATACAAAAAATACTTTTGGTTTAGGAAATCGTGTTTACATAAAAACGAAAAAAGGAACCCAAATGCAGGAACTTACTTTAACCAGAGGTTTTCAGTCTTCGGTAGCACCTGAATTACATTTTGGTGTAGGAAAAGACAAAACCATTGATGAAATAAAAGTGGTTTGGACAAATGGCAAAGTGCAAAAGTTATCTAATGTCAAGGTAAACCAAACACTAAGCTTTAAGGAACAGGACGCTAAAGAAGAAATAGCTGTAAAAACAACTCCTAAAGAGCATTTGTTTGCAACTGAAACAACAGTTTTTCCGGTTTTCAAACATGAAGAAAACAAATACGATGATTTTAAAGATCAGGTTTTATTGCCTCATAAAATGTCGACTTTTGGTCCTGCTATTGCGGTTGGCGATCTAAATAAAGATGGTTTGGATGATTATTTTATTGGAGGTTCTGCAACCTACTCAGGAAAAATATTTATGCAGACAAAAAATGGTTTTGCCCAGAAAAATAGTCAGGCACTTGAAGACGATAAAGCCAGTGAAGACACAGGAGCATTAATTTTTGACGCTGACAATGACGGTGATAATGACTTATATGTAGTGAGCGGCGGTTACGAATTTTTAGTTAACGACCCAAAATTACAAGACAGATTATACCTCAACAACGGAAAAGGTGATTTTACAAAAGCTTCAAAAGGAGTTTTGCCAACCATGCTGACAAGTGGTTCTAAAGTCTATCCTATTGATTATGATAAAGATGGAAAAAAAGATCTTTTAGTATTAGGAAGACAGGTTCCGGGACAATATCCGTCGCCGGCAACGACTTATTTACTGCATAATATAAGTTCGCCAACACAGCCAAAATTTGAAGTTTCTAAAAAATCTCCGAAAGAGTTTACCAATTTAGGAATGGCGACAAGTGCTGTAATTACCGACTTTAATAATGACAAATTAGCCGATATCATTGTGGTGGGCGAATGGATGCCGATCCGTATTTTTCAAAATACGACATCAGGTTTCAAAGAAGTGACTAAAAATATGGGACTTAATGATGATACTACCGGTTGGTGGTGGAGCATTCAGCAAGGTGATTTTGACCATGATGGCGACATGGATTATATCGTTGGAAACAATGGTTTAAATTACAAGTACAAAGCAACTCCTAGTGAAACCTTTGATATTTATGTAAAAGATTTTGATAATAATAAACACAAAGATATTGTCTTGAGTTACTACAATGATGGAAAACAATATCCGGTACGAGGCCGTGGCTGTTCGTCTCAGCAAATTCCAAATATCAAGAAGAAATTCAAAGATTATGAAAGTTTTTCAGAAGCTACTCTGGTTGATGTTTATACAGAAAAATCACTTAAAGAAGCCTTGCATTATAAAGTAAAATCATTTGCCAGTATTTATTTAGAAAATAAAAATGGCAAGTTTATCATTCACGAACTTCCGGTTGAAGCACAGCTTACCTGCATCAATCAGATTATGGTTGATGATTATGATAAAGATGGTAAACTTGATGTTCTAATAACGGGCAACATGTACAACTCCGAAGTAGAAACCCCTCGAAACGATGCTGGTCACGGATTGTTTTTAAAAGGCGATGGCAAAGGAAAATTCAAATCAGTTTCAGCTACTGAAAGCGGATTTTTTACTCCCGGCGATGTAAAAAACATGGAAAAAATTCAGGTAAAAGGGAAAAACTATCTCTTGGTCACGAAAAATAATTCGTTTTTACAAACCGTGAGAATCAATTAAACTTTCTTGTTTTTGAATTTATTATACCTCTTCAAAAACAAAACATGTTGAATTCAGCTGCTTAAATCAGGACATCGTATTGTTCTGGTTTGAGCTACTTTATCGACCTAAAAGCAGTTCTGCGATTTTAGGAAATAGTAACTTATCTATTATGTATGGTATAAAGAGCGAGAATTCTTAAACAAACAACTAATTAACAAAAAAAAATAAATAATGAGGAAATTATATCTGTGTTGTCTCTTCTTAATTCCTCTTCTGACGAGCGCACAAACCGAAATCGATGCCCTTATGATGAACAAAAATAATTTTTGCTTCGGAGCGGTATACCAGTATAGCAGTTGGAATGAGTACTGGGAAGGCACTTTTAAAAGAGAGAATCTTAATCTGGGAACGGTATCTGCTCAAGGTCCAGCGCTTATGTGTAATTATGGCATATTAGATAAGCTAAATTTTTTATTTAATGTTCCATATCTTGAAACTAAGTCTACAGCAGGAACTATGCAGGGGCAAAAAGGAATGCAGGATTTAACATTGACTTTGAAATACATGCCAATTAAGAAAAAAGTTGGTGCACTTAGTTATTCCTTATTTGCTTTAGGAAGCTATTCAATGCCAATCTCAGACTATGTAGCCGATTATTTGCCATTAAGCATTGGCCTTGGCAGCAAAACAGGAACTTTACGACTAATGGGGGATGTGCAGTATCATCGTTTTTTTACTACTTTATCTGCTGCGTATATTAAAAGAGCGAATATTACAATTGATCGAAATTCCTATTTGGCAGATGAAATTCATTACACCAATGAAGTTAATATGCCAGATGTTATCAACTTTAATTTGAGATTGGGATATCGTTCTAATTGGTTAATTGCCGAGGCTGTTATTGATAATTCGGTTACACAATCCGGAGGTTTTGATATCACAAAAAACAACATGCCTTTTCCAAGTAATACCATGAATGCTTTTAAATTGGGCTTTAATGGAAAATATACGTTAAAAAAACTTCCTGAATTAGCCATTGTGGGTGGTTATAATGTAGTAACGGAAGGTAGAAATGTAGGAGAAGCAACCTCGTTTTATGGAGGCGTGTTTTACCTGATTAATTTTAAAAATAAAAACAAGTAAGATGAAAAATAATATTCATAAAATTGTCTTTAAAAGTCTTTTACTTCTATTAGTTGGACTAATGTATTCCTGTGATGATGATATTTCACAGCGTAATGAGCAGTTTCCACAATTGGACCCTAAAAATACAGATGCTGAGGCTTATACCTGGAAACCTTATCTTTTAACTGCACCTGATGAATTTTCAATTGATGTACCAGTTGCAACAACTACACCTGCTTATACAAGAGAAATTAACGAAATAAAAAGTTTTCAGGTTGGTATTACCGATGAGCAAAAAGACATAATAGAATATTGGAGTGCAGGCAGTGTACTGCGCTGGAATGAAATTATGCGAACGTTGGTAGCAAGGCATAATCGTCCACCGTACCAAAATGAGGATGGAACTTACCCGGCTCCCTCGGCAGGAAACCCATTTGCGTATCCTCAATTTCCATTTTCCAATCCTCCTTATGCTGCAAGAGCTTATGCATACGTAAGTGCTGCTCAATACGATGCTTTGATTGCTGCCTGGCATTATAAAAAACTGTACAACAGGTCAGCACCATACATTGTTGATCCAAGTTTGCAAGTATTAATTCCTAAAAGTGCTTTGCCATCATATCCTTCAGAAGATGCTGTAGTGGCGGGAGTTACTGTTGAGCTTTTAAAATTATTATTTCCAACTGAAATCGCTTACATAAACGCAAAAGCTGAAGAAGAAAAATTATACCGTATTATCAGCGGTGCTAATGTTCGCTCAGATGTTGATGCCGGAATAAGTTTAGGCAGAAAAGTGGCTGCAAAATTTATAACCCGGGCTTCGACTGATGGGGCGGGAGTTGCTGGAGGCACACCGGCAATCTGGGCAGCATTAGAATCTCAAACTGCAGCAACAGGCGAAGTTCCATGGAAATCATTAGAAATACCAGCCAGACCGCCAATGTTACCATTATTCGGAAAAGTAAAATCATTTTTAATGACAGAAGCAGATGTGGTAGCAAATCGTCCTCCTGCACCTCCTTCAACAAAATCTGATGCTTTTGCAAAAGAATTAGCCGAGATTAAAAAATACAGCCAGGATAATTCTCGTGAACACTTGGAGATTGTTAGTTTTTGGGCTGACGGAGTCGATACGTATACACCTCCCGGGCATTGGAACGCCATTGCATGCGAAGCTTTTGTGGAACAATCGTACAGCGAAATTCGTTGGGCAAGAAATTTAGCCTTATTAAACGTCGCGATGATGGATGCTGCGATTAGTTGCTGGGATGCTAAGTACACTTACTTCAATCCACGCCCGTGTCAAATGGATCCTTCGATTAAAACAACTACGGGAGTTCCTAATTTTCCGGCATATGTTTCCGGACATTCTACTTTTAGTGCTGCTGCCTGTACTGTTTTATCACATTTTATTCCATCTAAAAAAACGGAATATGAGGCAATGGCGTTAGAAGCATCAAACTCAAGGATGTATGGAGCTATCCATTACAGAAGTGATTGTGAAAAAGGATTAGATTTAGGTAAAAAAGTAGCTGCTTTTGCAGTTACCAGGGCAACAACTGATGGTGCTGAGCAATAGCTGGTAAATAGTTTCTAATTTAAGTTTTAAACCTGACATATCTCAAAATCTGTCAGGTTTTTTATATTCATTAATCATTTCAAATTGCATGAAATTTTCAGGCATAATTATATGTTTAATGTAATTTTTATAAAGAAAAGATCCGGATGTAATTTTTCATTCAAGTCTGCTTCATTTCTTATATAAAATGCTCGATTTTTAGGACTCCTATGTTTTGTATTCGGCTATTTTTGAAGGCTTGTTAATGGTGATACTTTTCCATTTAGCATTCAAAATCTAATTATTTAATTGAACCAAAAAAAGGTTTTCTAAAACATATAAAATGAGATTACGATTTATAGCTGCGGCTTTGTTTTCAGTATTTTTTCAAAGTTCTTTTTCGCAAACAAATAATGCTACTGAAAAAAGAATTCAACAGCTAATTAAAAAAATGACTTTGAAGGAAAAAGTCGGCATGCTGCATGGAAACTCTAAATTTTATACGGAAGAAATAAAGCATCTTGGAATTCCGGAATGGGCTTTGTCTGATGGTCCGCATGGAGTCAGGGCAGAAATGAATCGTCATAACTGGAAATATACAGGACAAACGGATGATTCTTCTACCTGTTTTCCTCCGGGAACGGCTATGGCTGCTAGTTGGAATCTTGAATTAGCGAAACAACGCGGTATCGTTTTGGGCGAAGAAGCACGTTTTCGTAAAAAAGATGTTTTGCTTGGGCCCGGAATCAACATTATCCGTTCTCCACTTTGCGGAAGAAATTTTGAGTATTTGAGTGAAGATCCGTTTCTTATTTCGCAGCTTTCCATCAATTATATTAAGGCTTTGCAAACCCAGGATGTTGCTGCTTGTGTGAAACATTTTGTTGCTAATAATCAGGAAGAAAATCGTTTTGTTGTAGATGTAACGATGAGCGAACGTGCCTTACGAGAAATTTATTTACCGGGTTTTAAAGCTTCAATTGTAGATGCCGGAGTGCTGGGCGTTATGGGGGCTTATAATAAATTCAGGGGTTCCTACTGTACCGAAAATGATTATTTGGGACGAACACTTTTGCGTGATGAATTTAAATTTAAAGGGGTTTATATGTCCGATTGGGATGCCGTTCATAGTACCGAAAAAGCAGCTTTGGCTGGTTTGGACTTAGAAATGGGAACCGAAAAAGAAAATTATAACGACTGGTATTTCGCAGATCCTTTGATTAAGGCAGTTCAGGAAGGACGCATCAAAGAAAGCTTAGTAGATGAAAAAGTGGCTAACATATTAAGAGTTATGATTAAAACGAAAGTTTTAGACCCTAAAACACGTATCAAAGGTTCTATAAACACCAAAGAACACCAACAGGCAGCCTATCGGTCTGCTGTCGAAGCGGTAGTTTTACTGAAAAACGATAAACAAATTTTGCCGTTAAATATGAGTGCTATAAAATCAGTAGCCATTATTGGTGACAATGCAACGCGTACCCATTGCGGCGGCGGATTTAGTTCAGAAATTAAAGCTTTGTATGAGGTGACGCCACTTCAGGCTATGACCACTAAATACGGAAAATCGATGCAAATCAATTTTGCACAAGGTTATGAGAAACAATCTCATGTTGTGGAAAGAAGCAGTGATGGTCAATTAAATACGGATAAGGTAGATTGGAAATTAATCGACGAAGCAGTGGCTCAGGCCCAAAAATCGGATGTGGCAATTGTTTTTGCAGGTTTAAACCATGATTTCGATTCGGAATCATTTGACAGACTGCACATGCGTTTACCGTATGGACAGGAAACTTTAATTCAGGAAGTGGCCAAAGCAAATCCGAAAACCATTGTCGTAATTATTGCTGGTTCTCCGCTTGAACTGGCAGGTATTGAATCACGTGTGCCTGCTGTAGTTTGGGGTTGGTATGGCGGAATGGAAGCGGGTAATGCTGTGGTTGACGTATTAAGCGGAAAAGAATTTCCTTCCGGGAAATTGCCTTTTACTTTGCCTGTTACTTTAAGCCAATCTCCTGCACATGCTTTAGGAGCCTATCCGGGGCATGATTTGAAGGTAAATTACGAAGAAGATATTTTAGTAGGCTATCGCTGGTTTGACATCAAAGGAATTGCTCCTCAATATCCATTTGGTTACGGTTTGTCTTATACTTCTTTTGAAATCTCTAATAGTAGTGCTGACAAAAAAGTATACGATGTAAATGATGAAATTACAGTAAAGTTCAATATCAAAAATACTGGTAAAACGGATGGGGCAGAGGTAGTTCAATTGTACGCTGGTCAAACAGTTTCATCAGTTTTAAGACCGAAAAAAGAATTAAAAGCATTTGATAAAATATTCCTGAAACCGGGAGAGCAAAAAACAGTTGATTTAAAAGTAAAAGTAAAAGATTTGGCTTTTTATGATGAAAAGACTTCTGACTGGAAAATTGAGCCTGGTGAATTTGTATTTTATACCGCTACATCAGCAGAGAATATTGTGAATAGTCTAACTATTATGGTACAATAAATTTATTAAAAAAAAAAGGTTTCTATTTTTTGCAGTAGTATAGTTTTGTGGGGAAAACTATATTACTGTTTTTTTTGCATGTACTTCGCGTTAAATTTAACCGCAAGGCACGCAAAGGGATTACGCAAAGTTCGCAAAGTTTTATTCCCAAAGCTTTGCGAACTTATAAAGTAATTGTAAACACACAGAAAAAAACTTGGCGCACTTTGCGTTAAATTAACCGCAAGGCACGCAAAGGGATTACCTAACTAATTTCCTCTTCTTTCCTTTAAATCTTTTTCAATTCCAATTTCCATATTCCTGTCAATTACATAAAAGCACAAAAGAACGGCGCTTATAATGAATATAAAGCCAGGATAGATACTTACGCACAATTTAATTCCTTCTACTGCTGCCGGAACCTGATTGACTTCTTCAGCGACATAACCATATTTAGATAAAAATGCGGCACCCAAAGCTCCGCCAATACTGATTCCTATTTTCAATCCAACAAGCATGGCCGAAAAAACAGTTGCAGTCGCTCTTCGGTTGTTTTTCCATTCACTGTAGTCAGCTACGTCAGCAATCATCGCCCACAATAACGGAATCGTTACTCCATAAATAAAACCATGAACTAACTGAGTCAGAAAAACCATTGCAATAGCGGTTCTGCTGTAGAAATTGAAAAGCAATAAGCTTATGGCTGATAAAAAAATAAAACTGATATAAATATTTCTTTTGCCAAAGGCATCTGCGAGTGATTTTGAAAACAAAATGCCGAAAATCATAAAAAGAATTCCTCCGGCATTAAAAAGACTAAAGGCAGAAGTGGGAGCGTCTTTTGGCCACTGAAAATCAACTAATCCCATTGAAATTAAGGAATTATTCAGATCATGAATAAATGCCGTAAAACCAATATCCTTCAAAAATAAAGTTTGCGCTATGGGATCTAAATAATATTTAAAATAGAAAACATACATTCCGCCCTTTAAAGACAAGGTGATAAAAACAAGAATAGTAACCAGCAGCATAACCAGCCAGGGGCCATTTTTAGACAAATCGATAAAATCCTGCTTAATCGAAGACTTCTGATTCTCAGCAGGTATAATTCTTTCTTTGGTAGTAAAAAAAGTAATCAGTAAACAAATTACTCCTATGACTGCAAATACAATCATTGTATTTTTAAAGCCAACTGCTTTATCGCCATGTCCTAAAATTAAAACCAAAGGCAATAAAAGCGACTGAATTATAAATTGAGCGATCATTACAGCTACAAAACGATAGGAAGAAAGACTATTTCTTTCTTTCATGTCACCAGTTAAAACACCACTTAAAGCAACATAGGGTAAATTATTAGCTGAATAGATGATAACCAGAAAAAAGTAAGTCAATAAGGTGTAAATAATCTTGCCATTTTCTCCAAAATTGGGAGTTAAAAAAGAAAGAACAGCACCAATTCCAAAAGGTAAAGCCGTCCATAATATCCAAGGCCTGAATTTTCCCCAGCGGGTTTGGGTACGGTCAGCAATAACGCCCATAATGATATTAAAAAAAGCACCGATAAAACCACCAATAAAAATGATAATACTTGCTGTTCCAGCAGGAATTTTATAGACATCTGTATAAAAGAAAGCCAAAAAGGTCAGCAGGGTCTGAAAAATCAAATTCGCCGCGAAATCTCCTAAACCGTAACCAATTTTTTCCAGTATAGAAAGCTTTTGTGAAGTATTGCTCATCAATATACTGGTTGCTTTTTTTCTGCTTATCCCCATCCTGTTGATTGAAATTTTTTAGAGCGATGTTTAATTATAAAAATAACGTTTCGTTTTCATTTCATTTTAATAAAATGTTAAACGTAAAAATAGCTTGAAAGTTGAAATAAGATTGTCAATTTTGAAGCCTTTAATAGCACATTTGAAGCATTCTTTAGTTATGGCAAATCTATTAAATTTAAATTGCTATTTTAGCTTCTGATTAAAAAAAACAACTGAAAATCACACTATTATTCACACTTCTTTCATTTTATTTGTATGCGTATTCTCTATCTTTTATTAATTGTTTCCTGTTTTTTTATTGGTTGTAATAAAAAACAACATACTGAGGAGTATCACAAATATACCAACGATTTAATTAATGAGACAAGCCCTTATCTTTTACAGCATGCGCACAATCCTGTTAACTGGAAAGGGTGGAATCAGGAAACGCTGGACAAAGCAAAAACAGAAAATAAACTTATTATTATTTCTGTAGGCTATTCCGCCTGTCATTGGTGCCATGTTATGGAAGAAGAAAGTTTTGAAAACGAGGCTGTAGCCAGGTTAATGAACGATAACTTTATCAGCATAAAAGTAGATAGGGAAGAGCGTCCTGATATTGACCAGGTTTATATGAATGCCGTACAATTAATGACCGGTAAAGGTGGCTGGCCCTTAAACTGTATTGCACTTCCTGATGGACGTCCTATTTTTGGTGGCACTTATTTTACGCGGGAAGAATGGACAAAAGCCTTAACGGAGATTTCTAATTTGTATAAAAACAATCCCGAAAAAGCGAGTGAATATGCAGACAGATTAGTAGCAGGAATTCAGAAATCACAGTTAATTGCAATTAATAATAATCAGGTTAATTTTAAAAAATCAGAACTTTCTCAAGCCGTAAAAGTATGGCAGGAGCAATTAGATTTTAAAGAAGGAGGTTTAAGTGGCGATACTAAATTCCCGATGCCAGACGCACTGGATTTCCTGCTTCGTTACAGTGTTCAGAATAGTGACAAGGGGATTCAGAAGTATGTGGAGACCACACTCACAAAAATGGCTAATGGTGGAATTTACGATCCCATTGGTGGAGGTTTTTCAAGATATTCAACAGATTCTAAATGGCATATTCCTCATTTTGAAAAAATGCTTTATGATAATGCGCAACTAGTTAGTCTATACTCTGATGCTTATTTGTTCACAAAAGATGAATTGTATAAAAAAACAGTAGTTGAAACCCTGAATTTTGTTGAAAAAGAACTTATGGCTCCCAACGGAGCTTTTTATTCTTCTATAGATGCTGACAGTAAAAATAGGTCAAATAAACTGGAAGAAGGTGCCTATTACGTTTGGAAGAAAGAAGAGTTGCAAGCGCTTTTGAAATCTGATTTTCCTCTTTTTCAGAAATATTTCAATAGTAATGAAAGTGGTTTGTGGGAAAACGGAAATTATGTTTTATTTAAAAATCAATCAGACAAAGAGTTTGCGCTTCAAAACAAATTGACTTTAACAGAACTGGATTCCAAAATAAAAAACTGGAAGCAAATACTTTTAACGGCGAGAAACAAAAGGTCAAGACCTCATTTAGATGATAAAACCCTTACTTCATGGAACGCTTTAATGATAAAGGGCTATGTTGGTGCATATCGTGTATTTAAGAATCCACATTATAAAGAAATCGCTTTAAAAAATGCCGATTTTATTGTTAAGAATCAGCTTCAAAAAGATGGAAGTTTATATCACAGTTATAAAGATGGCAAAAGTAGTATTGTTGGTTTTTCAGAAGATTACGCAACTGTTATCGATGCGTTTATTGCAGTGTATCAAATTACACTTGATGAAAAATGGCTCAATAAGGCGAAACAGTTAACAGATTATGCCATGACTCATTTTTGGGATAAAAAATCGAATCTGTTTTATTTTACCTCTAATACTGCAAAAGGTTTAATTACCAGAAAAATGGAAATCGCCGACAATGTAATTCCGGGTTCCAATTCTATTCTTGCTCAAAATTTATTTTTATTAGGACATTACTATTCGAATGATACTTATGCCAAAACTGCGCAACAGATGTTGAATAATGTAAAAGCAGAAGCTTTGCAGTCACCAACGGAATATTACAATTGGCTGAATTTAATGCTGAATTACACCGGTAATTATTTTGAGGTTGCCATTTCCGGAAAAGATGCTATGGCTAAAACAAGTCAGCTTCAAAGTTATTATTTGCCTAATATCCTTATTGCAGGAGCTGCTAAAGAGAGTCAACTTGCTATCTTAGAAAATCGGTTTGTTGACAATCAAACTTATATTTATGTCTGCGTGGACAAAGCCTGTAAAATGCCTGAAAAAGAGGTGGCTGTAGCAGTTAACAAAATAAAAAATAGTTTATAGCTAAAAAGTATAATCAAGTGACTTTTTTATACTGATTTATTATGATTTTTTTGATAAAAGATGATTATTTAAACTTATTTGATTTGTTTAGCGATTTTAATGAACTTTTGTTTTTCTATTTTAAGTACGCAACCAGTTGTTTTTTTGTGCATTTTATGCTTAGCGTAATTTAACACAATTTATATTGATTTTCAAGTATTTGATGCTATTTATAGTTGAATTTTAACTTTTACGAGTTATTTAAAAAAAATGAAATAAGTCACCTAATTTATCAAGTTTTCCTTTTAATATATTCTTCATAATGCATTAAATTTATTATTTTCCTGTTAAAAATATAAAGAATGTTTTTTTGTTGTTTATTTTTGGTTATTTGCAAATAAAATAATTAAGCAACCGGTTGTGTATTTGTCTTTTTTGTTTATATTTGTAGTAAATACACTTATTGAGATTTATATAATTGTCTAGGCAATTACACCATAAAGACTTTGAGTTTAGATTTAAAAATTAATGTTGGTTATAAGTGTTATTCTACAAATTGGTTTGTAACTAAGTGTAAGTATTAGTTTTTAAATTAAAAGCCGGAAGCTTCATCACTTTCGGCTTTTTCATTACGCTCGAATTATAAGATCTGTAATTCGATTAGGATAAAAGAAAAATAATAACAATGAATTTTTAAAATCATGAAGTTTAAAATTATTTTAGTGTTTTTTGTTCTTTTCAGCTCCTGTCATTCCTGGTCGCAGCGAATACAAGTGGAATCACCAAATAAAAAAATTATAGTGACTTTACATGCTACTGATTCTCAAAATCAGGGAGAATGGTATTTAAAAGTAAACTATCAAACAATTACTAATTTATCTGAAATAATTTCAAAAATAAGCCTGGGGCTTTCAAGAAGTGATCAGGATTTTTCAAAAGAACTTCGCTTTTTAAAAGCCACTAAACCGCGATTAATAAATGAACAGTATGAAATGCCTTATGGAAAAAAGGCGGTAAGGGAAAATACAGCAAATGAAATAATTGTTTCATTTGAAAATCCAAAAAAAGCAAAACTAAACCTGATCATACGAGCCTATAATGACGGAATTACTTTTCGTTATGAGTTTCCGGAGAAAAAGGGTTCTTTTACTATTAATGATGAATTTACAACCTATCAGATTCCAAAAGAACATAAACGATGGCTGGAGAAATGGAATGCGGCAAATGAAGGTTTGTATACCGTTTCCGATAATAATACGATAGCGCAACAAGAATGGTGTTATCCTGCACTATTTAATTCGGCAGATCAATCCTGCTGGTATTTGCTGCACGAAGCGGATCTGGATCGTACCTATTGCGGAACAAAATTAAGTAACACAAAAGACAGCAATAACTATAAACTTACGTTCCCCGATCCAAAAGATGGCAGAGGCAAAGGAGAATCTAAACCAGTTATTTCACTTCCGTGGAGATCGCCGTGGAGAGTTATTACTATAGGAAGTTTATCTGATATTGTAGAAAGCACTTTGATTGAAGATATTTCAACTCCAACTCGTCTTAAAACGACACAATGGATAAAACCGGGAAAAGTATCGTGGAATTACTGGTCGGGTAATCACGGAACTAAAGACTATAAAATAGTATGTGAGTTTGCTGATTTAGCTGAAAAAATGAATTGGCCGTACACGCTGTTGGACTGGGAATGGGATAGTATGACGAATGGCGGCAATTTGGAAGATGCCTTAAAGTACATTCATTCTAAAGGAATAAAACCATTGATGTGGTATAATTCGGGAGGTGATCATACATGGGTTCCCTCAACGCCAAAAGACAGAATGCTTACACACAAAAACAGGGTTGAAGAATTTACAAAGCTTAAAAAGCTTGGTGTTGCTGGCGTTAAAGTTGATTTTTTCGAAAGTGAAAAACAGGATATGATCCAATATTACTTGGATATTTTAGAAGATGCTGCCCAGTTTGAAATGATGGTTTATTTTCACGGCTGCATTGTACCTCGTGGCTGGTCACGTACTTATCCGAATTTAATGACTTACGAAGCTGTTCGTGGAGCAGAGTGGTATAATAACGGCCCTGAATTTTCGACTACAGCACCCGAACACAATACGATTTTGCCTTTTACAAGAAACGTAGTAGGAGCAATGGATTATACGCCTGTTACTTTTACGAATTCGCAATTTCCACACCATACTTCTTACGGGCATGAGTTGGCGCTTTCAGTCCTTTTTGAATCGCCATTGCAGCATTTAGCAGACAGACCTGAAGGTTACTATGAATTACCTGAAGAGGTTAAAACTTTTCTGAAAGAAGTACCAACAGCGTGGGATGATACAAAATTAATTGATGGATATCCAGGGCAGGACGTAACCATGGCGCGCAGAAAAGGAAATGCCTGGTATGTTGGAGGAATTAGTGCTTCTGAAAAGAAAGAGACAACGAAGAAACTCAGCTTTGTATTTTTAAAAGAGGGGGTTACTTATCGTGCGGTTGTAATAGCTGATGGCAATCACGACAAGGCTTTTGCATCACAGGTAATTACAGTGGATAAAAATTCAACTATCGATATTAAAGTCCTTCGAAGAGGAGGTTTTGCCATTTCATTAACGCCAAGAGATAAATAGGGTACCTATGAATAAGATTATTTGCATATTATTTTTAAGCTTTTTGTTTACTTCTGTGAAGGCGCAGCAGTATAAAAAACATGCCGTAAACAAGGATAAACTATCTATAGATTTAACTGAAGGAATCTTAAATATAATTCCGCTTACCGAAAAATCAATACGCGTTCAATATCAAATCGGAAATAAAAAAGAAGAGCAGGACTTTGTTTTGATAAATAAACCTGCCGTACCTCATTTTACATTAAAAGAAACAGCCAGTAGTTTAGAAATCAGTACAAAAAGTATTGTAGTTGCCTATAATAAAAAAACAGGCGTACTGACTTATAGCGATAAATCGGGTAAAGTTTTTCTGAGTGAAAAAGCAAATACAAGATTATTAAAACCTGATACTATTCTTGGGGAACCTTGTTTTATAGCTGAACAGGGTTTTGAATCTCCGCAAGATGAATATTTATTTGGGTTAGGGCAATTTCAGGACGGATTTTATAATCTAAAAAATACGACCCGAAAATTAATCCAGGTCAATACACAAATCGCCATTCCGTTTTTGGTATCGAGTAAGGGATATGGCTTACTGTGGAATCAATATGGACTGACGTATTTTAATCCGACCAATCAGGAGATTCCTTTGGTTAAGAATAGTAAAAATGAAGGTGAGAAAAAAGAAGTTGAAGTGACCACCACTTCGGGTACACAGAAAGTTTCACAACAGCAATCCCTCTATTCCGGAAATTTTTCTGTTTCCAAAGACGGAGAATACTCCATATTCCTTGATCTGGGAGACATGGATAGCCGTCATTTAGTATTGATTGATGGCATTGATGTAATCAATCAATCTAATTTATGGCTTCCTCCGGCAGTGGGTAAATTAGTTCACTTAAAGGCAGGGGAACATACAGTTAAAATAATTTGTAAATCGACTAATACACCCTCTCTTAGCTTAAAACTTTCTAATAACGAAACGGTTTTTAAATCTCCCAATGCAAAATCATTGGATTATGTTCTTTTTTCGGGAGATAATACAGACGAAATCATCGCCGGTTACCGCAATCTTACGGGTAATGTGCCAATGCTCCCAAAATGGGCGTTTGGATTTTGGCAATGCCGTGAGCGTTATACTTCGGGAGAGCATTTGGTTTCAACTATAAAAGAATTCAGAAAACGTAATTTACCTGTGGATGTAATCGTGCAGGATTGGCAGTATTGGGGTAAATATGGATGGGGCGTACCAAAGTTTGATGAAACCCATTATCCGGAACCTGAAAAATTCATAAAGGAAATTCACGATTTAAACACTCATTTTTCTATTTCTGTCTGGGAAAATTTAAATAAGGAATCCGAAATCGGAAAGGAATATGTGTCCAAAAAATTATTTATTCCGAACAGTCCGTGGATCGATATTTATAATCCCGAGACCCAGAAAACGCATTGGAATGCACTGGATAAAAATTTATTCAACCTTGGAGTAGATTCCTGGTGGATGGACGCAACAGAACCTGAAAATGATGCTTTAAAAGGCAAGCAGACTTATTTTGGATTGGGTGACTTTTACCGATTAACCTATCCCTTATTTGTCAGCAAAGCGGTTTATGAAGGTCAAAAAAATACGAACCCCGAAAAGAGAGTAGCCATTCTTACACGATCTGCTTTTTTAGGACAGCAGCGTTATGCTACCATCAATTGGTCGGGCGATATAGGCTGGGACTGGGACGCGTACAAACGTCAAATCGTTGCCGGATTAAATTACAATCTGACCGGAATGCCGTATTGGACTACTGATATAGGCGGTTTCTTTCGTCCGGGTCCGACTCAATACACTGATGAAAAGTATCATGAAATCCTGACGCGCTGGTTTCAGTGGGGTGTATTTAATCCGATATTTCGGATCCACGGTTATCAAACGGAAACCGAACCCTGGAAATACGGGGAAAAAGTGGAAAATAACATGCGATCCATGCTCAATTTAAGGTACCGACTGCTTCCGTACATCTATTCAGAAGCCTGGCAGATCACCAGGAATAATTCAACCTTGATGCGACCGCTGGTTATGGATTTCAGGGAGGACACGACTGCTGTCAGTACGGCCTATGAATATATGTTTGGTAAAGCATTTTTAATAGCCCCTGTTACTGCTCCCAGTGTTACTAATTGGAATGTTTACCTGCCAAAACAAAACGCCTGGTTTGATTTCTGGACCGGAAAACGCTTTGAAGGTGGACAAAACATATTTACTCCGGCACCATTGGATAAAATACCGGTTTTTGTAAAAGAAGGTTCAATTGTACCAATGGGAAATGTAATTCAGCATACAAATTCGAAACAAGATGAACTTGAACTTCGAATTTATACCGGTAAGGATGCGGTCTTTACGCTTTATAACGACGAAGGCGATAATTACAATTATGAAAAAGGAAAACACATTGAGATTCCGATTGTCTGGAACGAGGAAAATCAAACCCTGACGTTGGAAAAACAAAAAGGAGGTTATAAGAATCAAACGGCATTATACGCCATGAAAATTGTGTGGATCTCCGGGAATCAAAACGATACCATTTCTGAAACAATAAAGTATGTTGGCCAGAAAGTAATAGTAAAAAGACAAATTAATAAAAAATGATTTTGATACTATAATTACCTCAGCATTACCCATTAACTATACAAACCAAAAAAGATTACAATGAAAAACCAAACTAAACTTTTATTTGCACTACTCTGCTGTGTGTCAATGTTTAAAAGCACAGCACAAAATCCTATTATCAAAAATATTTTCACTGCCGATCCGGCACCAATTGTGCACAAAGGCACCTTGTATTTGTATACAGGACATGATGTCGCAACCGAGCAGGATACCAATTATAAAATGGCCGATTGGCGTGTGTACTCCACCACTGATATGGCTACCTGGAAAGACCATGGCTCACCGCTTTCGCCAAGTACCTTTTCCTGGGCCACCGGCGATGCTTATGCAGCACAATGTATCGAGCGAAAAGGAAAGTTTTATTGGTTCGTTTCTACCTTTCATAAAAAAGATGAAGTGAGCGGAGGCGGCGCAGCAATAGGTGTTGCCGTTTCTGACAGTCCGACGGGTCCTTTTAAGGATGCCATTGGAAAAGCACTCATTATTAACGAAATGACTACCGACATGAAGTATGCCTGGGATGATATTGACCCGACGGTTTTTGTGGATGATGATGGTCAGGCGTATATGTTTTGGGGAAATGGAAGCTGTAAATGGGTAAAACTGAAAAAGAACATGATTGAACTGGATGGCGAGATTACCACTTTCAAACCTAAAAATTATATCGAAGGGCCGTGGGTTTGTAAACGCAAAGGAATTTATTATTTAGTCTATGCCAGTGCAGGAACAAAACCTGAAATGATTGAATATTGTACTGCCAAAAGTCCAACGGGACCATGGACTTATCAGGGTATTATTCAGGAAAACGTATCGAACAGTTTTACGACACATCCGGGTATAATTGATTACAAAGGCAAATCATACTTTTTTTATCACAACGGAAGCCTGCCTACAGGTGGAAGCTACAGACGTTCGGTTTGTGTAGACTATATGTATTACAATGAGGACGGAACTATTCAAAAAGTTATACAAACTACTGACGGTGTCAGCAAAATCAAGTAAAAAATACAATCTCAATTTAAAGTTTGATATCCAATAAAAAAAATAAATATGATTAGAAATAAGACATATACAAAGAAAAGTTTTCTCATAATTCAGGTTTTGGTCCTGGCGATTTTGATGATTGTTCCGATTTTGGGAATGAGTCAAAATAAAAAGAAAACAGAAAAATCAGAGTCTAAAAGTCCTCAATACCGCAATCTTTTCAAGGAAGCCGGTTATAGTCAGGTTGAAATAGATCAGAAATTAGCTAAAGCTTATTATGATGTTTTTGAAGGACCTAACAAAGTTTATTTCGAAGAAGGCGATTCTTTAGGCTATGTTTCGGATGTCAAAAATAAAGATGCCCGTACCGAAGGAATGTCGTATGGTATGATGGTTGCCGTTCAGCTCAACAAAAAGGAGGTTTTTGACCGTATCTGGAGATGGTCGATTAAATACATGCAGCATCAGGACGGACCCCGAGAAGGTTATTTTGCGTGGAGTGTCAATCCGGAAACGAAGAAACAAAATTCGGCTGGTTCTGCTTCAGACGGAGAATTGTATTATGTAACTAGTTTACTTTTTGCTTCGAACAGATGGGGCAATGATACCGGAATACATTATTACAACGAAGCCAGAAGAATATTGGATGCCATGTGGAAAAAAGACGGTACCGGGAATGTTCATAACATCATCAATACCGAACACAAGCAAATATCCTTCGTACCGGAAGGAGGCGGTTATAACTGGACAGATCCATCTTATCATGTTCCGGCATTTTACGAAATATGGGCCTTGTATGCTAAAGATGGTCACGAGCAGTTTTATAGAGAATGTGCCGATGTTTCCCGTAATTTTTTACATAAAGCTACCCATCCGGTAACGGGACTAAATTCAGATTATACCGAATTTACCGGAGAACCACATCCTACACCCTGGATGCCGGGAGGATTTCGTTACGATTCCTGGCGTGTGCCTATGAACATCGCCATGGATTATACCTGGTACGGAAAAGATAAAAAGTGGCAGGAAGAGTATGCCCGAAAATTCCAGAATTTTCTAAGATCAAAAGGGTTAGACACTTTTGACGATCAGTTTAATCTGGATGGTTCTAAACCGGATTTTATTCTGCAGGCCGGGCCGGTTAAAAAACTCAGACATTCCATCGGATTGGTAGGAACTTCGGCTACAGCTTCACTAGTCAATCCCGATAAAAAAAGTATGGATTTTGTTCACGCGCTTTGGAAAGTGAAGCTTGAGCCTTATGAAGATGGTTATTTTGATCCGTATTATGATGGCTTAATGTATCTCTTTAGTTTAATGCATTTAAGTGGTAATTATCAAATTATAAATCCGACAGTTAAATAAATTTTAAACTTAAAAAATAAGAATATGAAACAGTATACAGTTGTGCTCTTATGGGCTTTAATTTTATCAGGGTTTACTGGTTTTTCACAAACCAATACAACTATTACCGAAGATTTTAAACCTTCAACTGTCAATCAGCCCGGACAGGAATATCCGCAAGTCAATTCTCAGGGTTATGCCAGATTTCAAATTATGGCTCCCGAGGCAAAATCTGTTGTGGTAAGTTTGGGATTAGGAGGTGCAAAAGGAGGTACCACCCTTACCAAAGGGGAAGATGGTTTGTGGAGAGGCACTACCGCCGGCGCCATGGACGAAGGATTTCATTACTATCATGTTACAGTTGACGGAGGCGTTTTTAACGATCCGGGCGCACTTAATTTCTACGGTTCTACCCGTTGGGAAAGCGGAATTGAAATTCCGGCCCACGATCAGGATTTTTATGCCCTGAAAAATGTGCCGCACGGAAATGTACAGCAAATTCTTTTTCCTTCAAAAAGCACCAATACCTCACGCAGAGCTTATGTTTACACACCGCCAGGTTATGATAAAGAAAAAGCAAAAAAATATCCGGTCTTGTATTTACAACATGGCTGGGGAGAAGACGAGACCGCCTGGAGCAACCAGGGACGTGTTAATTTGATTATGGATAATTTGATTGCAGAAGGTAAAATAAAGCCATTCCTGATCGTAATGACCTACGGAATGACGAATGAAATTAAATATGGTGGTTTGGCAAGTTTTAAAATAGAACCCTTTCAGACGGTTGTTACAGAGGAGTTAATTCCGTATGTGGATTCAAATTTCCGTGCCCTTGCCAATCAGACGAATCGTGCCATGGCCGGTTTATCTATGGGAGGTATGGAAACAAAATCGATCACCTTAAACAAACCGGAAGTTTTCTCTCACTATGCACTGCTGAGTGGTGGAACTTATAAACCGGAAGACATTAAAGACAAATCAAAAGTCAAACTGATCTTTTTAAGCTGTGGTAGTAAAGAGCGTCCTGATGGTATTAAAGAAGCTGTGTCAAATCTTAAGACTGCTGGTTTTAATGCTGTTCCCTATATTTCTGAAAACACCGGACATGAATTTCAAACGTGGCGTCGCAGCTTTAAAGAATTAGCACCGCTTTTGTTTAAAGACTAATGATGCAGGATTACTAATCCACCCATTAAATATACAGTATCTGGCGGTGAATTTTATTAGCCCCAAAACATGACATTAAACAATTCACCAGTCCAGATACTTGTTGTTGGCTTAATAATTAAATATAAAATTATGTATAAACTTAATAGCATGTTAATGGTTATTTTCAATAAGATTTTATTGAAGGAAGTGCTTCTGTTTTGTTGTTTGTTCGGTCTTGCAAATAAGTCATTTTCTCAAACTTTAGTATTAAATGAAAAAGAATATTTTGAGACTCCCGGATTGAATGTCTGGGTTTTTAATAATGAATACAACGGAATGTTTTTCGACGAAAAAACGGCCGGAATAGAGTTTATTCATCATGGTGTCAGAACGGTAACGGGTGGTGCCATCAGGTTGCAGAATACACCGGAACAATGGGATTTAATTCCAAAGATGATCAATCGAAAAGTTGACAAGGCAAAGAATAGCATTGAAGTCACATTGCGGTATGAGGAATTTAATTTTGATTCCAAAATCATCGTAACACCAAAAGGAAAAGGTTTTGTTATCGATGTTGTATTAGAAAACCCGGTTCCAAAAGTTTTAGAAGGCAGGGCAGGATTTAATATGGAATTTATACCGACTTCTTATTTTGAAAGTAATTATGTTGTAGATGGAAAAGCGGGAACTTTTCCGAGATATCCTGCAAGCAACACTGAAATTAAGCCGTTGGCTGAAAAAATCCCTCAATTTGCCGGACATACTACCTTTGACGATCGTGGAAGAAATGAATTTATAGCGACGCTTCCTTTAGAATCGGGTAAGAGTTTCATCTTTGCGCCCGAAAACCCGGAGCGCACCGTCAAAATTCAATCAGAAAATCAAGATGTAATGCTTTTTGATGGAAGAAATTTGGGGCAAAATGGCTGGTTTATAGCCAGAAGTATTCTTCCGTCAAACAAAAAAGGAAAAGTAATGACCTGGTATGTAGAACCTAATGCAATCCCGAATTGGAAAAGAGAACCCGTTATTGGGTTTTCGCAAGTGGGGTACATGCCTAGCCAAAAGAAAGTAGCGGTTGTCGAACTTGATAAAAGTGATAAAGCGTTGAGTACGGCATCGATTTTTAAACTTGGTGCGGATGGAAAATTTACAGAGAAATTAAAAGCAGAAGTCAAGGTTTGGGGAAATTATCTCAGATATAATTATGCTCAGATTGATTTTAGCACTGTCAAAGAAAAAGGGCTTTATTATATCCAGTATGGAGATCAAAAAACAAATACTTTTCAGATAGAAGATGATATTTATAAAAACATTTGGCATCCTACTATGGACGTTTGGTTTCCGGTTCAGATGGATCATATGGAAGTAAATGAGGCGTACAGAGTGTGGCATGGAAGACCGTTTTTAGATGATTGTCTTCAGGCACCAGTCAATCACGAACACTTTGATGGTTATAAGCAAGGTCCAACAACTGAAACAAAATACAAACCTTTAGAACGTATTCCGGGAATGTCAGTAGGAGGTTGGTTTGATGCCGGCGATTTTGACATACAAACTTTTTCACATGTAAGCGTCATCAATAGTTTTGTAGAATCGTGGGAAGCATTCAAAGTAAACAGGGATGAAACCTATATCGATCAAAAAACACAATTTGTAGACATTCACCGTCCGGATGGTCAACCCGATATGCTGCAGCAAATCGAGCACGGCGTTTTGAACCTTGTGGCACAAGTAGAAAATATTGGACATCCTGTAAGAGGGATCGTTGTACCCAATCTGCATCAGTACCATCATTTGGGAGATGCTTCAACCGAAACCGATAATCTGCCCTATAATCCCGCTCTTAAACCTTTTGAATCTAATGGTGTTTCCAGCGGTACAAAAGATGACAGATGGGCCTTTACCAATCGAAGTTCATTTTTGGATTTCAGAACTGCAGGAGCATTGGCATCTGCAAGCAGAGCTCTTAAAGGTTATAATGATGAACTTGCTGCTAAATGTTTAACTCTTGCTAAAAAGCTGACGAACGAAGCAACTGAAATAGATAAAAAGGCAAAACCGGATAACAGTCCAATGTCGAGATGGGGTAAAGGGAGTGATATGATTGCTATCCTGCAACTCTACTTAAGCACAAAAGATGCACAGTATAAAAAAGGTTTTGAAGATAAAATATGGACGCTGCTGGATGATAATATAGATTTTAATATGAACCCGGCACTATTGGCTGTTTCTTCTATGGATGCTGGTTACAAGCAAAAATTACGTGGTTATGTAATCAAGTATAAAGAGAAAATGGACAAGGAAAATGCTGACAATCCGTATGGCGTGCCGATTGCAAAGAGAGGCTGGGGAGGTAGTTCGCAGGTTATTAACTGGGCAAGTACGAATTATTATATTCATAAAATTTACCCTGATATCATGGACAAAGAAAGTGTTTATCAGGGACTGAATTATGTTTTAGGCTGTCATCCGTATTCTAATTTATCTTTTGTAAATGCGGTCGGAAACAGATCCAAAAAAGTCGCTTATGGAGGCAATCGCGCGGATTTTACCACAATTGCCGGCGGAGTGGTTCCCGGACTTATTTTCCTTAAACCGGATTATCTTGAGAACAAAGACGACTGGCCATTTTTCTGGGGAGAAAATGAATGTATTATAGATGGCGGCGCGTGGTATGTTTTTCTGGCGAATGCTGTAAATGATTTGGCTAAGGAGAAATAGTGAATTTTACCGCAAGGTGCGCAAAGACATTACGCAAAGACCGCAAAGGTTTAGGCCGGGTCAATCACATACAGCTTTGCGAACTTAAAAGACAACGTAAACACAACGACCAAAAAAACTTTGCGTGCTTTGCGGTAAAATTAACTGCAAGCATAGGAAGCAAATAGGTTGAACTAAAAAAACAATAAATATGAAACAATTTTTAAATATTACCCTATTAATTTCCTGCTTGTGCTTTGAAACAAGCTGGAGTCAGGAGGCACAAATTGTCGAAGATTTTAAACCTTCATCCGTTAATCAGGCAGATAAACAATTTCCACAGGTTAATTCACAGCGACGTGTACGTGCCAGTATTTTGGCGCCTGGTGCAAATAAAGTACAGCTTGATCTTAGCGGAGTGAAATACGATATGCGAAAAGATGCGAATGGCGTCTGGACCGGAGAGTCGAATCCGCAGGATGAAGGATTTCATTATTATCAGCTAAATGTAGACGGCGCTTCAGTTCCGGATCCGGGAAGTTTGTATTTCTATGGTGTCGGAAGATGGGGTAGTGGAATAGAAATTCCGTCGGGAGATCAGGATTTTTTTGCGTTGAAAAATGTACCTCACGGTTTGATTAGTGAAAATATTTACTTCTCAAAACTAACCAATTCTTTTAGACGCTGTTTTATTTATACACCTCCGGGTTATACTGAAAATACAAAAACACGTTATCCGGTATTGTATTTACAACACGGGAGTTTTGAAGACGAAACAGGCTGGTCAGCACAGGGGAAAGCAAATTTAATTTTAGATAATTTGATTGCTTCAAAACAGGCAAACCGTATGATTGTTGTTATGGATAATGGCTATGCTTATAAACCGCAAAGCAAAGAATCAAAGGATAAAAAAGAGCGCCCGGAATCTATATTTGAAGATGTACTTATTACCGAAGTTATTCCGATGATCGATGCCAAGTTTCGTACGATAGCCAGTCGCGAACACAGAGCGATCGCCGGTCTTTCGATGGGAGCCAATCAGACGATGCGTATTATGATGAACCATCTGGATACTTTTTCCTATTATGGCGGATTTAGCGGTACAGCCAATTATCCGAGTATAGATCCTATTGATGCTAATAGTTTTTTAGAAGGAAAATATAAAGATGGCAATGTGCTAAATAAAAAAATCAAGCTTTTTTGGTTAGGATTAGGCACAAAAGAACCTAGTCCTTTTCCTAAATCAATTGGGGCATTTAAAACGATGTTAGACCAACAGGGAATTAAATATGTCTATTATGAATCGCCTGAAACAGCTCATGAATGGCTTACGTGGCGCAGGTGTTTAAATCAGTTTGCTTCTAAATTATTCAAATAACATTAGAATAACCAAAACCAAAACAAATTGGAGGTAATAATAAGGGAATTAGAAATTAAAAACATGAAGAGAGTTTTATTCATCGCAGTACTTATAATCAATGTAAAAACTGCCTTTGGACAAACAACAACTGATAGTATAAAAACGCACAGGCTTTCTCCTGTAACGGTTGAAGGAAGCCGAATACCACAAGATATTCTGCGACTGGAACCTATTCAGGCAACTTACATTTTTTCTGGAAAAAAGACTGAAGTAATTGATATGTTACAAAAGAATGTTGCCCTGACAGAGAAATATGCCAGACAGATTTTCGCAAAAGTACCCGGTCTTTTTGTTTACGATATGGATGGTACTGGCAATCAGGTAAATATTTCTACTCGTGGACTTGACGCGCATCGTAGTTGGGAATTTAATATGCGTAAAGACGGTATTATCACGAACTCTGACATGTATGGTTATCCTGCAAGTCATTACAATATTCCAATGGAAGCTGTTGAACGAATTGAATTAGTACGCGGTACAGGCTCGTTGCAATACGGAGCACAGTTTGGCGGTATGCTCAACTATATCAGCAAACAGCCTGATACGACTAAGAAAATTACTTTTGAAACCATTAATACTATGGGTTCATACGGCTTGGTAAGTACATTCAACAGTATATCAGGTAAAATAGGGAAATTTCGCTATTCTGCCTGGATTAATGGAAAATGGATAACAGGATATAGGGAAAACAGCGATTCAAGTTTTGATGCCGAACAAGTTTCACTTTATTATGATGCTTCAAAAGATTTAACTTTCAAATTAGAGTGGACACATTCCAATTATATTACGCATATACCGGGACCGCTAACCGATAGTATGTTTCATGCCCACCCTCAAATGTCAACACGTTCCCGAAATTATTATCAGCCAAACATTCATATTCCATCTTTAACAGCGGACTGGAATGTTACTTCTTCAACAAAATTGCGATTGACAACTTCAGCTGTGATTGGAGCAAGAAACAGTGTAATGTTTGACAGACCGGCTAATATTGCCGATACTATTGTACCCGCTACACTTCAGTATAACAATCGACAAGTAGATATTGATCACTTTAATAGTTATACTACAGAGTTACGAATGCTTCATTCTTATAAGCTTTTACGCCAAACAAGCGCACTGACAACAGGTATTCAGTACATGAACAATGACCTGCACCGTCAACAGCAAGGCAAAGGAACAACAGGAACCGATTTTGATTTATCGCTTGTAACACCAGGCTGGGGCAGAGACCTTCATTATAAAACAAGCAACATGGCATTATTTGCCGAGAACCGATTTTTGTTAACAAGGAAGTTTTCAATCAATCCCGGAGTCAGAATGGAAATTGGGGAAACCAACATGACAGGTACAACGACTTATTATTCCGATGCAGAATTGCCAAACAAAATCAAACATAATTTTCCTCTGTTTGGTGTAAGTACGCAATATGATGTAACGAACGAAATCAATATTTATGGAGGTTGGTCACAGGCTTACCGACCTGTTATTTTCAAAGATATTATTCCGCAATCTGTTTATGAAGTAAGCAACAAAAACCTCAAAGATGCTTACGGTTATAATGCCGAAATTGGTTTTAGAGGCAAATGGAAATTTTTAAAATGGGATGCAACAGGATTTTATCTGCAATATAACAACCGTTTAGGAACTCTTGTCCAAACCGATACAGCAAACAATCTGATAATTTTCAGAACCAATATTGGAGATTCGCAAACAGCAGGACTTGAATTCTTTTTGCAGGGAGATTTTTCTTTGGGTAAAAAAACGAGCTTATCGTTGTTTACATCAACTTCTTATATGGATGCACGCTATAAGGATGCTGTGATAAGATCAGGCAACACTAATGTTGATGTTAGCGGAAATAAAGTTGAAAGTGTTCCTGCATGGATTAGCAGAAACGGAATTACATTTCGGTATTCGCAAGTTAGTTTCTCTGCACTTTATAGTTATACTTCTGAGAGTTTCGCTGATGCACTGAACACTGTTACGCCTTCTGCAAGTGGTGCGGTAGGTTTAGTTGATGCTTATCAGTTGCTGGACTTAAATCTCGCAATTCGACTGACAGCAAATATAAAATTGCAATTTAACGTCAGCAATGTTTTAAACGAACACTATTTTACGAAAAGGCCACAATTTTATCCCGGACCAGGTGTTTGGCCATCAGACGGTAGGACGTTTTCAGGAACGGTATCTATAAAAATATAAAAAAAGGATAAAGTTAAGGGAGTAGAACTGTTCCAAAGAGGTATAGGTATTTACGAATTTTTGTGTATTATTAATAACCCAGTGAGCGATTATTTGGTTGTTTTTATCTAACGACAAACTCAAAATACCATTACAGGTTATTTTCTGGCTTGCATCCGTGTTATTTCAGGAAATGGAATATTTACCAATCAAATCCTGTATAGGATCCCTGTTTCATCACAATAAAAAATTGACTTATGTACTTACAGTTTGTATTTTTGCCCTTATGAATGATAATTTTATAAATGAATATTTTGGGATAGGAATACAAAATGGTAAAACACCTGAAAATTTGGGTGTTTTGTGGCGATCCGCTCAAAACTTAGGTGCTACTTTTATATTTACCATAGGTAATCGATATGCCAAACAAGCCTCTGATACTCATGATGCGGTAAAAGCAATTCCTTATTTTCATTATGATACTTTTGAAGCTTTTTTTGAAAACTTACCTAAAGGAGCGCGATTGGTTGGTGTTGAATTAGATGAAAAAGCTTCCGATTTAGAGACCTTTGAACATCCAAGACGTTGTGTTTATTTATTAGGGGCAGAAGATCATGGTTTATCCAAAAAAGTAATGGCTAAATGTCATCATTTAGTGAAATTTAAATCAGAAAAAAGTTTAAATGTAGCCGTGGCAGGAACTATTATTATGTACGACAGAAACTTGCCTAAACCACGTTCATAAAACAAAACTTTATTTTTATTTGATCTCCGATATCCGATGATTTCGGACTGAATTTCAAAAACAAATCTAGTTTAACCGCTCAATACTTTCCATTCTTAAACAATATTCGGTTCCCAAATAAAGAGGGTTTCCATGTTTTTCGGACCAAAAACCATCAAGTACATCTTTGGTTATACATCGGTAAACAGCAACTCCTTTAAAGGTTTTGTTGTTTTCTCCCTTGTAGTTAAAATTTATTGCCAGAATATTATCCTTAAAGAAGCCGTAACCTTTTTGTTCTTGTGTATTGTTGATGACCCAATGCGCGATAATTCGATTGTTTTTATCTAACGACAAACTCAAAATACCTTTATAAGTTATTTCCTGGCTCTCGTCCTGATTACTTCCGGAAATTGAATATTTACCAATTAAATCTTGTGTAGTCATTTATTTCCCGATGCAGAAATTAGCAAAAATATTCCCTAACAATTCGTCGTTGCTGACCTGACCCGTAATAAGTCCAAATTGGTATAAAGCCTCTCGAATATCAAGAGCAATCAAGTCACTTGAAAGATTCGTTTCCAGACCGAATTTCACTTTTTGTATTTCATCTAAAGCTTTTAATAAAGAATCGTAATGTCTTGTATTTGTTACAATTGTTTCGTTATTTCGCAAAGCTCCGGTATTAACAAAAGATAGTAACTGATTTTTTAATTCATCAACTCCAATATTTTCTTTTGCAGAAAGCATTAAGATTTCAGGAATATCAGATTTTAAGTTTGCAATTTCAATTTCGGATAGCTTATCAGATTTATTTCCTATAACAACTAAAGGTTTTAGAGGAAATTGATTTTTAATTTTTTCAAGCTCCACTTTTAATTTCAAGCCCGAAACTTTAAACTCTGAACTATCAAATAAGAAAATAACAACTTGAGCCTGCTCTATTTTTTCAAAAGTCTTTTTAATTCCGATGCTTTCTACTACATCCTTTGTCTCACGAATTCCGGCTGTATCAATAAATCTAAAACCAATTCCGCCAATCACTAATTCATCTTCTATGGTATCGCGTGTAGTTCCGGCAATGTCAGAAACAATGGCGCGTTCTTCGTTTAAAAGAGCATTTAGCAAAGTTGATTTACCTACGTTTGGTTCTCCCACAATGGCAACCGGAATACCATTTTTAATTACGTTTCCAACAGCAAATGAATCAATTAAACGTTTAAGGACAAATTCGATTCGGTTTAATAATTCGTGAAATTGAGTTCTGTCTGCAAATTCTACGTCTTCTTCGGCAAAATCAAGTTCTAATTCAATTAGTGAAGCGAAATTTAAAAGTTCTTCACGTAGCTTGGCAATTTCATTACTAAAGCCACCACGCATTTGCTGCATGGCAATTTGATGCGAAGCTTCGTTATCTGACGAAATCAAATCAGCAACAGCTTCTGCTTGTGATAAATCTAATTTTCCGTTCAGAAAAGCTCTCAGTGTAAATTCTCCGGCATCGGCCATTCTGCAACCTTTTCTCAATAATAACTGAATAATTTGCTGTTGAATATAAGTTGATCCGTGACACGAAATTTCAATCGTATCTTCACCTGTATATGAGTTTGGTCCTTTGAAAACAGAAACTAATACTTCGTCAAGTGTTTTTGAATCATCTATAATATGACCCAAATGCAAAGTATGTGTTTTTTGCTTCGTTAAGTCTTTGTTTTTGATGGATTTAAAAACAGAATTTCCGATCGTAATGGCTTCGGAACCTGAAATACGAATGATAGCAATAGCTCCAGCTCCGGATGGAGTGGCTAATGCAACTATAGAATCTTGATTTATCATGCTGCAAAGGTATAAAAAAAGGGATAAAGTTTAGAAATTGAAATAGTGTGCCAATGCTATTTTGAGTTTTAAAATATTCAAACAATTAAGAAATTATTAACTGTTAAATAACTGATAATTATCAAGCTAATTTGTTTTTATAATGATTAAATTTGAGTAACTAACCCTTAAAAGCGAAACAAAATGAAAAAGATATTATTTCCAACCGATTTTTCTGAAGCCGCTACAAATGCTTTTATTCATGCTTTGGAATTTGCAAAGATTGTCGACGCCGAACTTATTTTGTTGCATACTTTCGAGATTCCGGTTTATGACAGCCAGTTCTTTCCTGAAAATTACGCTTCTATTTACAGCTCAATAGAATTGGCTAAGTTTGAAATGTTTAAAGATGAAATTCCAAAATTGAGAACAATAGCCATTGAAAGAAATTTAGAAGATATAGTAATCAAACATCGTTTAATGGATGGTGATCTGATTTATAACTTAAAAAATGCTGTCGAAGAAGACAAAATTGATTTTGTAATAATGGGCACAACTGGTGTTTCAGACTGGACCAAGTTTTTTACAGGATCTAATACAAATTCGGTAATTTCAGAAGTTAAGGTACCTGTTTTGTGCATTCCTGTAACAGCAAAATTCAATAAAATAAAAATTATTGGTTTCACTACACGTTATCGTGAAAAAGATAAAGTCGAGCTCAAAAAAGTTTTGGAGATCGCCAGAAAAACGAATGCAAAAGTTAAAAGCTTGTATGTTAAAACTTCAAATTCAGATGTTTCTGATGTTACTTTTAAAGAATGGGAAAGAGAGT
Source organism: Flavobacterium sp. GQ95 (assembly GCF_059758655.1). Classification (NCBI taxonomy): domain Bacteria; kingdom Pseudomonadati; phylum Bacteroidota; class Flavobacteriia; order Flavobacteriales; family Flavobacteriaceae; genus Flavobacterium; species Flavobacterium sp. GQ95. The sequence goes on from NZ_JCAXEB010000005.1 coordinate 353,256, forward strand.
TTGCAAATGATAATGTAGAGTTTTTAGTATTACCAAGTGATGATGTAAAAGAAACTATTCTTGATTTTATTCTTTATAAAGATATTGACATACTGACAACGATTACACACAAACGATCTTTCTTTGAAGGTATTTTTGATTCCGGATTTACAAAAAAAATTGCCAAAGAAGTTTCGGTTCCTGTTTTGGTCATGCATGAAAATCAATAAAAATCGAACTATTATAAATTATAATTTTGAAAGTGTAAAGCTTATATTTGTCTTTCATTAAATTTAAAAAATGGAAGCATATCAAAATAAAGTTGAGCATTATTCTGAACTTTTTAATAAAATCAATAAAAGATATAATAGCATAAGTTTACTACGTTTATTAAGTGCTTTTCTCTGTTTGTTTATGTTGTTTTATTACATCAAAACCAGTGAAACTCTTTATGTAGGACTTGCTTTTCTGTCTTTTGTTGGTTTTATTTTTTTGATGCGGGTGCATTCCAGATTGTCTTTTCAAAAACAATTAACCACAGCACTTTTACAAATCAATAAAAATGAAATTGCTTTTCTAAAAAGAGAAAAACTTCCTTTTGAAAACGGAATTGAATTCAACGATTTTCATCATCCCTATGCATACGATTTAGATATTTTTGGTGAACATTCCCTGTTTCAAAATTTGAATAGAACTGCCACTTATATTGGAAAAAAAACATTGGCAAATCAATTGTTGATGCAACTTCCGAATGATGCAATTTTGGAAAATCAGGAAGCGGTAAATGAGCTTAAAACAAAAATTGACTGGCGACACGATTTTTTAGCGTTGGCTACAATCAGTAATGATTCAAAAGCTTCTTATGATTCTATATTATATTGGAATTCATTTAAAAATAATGTTTTACCTAAAGCTTTAATTGTATTGTCATTGGCACTTCCAATTTTATTTTTTGGAGTTTTAACGGCTTATTTTATTACTTCAAAAACTATTTTATTATCTTATTTAACGTATATTTTTATTGCTAATTTGATGGTTTTAGGAAAGTCATTCAAACGAATTCAATCAGAAATTGCAAAAGCTGATAACGTTGATAAAATCATTAAACAATACAGTTTATTGGTCGGAAAAATTGAAAAGGAAACTTTTCAATCAAAAAAGCTAATCGATTTACAGCAACAGCTAATTTTTAAAAATGCAACTGCCAGTGCGCATTTAAAACAATTGTCAGAGCTGTTTTCTAGAATGGACACCATCAGCAACCTTGTTACAGCAATTGTGTTTAACGGAACCTTTTTATTCAATCTGCATGTTTTAAGAGCACTTTTAAAATGGAAAGAAAACTATTCTGAAGAATTGGAGAAATGGATTACTGTCATTGGTGAATTTGAGACTTTAAACAGCCTGGCAAATTTGGCCTATAATAATCCTGATTTTGTTTTTCCTGAAATTAATTCGGAATATAAAATTGGGTTTTCAGATTTGGGTCATCCTCTTTTAAATCCATTAACCAGAGTAGGGAATGATACGCATTTTTATCCCGAATCATTTGTGATTTTGACTGGCTCTAACATGTCCGGGAAAAGTACTTTTTTAAGAAGTTTGGGTGTGAATATGGTTCTATGCGGAATCGGTTCAGTTGTTTGTGCTTCAAAAGCTAACATTCATCCACTTCCAGTTTTGGTTTCAATGCGATTATCCGATTCTTTGGCAGATAGTGAATCCTATTTTTTTGCTGAAATTAAACGTTTAAAACAAATTATGGATGCTCTAGAAGAGAAACCAGCTTTTGTTTTATTAGATGAAATTTTAAGAGGAACAAACTCTGATGATAAACGAAACGGAACAATAGAAGTAGTAAAAAAGATTATTGCTAAAAATGCCATTGGAGCAATAGCAACTCATGATATTGAAGTTTGCCTGACAACAAATGAATATCCGGATATTCTAACGAATCAATGTTTTGAAGTCGAAATTCAAAACAACGAACTCCATTTTGATTATAAACTCCGCAGTGGGATTTGCAAAAATAAAAGCGCAACTTTTTTGATGCAGAAAATGGGAGTAATATAAAGAATTTTAGATTTTAGAGTTCAGATTTTAGATTTTAGATTATAGGTTTTTCTACGCCTATAGTATGTCATTCCGAGGAACGAGGAATCCCCGCAAGAAGCTCTACAAAGATTGGCGATTCTCTGGACGGAGTTACTTGCGGGGATTCCTCGTTCCTCGGAATGACAAAAAATACGTTTACTTCTGCGCTTCCTTAATCGTATTCACAAAAGCCTCCACCGGCTGTGCCCCGGAAACAGCATATTTTCGATCAAAAACAAAAAAAGGAACTCCTTGCACTCCAATTTCCTGTGCTTCTTTAATATCCGATTTCACGTCGTTTAAATAAAGGTTTTCATTTTCTACGACTTCTTTTACTTCATCATAATCTAAACCAGCCTGAACTCCTAATTTAATTAAGGTTGAGGGATCGTTTAAATCTTTTCCTTCAGTAAAATATGCTTTAAAGAAAATTTCTTCCATTTCATCGCCTAGTTTTTTAGCTTTAGCTAAATGAATAATACGATGAGATGTTAATGAGTTTGAAATAATAGCTTTGTCAAAATGATAATCCAAACCAACGCTTTTTGCGCGTTCTGCGACACCTTTATGCATTTCAATAGATTGTTCAACTGAAATGCCTTTTCGTTCAGCAAGAAACGTATAAACGTCTTTTCCGGATTGTGGGGTAATAGTTGGATCAAGTTGAAAGCTTTTCCACTCGATTTCAAAATCATCATTTGGAAATTCATCTAACGCCGATTCCAATTGTCTTTTTCCGATATAACAAAACGGACACATGATGTCCGACCAAATTTCTATTTTCATAAATGCAAAGTTAAAAAAAATGTTTCAGGTTTTTATTTGTTTGAGGTTTTAGGTTTTAACTTTCAAGTTTCAGGTTTTTAGGCTTTTTTTAGATTTTTGGTTTCGTTTTTGCGCCAGTTTGTCATTTCGACGAAGGAGAAATCCTCGCAAGTAGCTCGACAAGGTATTTCACAAATACAATTGATAAATCATTTAGGAAAATGATTTATTAGGTAAATAAAATAAAGTATTTTAGTACAAAAAATAGAGACGCAATAATGCGCTGATATGTAATAAAATATAAATTCATTTATGAAGAAAACTACTTTTTATTTTCTGGTTATTTTATTTTCAGTTAGTTTGAATGCTCAGGTAAGAGCTTTTGCAGGGGGAACTTATTATCGGCATACTGATTTTCAGGAATCGGGTTATTTAGAAGTAACGTCAGGAGTTGATGTTAAAGTCTATAAGTTTTTTAAACCTGAAGCTTCCCTAAGTTATTATTTTGGAAGATTAGAAGATTATAATAAAGTAGATCAGGCGGGAAATATTATAAGTATATCAAAAGCAAATGCAAGTGCTCTAAATTTTGGTTTTACGCCTAAAATATGTTTTTCGTGGGGTGAATTTAGCGCTGGAGATGCAATTTTGCAAATCTTTCCACGCTATAATATCTCACGAATTGAAGCGCAACAAAATTACACGCTAATCAATCAGAGTAATCCTTCTCAATCTAAAACTCAAAAAGATATTGTAACAGAATGGCAACATTCATTAGGAATAGGACTTGGTCTGGATATTATACTATCTGATAAAAATTATGATTCTTTGGCAATTAACTTATATTATACTGGTGTCGATATGGGTGAAGCTTTGACGGATGTAAAAAAGTCTAATACCAATTATGACAGCACAACACTAGGTCTTGGAGTAAATTACTATTTTGGTTTTAAAAAGAAAAAAGTATAGCTCTTTCTAAAAAAAAAAATAAAAATAAAAAACCGCAAATCTTTTAAAAAGAATTGCGGTTCCTAGGTATAAAAAATGGTTGGTTAATAGCGATATTTTTTTTTACAATGATATGTCTTTAATTCGAAACTAAAAAAAATCCCTGTAACAAAAAGAAGTTTTGATGTTAACTATTTAACATTACAGGCATTACCAACATGGTAACAGTTTCTCCTTCTTCTAAACCATCTACTGGTGTAAGAATCCCTGCTCTGTTAGGCAATGACATCTCTAACATAATCATATCTGATTGTAAATTGGTCAACATTTCAGTTAAAAAACGGGAGTTGAAACCAATTTGAAGATCATCTCCCTGGTAATCACAAGTCAGTCTTTCTTCTGCTTTGTTTGAGTAATCAATATCTTCTGCAGAAACATTTAATTCAGCTCCGGCAATTTTTAAACGAATTTGGTGTGTTGTTTTGTTTGAAAAAATAGCCACACGCTTAACTGAACTTAAAAATAAAGAACGGTCAATCATTAATTTGTTTGGATTCTCTTTTGGAATTACCGCTTCATAATTAGGGTATTTTCCATCAATCAAACGACACATTAAAATGTAATTGTCAAACGAAAAAGTCGCATTTGAATCGTTGTATTCAATTTTTACTTCAGCGTCAGAACTACCTAAAATACTTTTTAAGATATTCAAAGGTTTTTTTGGCATAATAAAATCAGCAACCTGAGATGCTTTTACATCTGTACGGGCATATTTTACTAATTTATGAGCATCAGTAGCAACAAACGTCAATCCTTCTGGTGAAAACTGGAAGAAAACTCCAGACATTACCGGACGTAAATCATCATTTCCGGCAGCGAAAATAGTTTTGCTTACTGCAGTTGCCAAAACATCAGCAGGAACTAAAGTTACAGATGGATCTTCAAGATTTACAGATTTTGGAAATTCTTCTCCGGCTGCATATGCCAATGCATATTTTCCTGAATTAGAACTAATTTCAACTGTATTGTTATCTTCAACAGTAAAAGTTAAAGGTTGTTCCGGAAACGTTTTTAAAATTTCAAGCAAAAGTTTTGCAGGTACAGCTACACTTCCTTTACTCTTAGAATCGATTGATAATGTAGCCGACATTGTAGTTTCAAGATCTGAAGCCGAAACTGTCAACGCATCATTGTCTAGTTCAAATAAAAAGTTGTCTAAAATTGGCAACGTATTGTTACTGTTAATTACACTTCCTAAAACTTGTAATTGTTTTAATAAGTACGAACTCGATACTATAAATTTCATCTGTTTTGTTTTATTTTTTGATGTGTTTTTTAGCAATTAGGGGCTAAATATACGGATTACAAATATATCGTAAACAATCTTACTTTCGCAATTTTTTTATTAACATCTATTTGCTATATTTTCTTTTTCGGATGTAAGTAAATGCAAGTCCAAAAACCAATAAAATTAGAATTGGAAGTCCGATAGTTATGAATTGTGTCATCGTATAGTTTTCATAAACTTTATCCTTATCCAATAATGGCAAATCGACATCTTTGCTTCTAATGTTAATAAGTCCGGTATCGTCTAACAAATAATTGATGCAATTCATCATAAAATCTTTGTTGTCGTATAAATTTCCGGTACGCTGATCATAACCTAATTCAACTGGCATCATATTTTTATCCAATTGATTTCTCGCCAAATCTCCATCAGCAATTACAATCATTTTATTTGGTTTTCCTTTTGTCTGAAATGCATTTTCTTTGAAAGGTAAAACGCGATTTTCAAAAGCCGAATGAAAATCTCCTTCAAATAAAACAGCTAAGGCTGAGTTTCCTTTATTCAAATATTCTTGCGGAGTAGTCTGCTCGGTTACAATATTCAAATTGATTTCGGTTGGAGTTCCAATCTTCTTAGAATATTGAGACGATTGCAATAAAACCGTTTTCTTGATTCCATTTTTCAAAGTGTCAATCGGGCTGGCAAAATCAAATTTAATCTGGCCTAAATTTTTAACGATTGGATGTTTGCCCGAAGGAATTACAATTGGAGCATATTTCCATTTAAATTCCTGATATTGAGTAGCACTTCCTTGCTCTCCGGTAGCCAGTTTGATTGGGCTTCCGTATTCGTCTTTTACTAAATCAGGATTAATTCTGAATCCATATTTGAAGAACATATCATTCAAATTCAAATCTCTTGGATAGGCTAGGGTAGCGCCAGATTGATTATACAAACTATCCATATCAGCAGAAACCTGATCAATCAACCACAACGTTTTTCCGCCGTTCATGATAAACTGATCCAAAACCTGTTTTTCTTCGTCTGAAAAAGTTTGAGTTGGTTTTGAGATAATAGCTAAATCGTATTTGTTAAGCGCTTCTAAAGTTCCCGTTGGATTTTTGGCAACAGAATCTAAAGTGAAGGGTCCAATATAATAGCTTTCTTTAATTTGTCTCAGCATTTTGGCAACATGAACCTCGTTCATTTCGCCATTTCCTTTTATAAAAGCAACTTTCTTTTGCTTGGCTTTGGTAATTTTATTAATAGCATCAGCAATCGAATATTCTAAATGCTGAATTGATCCAATTACTTTCTCTGTAGTCGAAGCACCCATGATATTTTTCAACAATGGAATATTGACTTCTTTATTGTCATAAACCGCAATTGCCCACGGAAAAACCATAGCCTGAGATTGTTTTCCTTTATCGTCAACAGTAATGTTTATTGGTGTTAATCCTTTTTGATAAAGCGATTTTACCATTTCTATGCTTTCGTCCTCGTTTTCCATCGGATTTACAAATTCGAAAACAATATTGCTATTGTAAGCTTGGAATTCTTCTAATAATTGTTTGGTTTCAAGTTGTAAACGTCTGAAATCTGCCGGCAAATCGCCTTGCATATAAATTTTAATCGAAAGTGGATTCTTAACTTGTTTTACAATTTGCAAAGAAGTTTTAGATAAAGTATAGCGTTTGTCTTTGGTTAAATCGAATCGGTGGAAAAACAAAGTTCCCAACACATTTAAAACAATTAAAACAAAAACGGTAATACCTAAAATTTTGATATTTTGTTGAGTAGATGCTTTCATTATGCTTTAAAAGATTTTAATTGATAAACAGTAAAAGACAGAAATAATACTGTGATGCTTAAAAAATAAATTACATCACGCGTATCGATCACGCCCCGACTCATACTTTTAAAGTGATCCTGCATACCCAATGCAGAAACAATATTAGAATCTCCAGGAATTAACGAAGACAGCCCCTGAAAACCAAAATAGAAGAAAAAACAAAGAAAAACAGCAATGATAAAAGCGACGATTTGATTTTCTGAAAGGGTAGAAGTAAAGATCCCAATTGCGGAATACGAAGCGATTAAGAATAATAGTCCGAAGTAAGAACCAATCGTACTTCCCATATCAATATTTCCTTCGGGTAAACCTAAATTCGAAATTACTCTCACATAAATAAAAGTCGGTATAATTGCTAAAACAATCAGGAATAAAGAACCCAAAAATTTACCGTTTACAATTTCCCAAATCGATAATGGTTTAGTCAAAAGCAATTCTAATGTTCCTTGCTTTTTTTCATCTGAGAAACTTCTCATTGTAACCGCCGGAATCAGAAAAATCAGAATCCACGGAGCTAAAGTGAAAAACGGAGTCAAATCGGCATAACCGGTATTTAAGATATTGTAATCTCCTTCAAAAACCCATAAAAAGAGTCCGTTGCTAATTAAGAAAATAGCAATGACCAAATAGCCAATAGGAGATCCAAAAAAGGATTTTATTTCTCGTAAAATGATTGATTTCATTTGTGTTTTTTTGTTTTTATTGTTTGCTTCGCCAATTCGGCTAAAGCCTCGTGTCAAGTTTCAGATTTCAGGTTTCAGGTTGCGAACTTTGCGTAAATCTTTGCGAACCTTGCGGTTAAGTCCGTTTTGAATTTGAAACTAATTTAAACTAACTATTTTATCTACGCTCCAGGCTTCTGGTTTTGCATTGAATAGTTTTTTAGTGAAATCCCAAACAGAATTAAATAGTTCAGACTGTCTGTAATTTTCTAAATCGGCCTCAGTTTCCCAATAGCTATAAGTAAAAAAGATGCATTTGTTATTTTTATCCTGATACAATTCTAAAAAACGATTTCCATCTGCTTTTCGTATTTTATCTTTCACACTTTCAAAATTCTCCAGAAAATCCGAAATTTTTTCTTCGTGAAAACTCATTTTTACTATTCGAACAAACATATTATAATTTTAGATTTTAGATTGTAGATTTTAGAATGAAAATCTGCAATACGCGGGCAAAAGTACCAAAATTGATTGTTCTTTTTATTAAAAAATAAAATATTCTAAAAAGCTTATTTTATAATGCTTTACCCATAATATTGTCATTTCGACGAAGGAGAAATCCTCGCAAGCAGCTCCGTATAGAAAATCGCCAATCTTTGTAGAGTTACTTACGAGGATTTGCTTCGCCAGTTGCTATCGCTCAAGTTTCGTGCCTCGAAATGACAAAAAGACGAATTCAGCATATCAAAGATCTAAAATCTACAGCCTAAAATCTAAAATTATTAAAGGAACTGAATGGTAATCACATCACGATAATTCAATCCCAACAAGCTATTTGCAGAACCTACTTTTGATGGATTACTCCTAAAAATGGCAATTTCAAGAAAACCTGCTTCATTAAAAATGGCTAATTTTTCTCCTTCGTAAGTTTTGATTGGATATTTGTCGGATGTTGCAATCGCGGAATAATTTGGCAGAATGGTTTTGATGCTTTTGGGCTTCATTACAATTTCGTATGGACGACCTTTGGCAACTTCTATAAATTGCTGTTTTGAGATATTGGTCACAATATTTCCAAAATGGTCAATATAAATAACATATCCTTTTAATGAATTTCCGTCATTAGCGACCACCGCTTGTAATTCGGTAATCTGTTTAATTCCTTGAACTTCTTTACCAATAACATTCAATAAACCGCCTTTTGCAATATGGCAGGCTACTTGTATAAAAATATCCAAATCGCTGTATTCAATCGGAAAACGGTCGTGAATATTGATTTCGACAATTTTCTGCGGAACTATTTTCTGTGTAAGCATACTTAAAATTCCGTTATCGGCACAAATAAAGTAATGATCGTTCCATTGCATGGCAATATGCTGATTTTCTTTATTACGTTCAATATCAACACCAATAAGATGTACGGTTCCTTTAGGAAAACTCAAATAAGAGGCGCCAATAACATAACTTGCTTCGGCTGTATTAAACGGATCTATGTCGTGTGAAATATCAATAATTTGAACCTCTGAATATTCAGAAAGAATTTTACCCTTTAGCGAACCAACAAAGTGGTCTTTTAAGCCGTAATCAGTAGTAAGGGTAATTATTGACATAATTTTGTTTATAACTATTGGTAGTATTTAAATCTAATTTTCATTAAATTTGAGAAATGCAAATCTAATAATAGTAATTGCAAATTGAAAGAAAGAAAAGACAAATTATAATATTGCGCTAAGTTTTCAGCCTCAGTCGTAATAACTGAAAACTGAGACTGAGACTGAGACTAAAAAAAAGATACCCGACAACCACCGATTTATAAAACTGATTTATTTTTAATTTAAAACTACTTCATTTGAACGAAAGAATTATCGAGCTAATAGACATCGCTCCAAAAGACTTTTGGGGCGCTCAAGACTCTCATCTTGAAATAATTAAAAAGTATTACCCAAAGCTTAAAATAGTAGCGAGAGGGACAACTTTAAAAGCATTTGGCGAAAAAGAAGTTTTAGATGAATTCGAAAAAAGATTTCAAAGGTTAATGCTCCATTTTACCCGATACAACAACATTGATGACAATGTAATTGAACGCGTAATTATGAGTGATGGTCAGGATGAAAAAAAATCATACGATCATGACAAAATATTAGTTCATGGTGTTGGAGGTAAAATAATTAAGGCCATGACGCCTAACCAGCAACTACTGGTAGATACCATCAAAAAAAATGATATGGTATTTGCTGTTGGTCCTGCAGGAACCGGTAAAACTTATACCGGTGTAGCAATGGCAGTAAAAGCGCTTAAGGACAAAGAAGTAAAAAGGATCATCTTAACCAGACCAGCGGTAGAAGCAGGAGAAAATCTTGGTTTTTTACCCGGCGATATGAAAGAAAAACTAGATCCGTACATGCAACCTCTTTATGATGCTTTGCGCGACATGCTCCCGAACGAAAAACTCGAAGATTACATTTTAAAAGGAATTATTCAGATTGCGCCACTGGCATTTATGCGTGGGCGCACACTAGATAACGCCTTTGTAATTCTCGATGAAGCTCAGAATACAACGCACTCACAAATGAAAATGTTTTTGACCCGTATGGGAAAAAACGCTAAATTTATGATTACGGGAGATCCTGGACAGGTCGATTTACCACGCCGAACTATTTCGGGTCTTAAAGAAGCCATTTTGGTTCTGAAAGATGTTGACGGAATAGGAATTATTTATCTGGATGATAAAGATATCGTACGTCACAGATTAGTGAAAAAGGTAATTGATGCCTATAAACAAATAGAAAATCACGATTAATTTTATAAAATGTCAAATGTAAATCGTGAAATGTGTTTTGACATTTACTAATATTCGTTTTCTACATCATCTTTAATTAGGAATGTGGAAAACGAATATTTTTTTAAATTAATAAAAATATATATTATGGGAGAAATTAAAATAGTTGAAAAATTGCTAAATAACATTCCTTTGAATGAATTTTATAAAGATTTGTTTGGACCAGGAATGAAAAAAGCAGGTGAAGCTCTTTCAACAGTTATTGATGATGCGAATTTAATTTTACTTCCTTTAAAACTCGTAAATTCAAAGTCTAGAATTTACTTTGATAATAATTTAAAAAAATATTCAGACAAAATTAATTCAAATTCTGATCATACTTTATCTCAAGTTCCGCCATATGTCGGATTGCCAATTTTAGATAAATTAATTTATTTAGATGAAAATGAACTTTCAGAAACATTCATTAATTTATTGACAAAGGCTTCATTTGAAGAAACATTAAAATTTGTTCATCCAGCTTATTTGTCAATTTTAGAAAGACTTTCTGTTGACGAAGCAAAGATTTTATTTCATTATAAAAATCAATCTTATATTCCGTTTATCGATATATATGTGCATAAATATATTGAGAAAATAAAAAAAACTGATTATTTTGATAGTCAAGAACCTAAAACAGCGGAACAGTTAAAAAATATAATTGCGTATTCAACCCAAGATAGGAATAGTATTTATATAAAGTTATATGAAAACCTTTCTGGAATTGAAAATGAAGTTAAATTATTATTTCCTGAAAATATTCAATTATATATCGAAAATTTAGCATTAAATGGTTTAATTAAGTTTGAACGTATACTTCATAGCAAAGATTATTTAATTAGATATGAAGAGTTTATTAAAAAAGATTATAAAAGTAAATACGAAGAATGTGAGAATAATATAAAAAAAATCAGCAAAGAGAAAGGTGATGAAATGGAATTGGAATTAGATATTAGGAAAGGCTATATAGAATTTACAGATTTAGGAAAAGGATTTTTGGATGCTTGTGTAAAAGAAATTGAAAACTAAACGATATTTTGTCTTTTTATATTTTAAAAATTAATGAAACAACTAGATGATTTCTATTTAAAACAAGAAGAACCTATAAAAGGCGTGTTTCTTGCATTAAAAGAGATTATCCTAAAACAAGATCCAGAAATTACACACGTCCTAAAATACGGAATGCCCTTTTTCTGTTACAAAGGAAAAATGTTCTGCTATTTATGGATTCATAAAAAATACAAACAGCCTTACATCGGAATCGTAGAAGGAAAACATTTTGAGGAACCGTTTTTATTTCAGCAAGCACGTTCCAGAATGAAAATAATGTTGTTTAATGCTGATGAAGATTTGCCATTGGAACAAATTGAAACCATTATCCAGAAAGCACTAAATCTATACAAATCCGGAATTATAAAAGTTTAAATTGTTTATACTTCAATATTTAATGAAATAGTTAAATAAATAATAAACTTATCTTATTTCGGGCTTTTACGGCTTGTAATCTTTGCTCTTCTGAGCGTAAAGCCGTAAATTTGCACTTCATAAATATTTAATCTTTAATATGACTAAGCTTAAAAATATAAAAGTTGTAGTAAGTGACCTTGACGGAACTTTACTCAACCCTCAACACAAAATTTCAGATTATACCAAATCCATTTTTCAGGAACTTCACAATCAAAATTATCTTATTGTTGTTGCTACAGGCCGTCATCATCTTGATGCTATGGCTATTATTGAAACACTTGAAGTTCCGGTTTATCTGGTGAGTTCAAATGGAGCTAGAATTCATTCACCAAATAAAGAAGAACTTTTTTCATTCAATTTAGATAGTGAAGTTGTAAAAAATGCTTTAAACGTTGATATTGACCCTGAAATAACAGTGGTTTTATTTAAAGAAAATGTTTGGCAAACGAATAGAATAAATGAAAAATTAAATGCTTTTCAATCAGAATTAAAATATAAACCAGAATTGGTTGATTATAAAACTTTGGAAGATTTTGGCGCTATCAAGATTTTCTTTTCGTGTGATGATCATGAAAAATTAGTAAAGTTAAAAGATGCGATTTTAGCCAATTCTTCAGAACATTTACACCATGCTTTCAGTTTGCCAACTTGTTTAGAATTTATGGATAAAGCTATAGATAAAGCAGTTGCAATCGAAAGAGTTTTAGAAAAAGAAGGATTTACTTTAGAAGAAGCAGTTTCTTTTGGAGATGGCTTCAACGATGTGCAAATGTTATCAGCTTCGGGAAAAGGTTTAATTATGGGTAATGCACCAGCTTTATTAAAAGAAACATTGCCAGATCTAGAAGTAATTAAAACCAATGCTGAAGACGGAGTTGCCAAATACATTTCTTCTAAAATTTTGAATAAGGAATATGCAACAAATTAATTAGCAACTCTAATTTTTTAGGTTTTCAATAAAAATATAATCCTTGAAGGTAATTCTTCAAGGATTTTTCATTTTAAATACACGATTCATAAAGGATTTCGCAGGCAATTGACAAAAACATTTTTTTAATAATTTTCAAAGTGTATTTTTGTTTTCTCAAAAACTAATACCATGACAAAAAACATTTTTCTCCTTGCCTTTTTATTTCTTTCGATTACTGGCAAAAGCCAGAATTTGAAATTAGAAGAAATAATGAAAGGCGAATCTTTTATTGGAAATCAACCCACAAACGGACGCTGGTCTTTAGACGGAAAGAAAGTTTATTTTGAATGGAATCCGAAAGATGAATTAGGAACAAGTACTTATTTCTGGCAAAAAGGAATGACAAAACCAGAAGTTGTCTTGCCAAAAGAAGCTGTTTTTTCTCAAATGGATTTTAAAAGTAAACCCGGATCTGATGTTGTTTATTATTTGGATAAAGGAAGTTTGTATTCCTATTCAATTCAATCTAAAACTTCAAAAAAATTAATTCAGCAATCTACAGCAATTTCTAATTTACAAATAGGATCTCAAGCCGGAATACTTTTTTTTGCACAAAACGATAACATCTTTAAATACAATACTAAAGAAGGAACGATTTTGCAAATCACCAATTTTAGCAAAGGAGTTAAAAAAGAAACAAAACCTGAGAAAGAAACTTTTTTAAATACCCAACAAAAAGAATTATTTCAATTCATAAAAGATAAAGATGCCAGAAAAAAATGGAACCTTGCCAAAAGCAAAGAAGTAAAATCTGATTTTGCTAAAGAATATTTTTATGGAAAAGATAATTTCAATAACCTAAAAGTAAATCCAAACGGAAATTTTGCCACTTTTAGACTGATAGAAGATACGGAAACAAAAAAAGAGAAAATGGAAGTTTTTATAACTGCTGATGGTTATAACCAAACTCCGGATACAAAGGAAAAAGTTTCAGTAAACAATTTCGTGAAAGCAAAATTCGGAATCTATTCTGTTGCAAAAGATTCTGTTTATTATGTGAATTTTTCGACTTTAAGTCATATTCAGGATACGCCGAAGTATTTCGAGCAATACGATAATTTAAAAAGTAGGCCTAAAGAAGACAAATTGATTGTTCCTCAGGCGCCAGTTTATAATGAAGACGGTTCATTAGCAATTGTTGAAATCAGAAGTCAGGATAATAAAGACAGATGGTTGGTGAGTCTAAATTTGGATAAAGGAACTTTTGAAGAAATAGAACACCAACACGACGAAGCCTGGATTGGCGGACCTGGAATTCCGGGTTATTCATTTTCTTCTGGAATTCTGGATTTCCTTGCTGATAATGAAACCATTTATTTTCAATCTGAAGAGACAGGATATTCTCATTTGTATACTTATAATGTAAAGACAAAGAAGAAAACACAATTAACACAAGGTAATTGGGAAGTTCGTGATGTTACTTTATCGAAAGATAAAAAAGTGTTTTACTTAAGTACAAACACAACGCATCCGGGAAATAGAAATTTCTACAAATTAGCTCTTGCTGATGGTGTTTTACAACCCATTTTAACGAAAGACGGAGCGCATGAAGTGGTGCTTTCGCCAGACGAAAAATCATTATTAGTTCGTTATTCGTATAAAAACATTCCTTGGGATTTTTATGTAGCTGACAATAAAAAGAATACAACTTTACAACAAATTTCATCTTCAACGACAGAAGCTTTCAAACAATATCAATGGAGAACTCCTGAAGTAATTACATTCAAAGCGCAAGATGGAACACCTGTAAATGCTAGAATTTATACGCCAAAAGCAGAAATTGCCAATAAAGCTGCTGTAATTTTTGTACACGGAGCAGGATATCTTCAAAATGCTCATAATTTTTGGAGCAATTATTACAGAGAATACATGTTTCATAATTTATTGACTGATTTAGGTTATACTGTTTTGGATATTGATTATAGAGGAAGTGACGGTTACGGAAGAGATTTTAGGACCGGAATTTATCGTTTTATGGGAGGAAAAGATTTATCTGATCATATTGATGGTAAAAAAGTACTAGTTGAAAAATATGGTATAGATGCTAATAGAGTAGGTATTTATGGAGGTTCATACGGTGGTTTTATTACTTTAATGGGAATGTTGACAACTCCGGGAGAATTTGCTTCAGGAGCGGGATTACGTTCAGTAACAGATTGGGCACATTACAACCAAGGATACACAGGAAACATTTTGAATTTCCCGGAAACAGATCCGGACGCCTACAAAAAAAGTTCTCCAATTTATTTTGCAGATAATTTAAAAGGAAACTTAGTGATGCTTCATGGAATGGTTGATGATAATGTAGAGTATAAGGATATTGTACGTTTGTCTCAACGTTTTATTGAATTGGAGAAGAAGAACTGGAGTTTGGCTTCTTTCCCTGTAGAATCGCACGGATTTAAAGAAACTTATTCATGGATTGACGAATACAGCAGAATTTTAAACTTATTTAATTCTACGCTTCTGAAAAAATAGTTTACAGTCACAGTTTTCAGTCACAGTATCAAAACTGAAAACTGCGACTGAAAACTGAATACTTTCTTGTTTGCTCTTTTAATTAGTTTTAAATTTGCAATCGTAAAAACAACAACACAACTTAGGATAATGAGCAATACAATTACAACAACAAATTTTAATTTTCCGAATCAGAAATCAGTTTACCGTGGAAAAGTTAGAGAAGTTTATAATATCAATGACGAACTTTTGGTAATGGTGGCAACCGATAGACTTTCTGCTTTTGATGTGGTTTTACCAAAAGGGATTCCGTATAAAGGACAAATTCTGAATCAGATTGCAACGAGATTTATGGAATTAACAGAAGATATTGTTCCAAATTGGTTGATTGCTACGCCAGATCCAAATGTTGCTGTTGGGCATTTATGTGATCCATTTAAAGTAGAAATGGTAATTCGTGGTTATGTTTCAGGACATGCTGCTCGTGAATATGCTGCAGGAAAAAGGCAAATTTGTGGTGTTACAATGGCTGAAGGGTTAAAGGAAAATGATAAATTTCCCGAGCCAATCATTACGCCAACTACAAAAGCAGATAATGGTTCTCATGATGAAGATATTTCTCGTGAGGATATATTGGCAAAAGGAATTGTTACTGAAGAAGATTATATTGTTTTAGAAAAATATACTCGCGATTTATTTCAAAGAGGAACTGAAATCGCTGCAAGTCGTGGTTTGATTCTAGTAGATACTAAATACGAATTCGGAAAAACAAAAGAGGGTGTTATTGTTTTGATTGATGAAATTCATACACCAGATTCTTCACGTTATTTTTATTCTGATGGATATCAGGAAAGACAGGAAAAAGGCGAGGAGCAAAAACAATTGTCAAAAGAGTTTGTACGTCGTTGGTTGATTGAAAATGGATTTCAGGGTCAGGAAGGACAACAAATTCCGGATATGTCAGATGAATATATAGAATCTGTTTCTGAAAGATATATTGAATTATATGAGAATATTTTAGGAGAAAAATTCGTTAAGGCCGATATTGCTAATATTGATCAGCGCATTAATAATAATGTAGTAGAATATCTTTCTAATAAAGCATAATTTTATATTTACATTTATTATAGTAGCCACAGATTATAAAGGAATTTAATCTGTGGCTATTTTTTTATTGCTCCATTTTGGCCTTTAAATTTTCAAGTCCTTTTTGTAAATCTTTTCCAAGCATTGCATCCATTTTCATCATGGGCATCATGATATTCATCGGATAAGGAAAAACACCGTTGATTCCCCATTTTACTTTTGTTTGATTTCCTGCAACAGCTTCTGTAGACATAAAACCAACAGCGGTGTCATTCATTGGCTCTTTAAAACGTAGTGCAAAATCAATACGTTTTCTTTCCGTTATTTTGGTAATTTCCTGTTCTCCAACGCCAACATCTTTTACATCACTTTCCCAGGCCGCAATGGCACCAACAGTTCCGTCAGTTCCTTTATAAGTTGATTTCATTTTAGGATCGATATTAGCCCAAACGCTAAAATCATTTTGATTTTTTAAATGTCTCACATAATTAAAAACACTATCAACAGGTTTATTGATGGTAATTTCTCTTTGTACTGCATAATCTTTAGGCATAAAATAAGCAGCAATTAATACAACTGATACAATTAATATCAGGATTAGTAAAATTCTTTTAAGGATAAGCATAAGCTGTGATTTTAAGGTTAGTACTGGTTTATTTTGCTAATAATCAATAGGTAAATTTAAAAAAGTTAAAGATTGATTTTACAGTATTTAAAAATTTTCATAAGATTTTTTATATTTTTTTAATTTAAACTGTAACATATTGAATAAACGAGCGTCTATATATGAAACGGTAATTTAACATTCAAAAGAATTTATTAGGTTTTTATTAAATGAATGTTAAGAATTAGTTAAAACAAGGTACTTGGTAATACATAATACAAAAAATAGAATTACATTTACATAGAATTTAAAAATCATCAATAATCAATCAATTTAACAATCAATCAACATGAAAAATTCAGTAATTATTTTAGGAGTAGCTTTAGTAGCTTTTGCCAATGTTTCAATGGCAGCGAATCACACATCATCAGTAGTGAATCCAAAAATTGAAGTTTCGCACAATTTCTCAGCTCCGTTACACGTAGCAGTGAGTAAAGGAGATGTAGAAGTAGTTAAAAAATTTATCGCTTACGGTGCTGATGTAAATGAGAAATCAGAAGACATGACACCATTAATGATCGCAGCGCGTTATAACAAAGTTGAAATAATTAAAGTTTTGTTAGAAAATGGAGCTCGTCCTGGAGATAAAAATGAACAAGGTTTCACTGCATTGAAATATGCACAATTGTCTAATGCAACTGATGCTATAGCACTATTGAAAGATTTAAAATAACAGTTTAAATCGAGTTTGAGTTAGTATACAAAACGACCTTCATTGAGCAGAAGGTCGTTTTTTATTTATATGCTACAGGTTAATTAAAAATCTATTTTGTGTATTTGCTTGTCCTGAATTTTCGAAAACAAAATCAAAGCAGTAATTGCACCAATCGTTGCATATAACATATCAGATTGGGTGTCCCAAATATAACCCTGCGTTCCTAAAAAAGAATCTCCGCCTTCGCCCGTTGCAATCGAAACAAACCATTCGATAAATTCATAGGCGGCACTAATCGCCAAACAAATGCTGACAATAATAAAGTTGAAAAAGCTTTTATTATTGATTACTTCTTTTCGGATAAACAATTCCCTGATAATCATTGCAGGAACAAATCCCTGGGCAAAATGTCCCACCTTATCATAATTATTTCTGCTTTGATGGAATACTTCTTTGATATAATCAAAAAACGGAACTTCGGCATAGGTATAATGACCGCCAATAAATAAAATGATACAATGTATCAATATCAAAGTATAAGTGAAATTGGTAAAACGAAATTTTTTGAAAGTGAAAGTTAAAATCAAAAAACCAATAATAGCCGGAATGACTTCAAGAAAACAAGTAAAACCTTCTTTCGGATTTATAACTGAGGCTAATAATGAAATTGAAAACAGCGTAATTAAAAAGTAGATATATTTCATAAATAGTTTAATTGATGAGATGCAAGATATTAAACTAAAATGTAACGGAAACAAAAAAGCACCATTAAAAAATAATGATGCTTTTCTCTAACAAAGCCAAATCAATTTAACCAATTAATTTATTTTTAAACTCTTACTCAATAGGAGCATGTTTTTTGCGATTGAAAATCCAAAAGATTATCGGGAAAACCAATAGCGTTAAAATAGTTGCTGTTATTAAACCCCCAATAATTACAATAGCCAATGGTTTTTGTGATTCAGAACCAATTCCTGTTGAAATTGCAGCAGGCATTAAACCTATCGATGCCATTAACGCTGTCATAACTACAGCTCTTGTTCTGGCTTTTACTCCCATAAAAATGGATTCTTCCAGTGTGAATTTGGCTTTCAGATTATGATGAAATTCGGATATCAAAATAACACCATTTTGAATACAAATTCCAAGTAAGGCAATAAAACCTACACCTGCCGAGATTCCAAAATTCATTCCTGTAATGTGTAAAGCCATAATTCCACCTATAATTGCAAACGGAACATTCGCCAAAACAAGTAATGAGTCTTTAATATTGCCGAATAAAATAAATAACAATACAAATATTCCAATTAAACTGATTGGTACAACCTGAGCTAAACGCGCACTGGCACGAACCTGATTTTCAAATTCCCCTGTCCAGCCTGTTGTGTAACCATTTGGCATTTTTAATTCAGCTACTTTTTTCTGTGCTTCCGCAATAGTGCTTCCTAAATCACGATCACGAACAGAGAATTTTACACCAATAAAACGGTTTGTATTATCTCTGTAGATGAAAGCCGGGCCCGTTACAGTTTTGATATCGCAGATCTCTTTCAACGGAATTTTAACACCGCTAATGGTTGGAACTTTAAGCTCGGCCAAATCTTCTTCATCTTTACGGTATTCTTTAGAAAAACGAACTCTGACATCAAATTTTTTCTCATCTTCATATTTTTGAGTAGCCGTTTTTCCACCAAAAGCTAATTCTAAAACGGCTTGAGCATCACTTAATGTAACGCCGTAAGCAGCCATTTTTTCTCTGTCCAGAATCACACTGATTTCTGGTTGACCAACATTTCTCAGAATCCCTGCATCTTTTATACCAGGAATATCTTTAATTTTTGCCAGAACTTCGTTTGATAATTCATCTAGTTTATCCAAATCATCACCATAAATTTTCACAGCATTTGATGCTTTAAAACCAGCTACAGATTCGGCTACATTATCAATAACGGGTTGAGAATAATTATAGGTAATTCCCTGATGAACTTTCAGTTTATTATCCATTTCATTAATCAATTCATCCATATTAATATTTCGTTTCCATTCTGATTTTGGTTTCAAGTCAACCTGAAGCTGAATAAATCCAAATCCGTTTGGATCTGTTCCGTCGTTGCTTCGGCCCGTTTGCGACAATACATTTTTGACTTCCGGAAAACTTTCGAGATCTTTTCGAATCATTGAAGCCGTTTGTACGCTTTCAGGAAGTGATGTACTCATGGGCAATTCTGCCGTTACCCATAATGCGCCTTCATTTAATTGTGGCAGGAATTCAGTTCCTAAAAAAGTAGCAGAGAAAAAAACTGCAACCAAAATAGTTATTGAAGCGATCAGCGTTTTTACTTTATGTTTAAAAGTCCATGCAAATCCTTTGCTTACAATTCTATCCCAGAAATTCACGAACGGATTATTTTTCTCTTTTACATTTTTATTTAATAGAATATGTGATAAAACCGGAACTAATGTCAAAGTAAAAAGTAAAGCTCCCATTAACGCAAAACCTAAAGTATAGGCAAGGGGCGAGAACATTTTTCCTTCTACTTTCTGGAATGAGAAAATTGGCAATAAAGCAGTAATGATGATTAATTTAGAAAAGAAAATAGCTTTACCCATTTCAGTTCCTGTTTTTTTAATCAAACTTCCTTTGGCAATTTTATTGTAAGCCGTCATTCCCAATTGATGCGCTCGGTGGTCTAACACCACAAACAATCCCTCGACCATAACCACCGCGCCATCAATAATAATTCCGAAATCGACTGCACCCAAACTCAGTAAGTTAGCGCTCATCCCCATCATTTTTAGACATAAAAAGGCAAATAATAAGGACAGCGGAATAACAATCGAAACTGTGAAAGTAGTTCGCCAATCGGCCATAAAAAGAAATACGACACAAGTAACCAGAATGATTCCTTCAAATAAATTGTGCATTACGGTTTCGGTCGTGAAATTCATCAAATTATCGCGATCGTAAAACGTTTCTATTTTAATGTCTTTCGGAAGAACATTATCATTTAAATATTTGATTTTATCTTTGATCAGAGCTAACGTTTCCTGAGCGTTTTCACCTTTTCGCATCACAACAATTCCTTCAACAGCGTCATCGTTTTTTCCAATTCCGGTTTGGCCCACTCTCGGCATTGAACTTTCATAAACTGAAGCAACATTTTTTACCAGAATTGGATTTCCTCCGGCATCATCAACAATTATATTTTCAATATCCGGAATAGATTTTAAAAGTCCAACACCACGAACTACAAAAGCTTGTCCATTTTTCTCAATAATATCTCCACCAACATTTAAGTTTCCTGCGTTTACAGCATTATAAACTTGTAATGGCGTAATGTTGTATTTTGCTAATTTGATAGGATCAACACCAACTTCATAAGTTTTGGTTTGACCTCCAAAAACATTTAAATCGGCAACACCAGGAACAGAACGAAGTTGTTTGTCGATAACCCAGTTTTGATAAGTCAATAATTCTCTACTGTCTCTGCTGTTACTTTTTACTATGTATCTGAATATTTCTCCGGTTGGCCCGTACGGAGGTTGAACATCTGGCTCAACATCTTCTGGAAGCGAAACATTTTTCAATAAATTATTAACCTGCTGACGTGCAAAAGTATCATCGACTCCATCATCAAAAATAATTTTGATTACAGATAATCCAAACATGGTAATACTACGAACACTGGTCTTTTTCTGTACCGAGTTCATGGAGATTTCAATTGGAGAAGTCACAAAACGTTCCACTTCTTCAGCACTTTTTCCATTCCATTGTGTAATGATAATAATCTGAGTATTCGTTACATCCGGAAAGGCGTCAATTGGCATATTTTTAAAGGAAATAAATCCGGCAACCGCCAATAATCCCACCCAAAAAAAAGTGAATGCTTTATTCTTAAGTGAAAAAGCAATAATATTTCTAATGAATTTGTTCATGATTTATTCGTTTAAGGCGCGATAAATAAATAACTGATTGTTAGTAATGACCTTTTCATTTTCTTTCAGGCCACTTTTAATGTAGGTAGTATCTCCCACAACACTGTAAACTTCAACTTGTCTTGTCTCGATATTGTGACGATCTTTAAAAACCATGACGAAGTTTTTGCTTTTATCAAAAACAATGGCATCACTCGGAATAGCAATCAAAGATTTATCTTCTTTAAAAGATAATTTGATGTTGGCATTCATATCTGGTTTTAATAAATAACCAGGATTTTGCAGTTTTACACGTGCCTGCATCGCTTTGGTTTCCGGATCAATTACGTTGAAAATTTTATCTACTTTTCCTTTAAAAACTTTATCAGGATAACTCAAAGTGGTTACATCAGCATCAATTCCTAATTTTACTTTATCAATATCGGTTTCATTGATATTTGCCATTGCCCAAACCTCACTGATTTCAGCAATGTCAAAGATGTTTTCAGAACGGTCACTTCTCAAAAGCATGTCCTGATTAATACTTTTTTGAATAATAAATCCGCTAATTGGAGCCGTAACTTCATAAATAGAACCGGCCTTAATATTATAGATCTTGTAAGTTTCTTGAATTTTGCCTAATTGAGATTGTGCTTTAGTTACTTCAGATTTTGCTTGTAATACATCACTTTCCGAATTTAATTTTCCATCAAATAATTCCTGAGCCACTTTCAAATTGTTTTTAGCCACTAATAAATCACTTTTTGCATCGAGAGATTGTTTTTCAAAATCGGCAATATCAGTACTTTTTATTGTTGCCAAAACTTGTCCTTTGTGTACGTAATCTCCAAGTTCAACATTTACTTTAATTACATTTCCACCCACAAGCGGATAAACATCAATCATTTTATTGTTATCAGCTGTAATTTTCCCGTAAAAACTTAATTCGTTTTTTACAGGTTGTGTTTGTGCTACAGCTGTTGTAGTTGTTTTTAGCATTGAATCACTTAATGCAAAAGAAGTATTGGTCTGCGGATTCTCAACTTCCTTTTTACAGCTTGCGAATGCCAGACTCACAATTGCAATTCCTATTATTAGTTTATGTTTCATCTTTAATTAGTTTTAAAATAAGTCTTTGTTTATGGTACTGTTTAATTCTTCTCCGGAAAGGGCTAGTTTTTTCTTCAATTCATTAACCTGAACTGTTGCCTGATTGTAGCTCTCCATAAAATCTGTAAATTCTAATAAACTCACATTTCGTTTTTGAAAATTGGTCAACATTCCGTTGTAGACTGCATCAAAGTCTGCGTTAACGGTTGGTTTTATAACAGCATAGTTTTTACGTGATTCATCCCATTTATTCCAGGCTGATGTAATTTCAGTTTGCAGTTGCAAATCAAAATTTTGTTTTTCGACTTTAGATTGATCTAAAATGGTTTGAGCATACTTTATATTTCCTTTGTTTTTATTCCAAAGAGGAAGAGGGATTCCAAGGGTCAAATTAGCTTCCTTATTAAAAGCACCACTTCGTTGATCGTAGTTTGCACCAACAGTAATATCAGGTACCGAAAGTGATTTTTGCCATTTTACATTGATTTCGTTGGCATCAATTTCTTTTTGCTTGGCTAAATAATCAGGACGATTGGCGATAGCCTGATCTTCAAATGATTTTAAATCAAAGTTTATAGTTTTAAGATATTTATTGAATTCTGTATCCGAAACAATTGGAACAACAGTTTCAATAGAGTTCAATAACAATTTCAAATTCGCTTGTTCTTCAATATTGTTATTGACAACTTCCATTCTTTCATTTTTGAAGTTCAGATAAAGTGATTGTAAACGGACAACATCTTTTAAAGGAATATTTCCTTTTTGCGCCTGAATGGAGTAGGAGTTGATCAAATCTTCAATATGAGCCAGTTGTTTATCAGTAGTTTCAAGACTTTTGGTGTTGTAATAAACGGTGTAAAAGCTTTTACGTAATTGCAGTTTTAAAGTTCTTAGCAAATCATTAAATTGCAATTCGGCCAATTGTTCATTGGTTTGAGCCAGTTTTACTTCGTTGCGTTTTTTTCCTCCTAAATAAATAAGCTGTTCAATACCAAATGCTTTCTGACCATCTTTTCCAATATCAAAATATTTATTTCTTTCGGGATTATATGCATTTAATTCTGCCGTAATCATCGGATTATCCCAAATACGGGCTTGAATAGTTAATGCTTTTGAAGCATCAATATTATATTGAGAGGCCAGTAAAAAAAGATTGTTTTTTAAAAATTGGCTTTCACAATCTTCCAGCGTGACTGTTTTTTGAGCAAAGCCTGCCTGACTTGCTAAAATCAGAAATAGGAGTGCAATTAACTTTTTCATTATATCGGTTTTATTTGATACAAAGATGCTATCGCTAGACTTTAAGACGCCTTAAGAACAACCTTAAAAAGACCTTAAAAATGTATTTAGATGGAAGTGAAAAAGATTTTAATAAAAAATCAATTGAAAGAGATTAGTATTTTTATCAGGAACACGGTATTTGATTTCGGCTTTATGAAGTATTAAAATACGATTGACAATTCGTAATCCAAGTCCAAAACCAGTTGTGCCTTTAGAATTGACACCACGCATAAATGGTTGAAAAAGATTTTTTTGCTCGTTTTCGTTTAATGTATTTCCAGTATTTGAAATCGAAATAATAAGATGTTCCTTTTCAGCACTAATTTTCACTTTGGCTTGTTTGTTATCAGAGTAAACGCAAGCATTTTTTAAGACATTGTTTAAAGCAATTTCTAGTAAGTTTTTGTTTCCTTTAATTTCCAAAGCATTATCTAAATTGTCGTTTTCTTCCATTTCAAAAAGAATAACGAAATCGGGAAAGCTTTTATTCAAGTTTTCAATTGCCGAAAACAGAATTTCATCCATTCGATGCACTTCATAATTTTCATGATTCTTATTGTCTATTTTAGAAAGAACCAATAATGAATTAATCAATTCAGTTAATTGATTGACATCAGATAAAATAGTTTTTAGAAAAGATTTTCCTTTATCAGAAGTTGCAGAATCAGTAATTGTATTTTCAATCTGCGACGTTATTCTGGACAACGGAGTTCTGAGCTCGTGCGAGGCATGCGCTGTAAATTCTTTTTGTTTTTGATAAAAAATTTCAATTCGATCCATCATGAAATTAAATTCATTGGCAATCAAATCGATTTCATTTTTAGTACTTTTTGATTCTATACGGGTGTCAAGATTGTTCTCATTTATGTTTTTTATTTTTTGATGGAAAATACGCAACGGACTCATGGCTTTTTTTACCATAAAGGATGTCAGAATCCAGCAAATACAGGTAAAAAATATATACGATACAATTAAAGTATATCTAAGAAAAAGCAGTTTTCGTTTACCATAATCATCAGTTGCAGATATCAAAGCATAAAAATCCTTGTCTTTTGTATCATAGAAAACACCATAAACTTCATAATCGCCTTGTTGTTTAAAAAAAGTTTTATGTTTTTTAAGGTATTTTAAATCTTCAATAGACCAATTAATTTTGGCATCGTCAATACTGCTGTATATAAGCTTGTAATGAGAGTCAAATACTAATGTTTTTTCGTCATATAGTTTATTGATGGAGTTTTGATCAATCATTTTTAAAAGCTGATCATCAACTTCTTTAACATTAACCAAAAGTTTAATGTTCGAAAGTGCCTTTATTTCAAGACGATCACGAAATTCTTCTTTTCTGAAATTAGAATATAAAACAAATATCACGGTAGATGCCAATCCAAATAGGATTGTAAAAAGCAAACTGACTAAAAGTGATATCCGGTTTTTTAATGTCATTCCTGAGCGCTTAAATAATATCCGTAACCAATTTTGGTCCGAATCAGTTTTGTTTCGTGGTCTTTATCAATTTTCTTTCTTAAAAAATTGATATAAACTTCAATCGTATTCTGATTGGTTTCAATATGATAATCCCAAAGTTTCTCGGCAATAAATTGTTTAGATAATACTTTTCCTTTGGCATGAGCCAGAATCAAAATCAATTTAAATTCTTTTGGAGTCAATTTTATTTCTTCGCCTAAGCGGAATACTTTCATATCATCTTCCAGAATTTCTAAATCCTGAATTATAATTTTTTTCTCTGATTGTTGCGGAACCTCTTTTCGTCTTAATAAGGAAGAACTTCGTGCATACAATTCCTCAAAATGAAAAGGTTTTACCAAATAATCATCAGCACCATTATCAAAAGAAGCCAGTTTATCTTCAATTTCGCTAAAAGCCGTTAACATTATAATAGGTGTCTTTTTATCAACTTCACGAATTCCCTTGCAAACGTCAATTCCGTTTGTCCCTGGAACATTAATATCAAGAATGATTAAATCATATTCGTTGGGGAAATACTTTTTCAATAATAAGGATCCATCATAATAAGGTACACACTCGAATTCTTTTGAGGTAAAGAATGCGGAGATTTCTTTAGATAAAGTAAAATCGTCTTCGAGTAGTAGTATTTTCATGCTATTTTTTATTAGTCAATTCGGCTAAATGATTAACCGAATTGACGTTTTAAATTTTATTGTTATTTGAAGTAAGAGAAAGTCTCATTGTTTTTAATCTTCAATAATGACTCATAAATCAATTGAATCACATTTTCAACATCTTCTCTATGAACCATTTCGACCGTGGTATGCATATAACGTAAAGGTAATGAAATCAATGCAGATGCTACACCACCGTTGCTATAAGCAAAAGCATCGGTATCTGTTCCGGTCGCTCTGGAAATTGCGCTACGTTGAAACGGAATTTCATTTTCCTCAGCCGTATCCACAATTAAATCGCGTAATTTATTTTGAACTGCCGGAGCATAAGCAATTACGGGACCTTTGCCCATTTTAAGATCGCCTTCTACTTTTTTGTCAATCATTGGGGTAGTCGTATCGTGACAAACATCAGTAATAATGGCTACATTTGGTTTAATGGTTTGTGCAATCATTTCAGCACCACGTAAACCTATCTCTTCCTGAACCGAGTTTACAATATACAATCCAAACGGAAGTATTTTTTTATTTTCATGTAATAAACGAGCAACTTCGGCAATCATAAAACCGCCCATTCTGTTGTCGATAGCACGACAAACAAATTTGTTCTCGTTCAAAATTATGAATTCATCAGGGTAAGTAATCACGCAACCCACATGAACACCCATTTCAAGAACTTGTTCTTTAGTTTCGCATCCTAAATCGATAAAAATGTTACTCAATTTCGGAATCTCTTCCTTGTCCCGTAAACGAGTATGAATAGCTGGCCATCCAAAAACACCTTTTACAATTCCTTTTTTAGTATGAATATTGACTCTTTTTGACGGCGCAATCTGGTGATCAGAACCACCATTACGTATTACATATAATAGACCATCATCAGTAATATAATTAACATACCACGAAATTTCATCAGCATGACCTTCGATTACAACTTTAAAAGGAGCATCAGGATTTATAATTCCAACAGCCGTTCCATAAGTATCCGTAATAAAAGTGTCAACATATGGTTTTAAATAATTCATCCAAAGTTTTTGCCCTTCACTTTCATATCCCGTAGGTGAGGCGTTATTTAGGTAGCTTTCCAGGAAAGCAATTGAGGTATCTTTTAAGATAGATTCAGTACTCATAAAAATATTTTTTTGCTAAATTATAAATTTGGTATTAGAGTTGTATATAAATATATAATTTTACATTTAAATTATGACTCAATGAGATTTACCTACATTCTATTATTCTTTATGTTGATTTCGTTTACAAGCCAGGCTCAGGTTACGCCAAAAGAAAACGAGCAAATGGGCTATATTCTAACCGAACAGGATTCGATTTTGGGCGATACTATTGAATTGCCTGAGATTATCATTACCAAAGAAAAGCTCGATCCCGAAGCGCAAAAGCAATTCATGATTCTACAGAATAGAGTTTATAAAGTGTATCCGTATGCTAAATTAGCTGCAGATCGATTGACGGCTCTAAATCAGGGAATGGCACGTTTGAAAACCAATCGTGAAAAAAAGAAGTATTTTAAAATTGTAGAAGACTACCTTAATAATGAATTCGAAGCAAGACTAAAAAAACTTTCGCGTAAACAGGGCCAAATTCTAGTAAAGCTGGTTCACAGACAAACTGGAATCACAACATATGAATTAATCAGAACCTTAAAGAGTGGTTTCAAAGCCTTTGTCTCAAACACGACCGCCAATTTATTCGATATCAGTTTAAAGAAAGAATACAATCCATACGAAGTCAATGAAGACTATTTAATAGAAACTATTCTCCAAAGAGCATTCGAGTCCGGCCGATTGGTAAATCAGAAACCTGCTAAACCAATAAATTATAGTGTTCTAATGAATCAATGGGAAGCAAAAGCAAAACAAGCCAAAACTGAAGAGGCCAAAGATAAATAGCATTCCTTATATAGTATTACGACCCGACAGTTTTCCAAAAGCTGTCGGGTTTGTTTTTTATACATATATATGTATATATAAGGAAGTAAAATGTACTTTAATATATAAGAGAGTTTTATCAAACAGAGAAGAGCCAATGAATTTTGGAATTTGGACCCGAGCGCTAGGGAACAGGCGAAGC
>NZ_JCAXEB010000050.1:0-1071 GCF_059758655.1 Flavobacterium sp. GQ95
CCGGCAGCTGATTTTACCGCTTCTTCAACAGCGGTGAAAACGGGAGGAAGTGCAACTTTTACCGATACCTCGACCAATGTCCCGGTTTCCTGGTCCTGGAAAATAAGCAGGGGCGGTGTGGTAAAATTCACCTCTGAGCTGCAAAACCCAAGTTTTACCTTCACCGAAGCGGGACTCTATAGCGTTGCCCTTACCGCGACAAACAAGGCAGGGAACCATACTAAAACAGTGGCTGATATGATTGCTGTAGGTCTTCCAGTGGCTGATTTTTCGGCAGGGTCTGTTTCTGTTAAAACCGGTGAGAGTATTCTCTTTAGCGATACTTCAAAAAATGATCCTGTTTCCTGGTTGTGGAAAATCAACAAGGGAGGAGTTGAGAAATTCACTTCAACAGAGCAAAACCCAAGTTTTACATTCGCAGAACAGGGATTGTATAGTGTTGTCCTTACGGTGGGCAATGCTTTTGGCAGCCATACCAAAACAGTTTCCGATATGATTGCTGTAGGTATTATTGTGGCTGATTTTACGGCAGGGTCCACTTCTGTTAAAACAGGCGATACTGTAATTTTTACCGATGCATCAAAGGGTGTTCCTGTTTCCTGGTTGTGGAAAATTAACAAGGAAGGAGTTGAGAAATTCACTTCAACAGAGCAAAACCCTAGTTTTGCCTTTACAGAACAAGGACTTTATAGTGTTGTCCTTACGGTGGGCAATGCTTTTGGCAGCCATACCAAAACAGTTGCCGATATGATTAGGGTAACAACATTACCGGTGGCTGATTTTACGGCTTCTTCAACAGCGGTGAAAACAGGAGGTACTGTAACTTTTAGCGATACTTCGGGTAATGCACCGACTTCCTGGTTGTGGACAATCAGCAGGGAGGGAGTTGAGAAATTTAGTTCAATAGAGCAAAATCCAGGTTTTACCTTCACAGAACCGGGCATATACAGTGTTGCCCTTAGGGTGACAAACGATGCTGGGAACCATACCAAAACAGTTGCCGATATGATTACTGTAGGTTTTCCGGTCTCAAATTTCACGGCTTCTTCAACAGCGGTGAAAACAGGAGAT
>NZ_JCAXEB010000051.1:0-1024 GCF_059758655.1 Flavobacterium sp. GQ95
CGTATAATTATCATCAACTGCAACAATAGGGGTATTGGCAACTTCTATCTTAACTATATCTTGGCAGCCGTTGGTTGCCGTCCAGATAAAATTGTAAGTACCAATCGTGCTAAAACTCTGAATAATTGATTTAGGATTAGATGCTTCCATTATAGTTGCAGTCCCTGGATTATTCACTGAAGCTGTCCAGGTTCCAAAACCTTCTGCTTCCATTTCTACACTTCCAAATTGAATAGCTGCTTTGTCAGGTCCCGCCTTAGGAAGAACATCATCCACGGTAACAATCACCATATCGGTTGCCGTACAGCCTGTGGTACTATTGGTTGCCGTTAGTGTATAGGTGGTAGTCATCGATGGGTTGGCCGTTGGGTTTGAGATGGCTGCATCAGATAATCCCGCTGCCGGACTCCACTGATAAGTAGTACCCGCCACCGCTGTCATCCCGATCGTTTTACCTGTGTTATTGTTAGTACAGGTTTTGATAAAATCCGCTCCGGCATCAGCAGTCGGTAAAGTCAGGTCAACTGTTACCACTACATCATCACTGGCCGTACAGCCCGTAGTACTATTGGTCGACGTTAGCGTATAGGTGGTAGTCACCGATGGGTTGGCCATTGGGTTTGAGATGGCTGCATCAGATAGTCCCGTTGCCGGACTCCACTGATAAGTAGTACCCGCCACCGCTGCTGCACCGATCGTTTTGCCTGTGTTATTGTTAGTACAGGTTTTGATAAAATCCGCGCCGGCATCAGCAGTCGGTAAAGTCAGGTCAACTGTTACCACTACATCGTCACTGGCCGTACAGCCCGTGGTACTATTGGTCGACGTTAGCGTATAGGTCGTAGTAACCGATGGGTTGGCCATTGGGTTTGAGATGGCTGCATCAGATAGTCCCGTTGCCGGACTCCACTGATAAGTAGTACCTGCCACAGCAGCTGCACCGATCGTTTTGCCTGTGTTATTGTTAGTACAGGTTTTGATAAAATCCGCGCCGGCATCTGCCGTAGGTACTGACTGGTCCACA
>NZ_JCAXEB010000052.1:0-992 GCF_059758655.1 Flavobacterium sp. GQ95
AATCCGGTAACCTTAAATTTATCCAATATTGATTTTACCAATACCCAGACTGTTTCGGGGGACTTTGATGCCGATGGAAAAACAGACCTGATTCTATATCCGATCACAGGTGTTGATGCCAAAAAGAAATACTGGATTTACACCGATCTTCATGACAGTTCCACCAAACTCGGTGATGAACATACTGTAGGCGCTTTTGAAGATATTTTCCCGGTTTCTTTTTTGAGCTCAGATAATAAATTAGTACCACAGCAAGGGTGGACGGTCATAAAAGGAACTGCAGCTGTGAAGTTTACGACCTATTGCATCGGAAGTGTTTTTCCTATTTACATGCAGTATGAAAAGTCGGTTGATTTTCCAACGGTGCCATCGGTGAATTGTGGAACCTCCGCTACTGCAAAGGCAATGAATAAAAGATATGTCAGCGGCGATTTTAATGGCGACGGACTCACCGATGTCCTGGCGCTGGATATTTTTACAAGTGTTGGCTCGGGCTGTAAAGTCAGCAGTAACTATCCATATGTTACCCAGGAAGAATCTATAGTATTTTCAAAGAAAACCTATTTCATAGATCTGGACAGAAGAAAAACAACAGATTTCATGAATTATGCCGGTGATTTATTAGATAACATAAACCGGGATGATAAAGTGATTACCGGAGATGTAAACAGTGATGGAAAAACAGATATCCTGCATTTTTCAAAAGGCTGGGTTAAAGTATATTGCCTAAATGAGAATAAACAAATAGTGCTGTTATTCGCATTAGAAGATCCTGGAATTGTTTTGGACAAACCAATTCTTTTGGGGGATTATAACGGGGATGGGAAAAATGATTTTGCCATCCCGGCAGTAGCTGAACAAGACAGCTGGAATTTTTTTATTTCAACAGGCATTGCGTTTAAAAAATTAAAAACTTCTATAGGAATCCCTTACAATACCAATGCAGTTGGGTTCTATGGTATTGTAGGCTGGCCTGGGGGAACCTATAGCCT
>NZ_JCAXEB010000053.1:0-935 GCF_059758655.1 Flavobacterium sp. GQ95
ATCTGGTGGGGAATGCACATCGGAAAATATACTTTTTGGGAAAGCGAAAAACAGGGAGCTACAACCAAACATGCCGAGGAATATATCGATTTTACGGCAAAAGAAGGATTCCATCATCTATTGATCGAAGGCTGGAACAAAGGCTGGACACCGGCCTGGTATGAGAACCATATGCACATGTTCAGTTTCACTAAAAGTGCAGACAATTTCGACATAGAAAAAGTGGTGGAATACGGAAAGAAAAAAGACGTTGAATTGATTGGTTATCACGAAACGGGTTCAAACCTGATCAATTACTTAAAACAAGTTGATGAAGGTTTTGCGTTGTACAAGAAACTAGGAATCCATTCGGTTAAAATTGGCCACGTAGGTTCTAAACTAAACATGAAAGAAATGCACTTCGGACAATTTGGAGTGAATTATTTCAGATACATTTTAGAAAAAGCAGCGCAATATGATTTAGCAGTTTTATATCACGAATCGATAAAAGATACCGGAGAAAGAAGAACTTTCCCGAACATGGTTTCGAGAGAAGCGGCACGTGGACAAGAGTATAATGCGTGGAGTGAAGGAAATCCGCCAAACCACTTGACGATTATTCCATTTACCAGATTACTTTCAGGACCAATGGATTTTACACCGGGAATCTTTGATGTTGAGGTAAAACAAGGATATCCTGGAAAAAGAGTGCACGGAACGGCGGCACAGCAATTGGCATTGTATGTAACGATTTATGCTCCAATTCAGATGATGGCCGATTTGCCTGAAAATTACGAAGGAAAACCAGCTTTACAATTCTTAAAAGATGTTCCAACAGACTGGGAAGACACAAAAGTATTGGAAGGAAAAATTGGTGAATATATCACAACAGTTCGTAAAGACAGAAACAGCGCTGATTGGTATTTGGGAACGATCACGAACGAAAAGGCAAGAGA
>NZ_JCAXEB010000054.1:0-893 GCF_059758655.1 Flavobacterium sp. GQ95
TCTGAGTAGTTTTAGTATGGCTGCCTTCTGTGTTGCTCGCCGTAAGCTCCACACTATACAGACCGGCCTCTGTAAAAACAAATTTTGGATTTTGCTCTACAGAGGTAAATTTCACAACCCCGTCCTTGCTGATTTTCCATAACCACGAAACAGGCGCATTGCCGGATCGATCCTGCAACAAAACCGGTTCCCCTGCTAAAACCTGCGTTACGTTATCATTTGCACGTTTTACATCTAATTCTCTTATAAGAGCATACATAAAACCCTCAATTCCGGATAAAGCCTTAAACCGGATGTAGCGGGCAGTAACCGCTGAAAAAGATTCTTCTTTTATAGCCTTCGTTTTATCCCAGGTACCTGTTTTTACCACGATCCAGTTTTCCCCGTCAGAGCTTACCGAAAACTCAAAATCTTTAATAAGACCATAGACAGGATCTGTTTCGGCCCTAAACCCGTCTATTTTACAGGCAACCCCCATATCAATCTGAATTTCATGCGGATATACAGCTGTCTTAAAATTGCTTTGCCAATAAGTATGAATTAAACCATCAAAAACCCGGTATGCACCATTATATCCTTCTTCACTACTTACCGATTTTAAAACCCAGCCTGTTTTAGGTACATAATTTAAAACAGCAAAATCTGCTAACGGAGGCGCTGTTACCCTAATCCTGTCTGTTGCTTTTTTTGTATCGTTGCCAAAAGCATTCCTTGCCCTACATTCGATACTGTATAATCCTGATTCAGCAAATACAAAACCTGGGTTTTGCTGCTCGGAACCAAACACTACACCCCTATCCTTGTTGCCGGCTTTCCACGACCAGCAAACAGGATCAGTAGTCGCGGTACCTGTAAAAACTACACTTTCACCTGTTTTGATCACTTTCGACAAG
>NZ_JCAXEB010000055.1:0-887 GCF_059758655.1 Flavobacterium sp. GQ95
CCTCAATAGTTTTAGTATGGCTGCCTTCTGCGTTGCTCGCCGTAAGCTCCACACTATACAAACCGGCCTCTGTAAAAACAAAATTTGGATTTTGCTCTACAGAAGTAAATTTCACAACCCCATCCTTGCTGATTTTCCATAACCACGAAACAGGCGCATTGCCGGATCGATCCTGCAACAAAACCGGTTCCCCTGCTAAAACCTGCACTATATCATCATTTGCACGTTTTACATCTAATTCTTTTATAGTAGCATACGTAAAATCATCAAGTCCCGACAAAGCCTTAAACCGAATGTAGCGGGCAGTAACCGCTAAAAAAGATTCTTCTTTTATAGCCTTCGTTTTATCCCAGGTACCTGTTTTTACCACGATCCAGTTTTCCCCATCAGAGCTTACCGAAAATTCAAAATCTTTAATAAGACCATAGACAGGATCTGTTTCTGCCCTAAACCCGTCTATTTTACAGGATACCCCCATATCAATCTGAATTTCATGCGGATATACCGCCCTATTGCTTGACCAAGATGAGTTACTATTACCGTCAAAAGCTTGGAATGCACGATTAAGTCTCTCCTCACTACTTACCGATTTTAAAACCCAGCCTGCCTTTGAAACATAATTTAAAACAGCAAAATCTGCTAATGGAGGCGCTGTTGCCCCAATCCTATCGGTTACTCTTTTTGTATCGTTGCCAAAAGCATTCCTTGCCCTACATTCGATACTGTATAATCCTGATTCAGCAAATACAAAACCTGGGTTTTGCTGCTCGGAAGTAAACACTACACCCCTATCCTTATTGCCGACTTTCCAGGACCAGCAAACAGGATCAGTAGCCGGGGTACCTGTAAAAACTACACTTTCACCTGTTTTGACTACTTTTGACAAA
>NZ_JCAXEB010000056.1:0-793 GCF_059758655.1 Flavobacterium sp. GQ95
ATCCACTTCTGTTAAAACCGGTGATAGTATTCTCTTTACCGATACTTCAAAAAATGACCCTGTTTCCTGGTTGTGGAAAATCAGCAAGGGAGGAGTTGAGAAATTCACTTCAACACAGCAAAACCCAAGTTTTACATTCGCAGAACAGGGATTGTATAGTGTTGTGCTTACGGTGGGCAATGCCTTTGGCAGCCATACCAAAACAGTTTCCGATATGATTGCTGTAGGTATTATTGTGGCTGATTTTACGGCAGGGTCCACTTCTGTTAAAACAGGCGATACTGTAATTTTTACCGATGCATCAAAGGGGGCTCCTGTTTCCTGGTTGTGGAAAATTAACAAGGAAGGGGCTTTAAAATTCACTTCAACAGAGCAAAACCCTAGTTTTGCCTTCACAGAACAGGGTCTGTATAGTGTTGCACTTACGGTGGGCAATGCTTTTGGCAGCCATACCAAAACAGTTGCCGATATGATTAGGGTAACAACATTACCGGTGGCTGATTTTACGGCTTCTTCAACAGCGGTGAAAACAGGAGGTACTGTAACGTTTAGCGATACTTCGGGTAACGCGCCAACTTCCTGGTTGTGGACAATCAGCAGGGAGGGGGTTGAGAAATTTACTTCAACAGAGCAAAACCCGGGTTTTACCTTCACAGAACCGGGCATATACAGTGTTGCCCTTAGGGTGACAAACGATGCAGGGAGCCATACCAAAACAGTTGCCGATATGATTACTGTAGGTTTTCCGGTCTCAAATTTCACGGCTTCTTCAACAGCGGTGAGAACAGCAGAG
>NZ_JCAXEB010000057.1:0-784 GCF_059758655.1 Flavobacterium sp. GQ95
TAAATCTTAATTTAGATTTATGGATTGTTCCTGCAATTGAAATCAAAAAATCAAAGGGAATTTCAAGAGGAAAGAATGACAGAATTGATGCTAAGGACATTTCTTATTACAGCTATAGAAACATTGATAAATTAAAACTTTTTACTCCGGCAGAAATAGATGTTCAAAAATTAAAGATGCTTTATACAGAAAGAGAGAAAATGCTTAAAGCATTATTACTTGTACAAAGTACGAAAGAAAATAAGGCATTTGTCAGTAAAACAGTTTTTAAAGAAGTCGCTAATATCAATGAAGCCTTGTTAAAGTCTATTAAAAAATCAATCACTAAAATTGAATTAAAAATTAAAGAGATTATTAAAGCAAACGATCAACTATTAAAACAGAATCAACTTATTAGAACAATTCCCGGACTGGGAGAACAAACAAGCATCTATCTAATTATTGCTACAAAAGGATTTACAGCCTTTAAAAACTGGAGGCAATTTGCCTGTTATTCAGGTGTGGCTCCTTTTGAGAATTCATCTGGTTCCAGTGTAAAAGGAAGGACGAAAGTTAATTCTATGGCAGACAAAAAAATGAAGTCATTATTGCAAATGTGTGCTATGACAACATTGAAATATGATCCTCAATTAAAAGAATATTACAACAAGAAAAAAGCAGAAGGCAAAAATCCAATGTTGGTTTTAAATAATATTAGATGCAAACTTATAAGCAGAGTTTTTGCTGTTATTAATAGAGAAACTCCCTATATAAATACTTATAAATTTGCATCTTAAATTATTGA
>NZ_JCAXEB010000058.1:0-745 GCF_059758655.1 Flavobacterium sp. GQ95
TATTTGATATTTCTCTTCTTCTTTTGGATGGCAGCCTGCAATTTTATCTGATAGTTTTATGTCTTATCCTAATAGTTTTATGTCCTAAGCAGGTATATAGGAAAAATGGGCTTGTATTATTTTTGCAGCATTACAATGGATGCAGGATTTGAAAAGAGCTATTGTAAAAAAGGTAAAATTTTTTAAAAAAAAGCACTGTATTGTTGTTTGTACTTGTGAATGGCGGCTACTACATGAGTATTTTATAAAAACAAGTTTTACCACTCATGAATCTATATGGAGCCTTCCAATCTTTTAAAAATAAGGGATTTAGTTAATAATTTGCTGCGCATGTATATCTGAGTAGTGCTTTTTCTTATGTTTTGAGATCAGGTGACTATTTTTGACGTTTTTTAGGATTTTAGGTTTGTTCAACGTTGAGCGGTCAATTTTAATATTGAAATTCATATCAGTTTTTTGCTATTTATTTCTGCAATAATTCAAATGCTGCTTTTTATATGATTTAGCAGGGGACAATACATATGATATACAGGGATGAAAAAAAATGGCTAAAGCTTTTATTTGCAATTAAAATATAAGTGGATACGGAAAATTTTATGATAAAATTGATGTGTTCTTTGAGCTTGCTTTGCTTATTAAAGGAATACTAGTCCTGGTTGCTATTTAAGCTGGCAGGCTTCAAGTATATAAAATAATATATTTTTAATTATGAAAAATTACAGATTTTTAATTTTGTTGTTCTTTA
>NZ_JCAXEB010000059.1:0-743 GCF_059758655.1 Flavobacterium sp. GQ95
TATTTGATATTTCTCTTCTTCTTTTGGGTGGCAGCCTGCAATTTTATCTGATAGTTTTATGTCTTATTCTAATAGTTTTATGTCCTAAGCAGGTATATAGGAAAAACGGGCTTGTGTTATTTTTGCAGCATTACAATGGATGTTAGGATTTGAAAAGAGCTATTGTAAAAAAGGTAAAATTTTAAAAAAAAGCACTGTATTGTTGTTTGTACTTGTGAATGGCAGGTGCTAGATAAGTATTTTGTGAAAACAAGTTTTATTACTCATGAATCTATATAGAGCCTTCTAATGTTTTAAAAATAAGGGATTTAATTAATAATTTCCTTTGTATGTATATCTGAGTAGTGCTTTTTCTTATGTTTTGAGATCAGGTGACTATTTTTGACGTTTTTTAGGATTTTGGGTTTGTTCGACGTTGAGTGGTCAATTTTAATATTGAAATTCATACCAGCTTTTTGCAATTTGTTTCTGCAATAATTCAAATACTGCTTTTTATATGATTTAGCAGAGAACAATAGATATGATATACAGAGATGAAAAAAAAATGGCTAAAGCTTTTTTTGCAATTAAAATATAAGTGGATACGGAGATTTTAGGATAAAATTGATGTGTTCTTTGGGTTTGCTTTGCTTATTAAAGGAATACTAGTCCTGGTTGCTATTTAAGCTGGCAGGCTTCAGTATATAAAATAATATATTTTTAATTTATGAAAAATTACAGATTTTTAATTTTGTTGTTGTTTT